>CACZQL010000083.1 GCA_902783365.1 uncultured Bacteroidia bacterium | reverse complement strand
GCAGCTGCGCAAGGCCGCCAAGAGCGCCGTCTGCAAGATCAACATCGACAGCGACAGCCGTCTGGCCATGACCGCCGCCATCCGCAAGACCTTCGCCGAGAAACCCGCCGAGTTCGACCCCCGCAAGTACCTCGGCCCCGCCCGCGACAACATGAAGAAGCTCTACATCCACAAGATCGTGAATGTGTTGGGCTCGAACGACAAATTAGAGCAGGCATAAGGCAAGCGCTTTCAAACCATCAAGGAAAACCGCCAAAGTTTTGGCGGTTTTTTTTGTCATTTTGGCGAAAAAGATATATCTTTGCCTCGTTAACACAAAAATGGACAAACCTACTATGAACCTTAATCCTTTAACCGCCATATCCCCCGTTGATGGCAGATACCACAGCAAAACCGTCGAACTCAATGACTTCTTCTCCGAATTCGCACTTATCCGCTACCGCGTGATGGTCGAAGTGGAGTATTTTATAGCCCTCTGCGAGATTCCATTGCCACAATTAGAGGATTTTGAAGGTGACTACGAAGACCTCCGCGCCATCTACGAGGAGTTCCAGACCGAAGATGCTGAGGAAATCAAAGAAATCGAAAAGACCACCAACCACGATGTGAAAGCCGTGGAATACTACCTGAAACGCCAGTTCGACGAGATGGGCCTCGAAAAGTGGAAAGAATTCCTGCATTTTGGCCTGACCTCACAGGACATCAACAACACCGCCGTGCCGCTCTCGATGATGGAAGCCCACAAATTGGTGGTGAAGCCCGCCATCGAGGAGGTCATCGACAAGCTGAAAGGCATGGCCAAGGAATGGCGCGACATCCCCATGCTCGCACGCACCCACGGCCAGCCCGCCAGCCCCACCCACCTCGGCAAGGAGATCTACGTGTTTGTGGAACGCCTCGACGACCAGCTGAAGATGCTCAACAGCGTTCCCTTCACCGCCAAATTCGGAGGCGCCACCGGCAACATGAACGCCCACAAGGTGGCATACCCCGACATCGACTGGCCCGCCTTCGCCAAAAACTTCGTGGAAAAGAGCCTCAAACTGAAACGCCAGAAGACCACCACCCAGATTGAACATTACGACTACATGGCCGCCTACTTCGACGCCCTGCGCCGCATCAACACCATCCTAATAGACCTGTCGCGCGACATCTGGATGTACGTCTCCATGGAATACTTCAAGCAAAAGATCAAGGCAGGCGAAGTCGGTTCGTCGGCGATGCCCCACAAGGTGAATCCCATCGACTTCGAGAACGCCGAAGGCAACCTGGGACTGGCCAACGCCATCCTCACCTTCCTCAGCACCAAGTTGCCCATCAGCCGCTTGCAGCGCGACCTTACCGACTCCACCGTCACCCGCAACATCGGCGTGCCGATTGCCCATACCCTGATCGCCGTCAAGTCGCTGCTCAAAGGCCTGGACAAACTGTTGCTCAACGAGGATAAGATCCGCCAAGACCTCCAGCAAAACTACGCTGTGGTGGCAGAAGCCATTCAAACAATCCTGCGCCGCGAGGAAATCGAGGGCGCCTACGAGTTGCTGAAAGGCCTCACCCGCACCAACAAGCACATTGACAAGGAGACTATCGATGAGTTTATCAATCAACTCCCTGTGAATGAAAGTATTAAAGAAGAGTTAAGAGCCATTACGCCGGAGAATTATACGGGGTACAATTATTAAGAAGACAGAAGACAGAAGACAGAAGACAGAAGGAAGAAGAAATGAAAGAAGAAGAAGTAATTAATAAAAAAAAGCCATTCTCAAGGGTCTTGGGTTATGTGAAACCTTATTGGTTTTACATCTTCTTGAACCTGATCTTCAATTTGGTGGCCATCTTCTTTTCTCTGTTTTCTTTCGCCCTCGTGGTGCCTTTCCTCAACCTGCTCTTCCAAACCGATGCCATCGAGGCGGTCGCCAAACCCGAGTTTCATCTCTCGTCGGAGTACCTCACCGGCTATCTCAACTACGAGATGAGCAACCTCATCCTCGAACACGGCCACGGTTATGCCCTTGCATTCATCTGCCTCTTTCTGCTCATCGCCTTCCTGTTCCGAAACATCGGAAGGTTTTGCGCCTGTTATTTCATGGCCAAGGGACGGGTGGGTGCCATCAAAGACCTGCGACGCGACATCTATAACAAGATCCTCGTCCTTCCCCTCTCGTTCTACAGCAATCAGCGAAAAGGCGACATCATGGCCCGCATCACCACTGACATCCAAGAAGTTGAGGTCTCCATCCTCAACTGGATCGAGATGCTCATCAAGGATCCCCTGACCATCCTGCTCTATTTCGCCTTCATGCTCAGCCTGAGTCCGAAACTCACCTTGTTCGTATTGGTGGTGCTGCCCATCGCCGGTTTCCTCATCGGGAAGGTAGGCAAAGCCCTCAAGAAACAGTCGAAGGAGAGCCAGAACCGACTGGCCGGCATGATCTCCACCATCGAGGAGACCATCTCCGGACTTCGCATCATCAAGGGATTCAACGCCATCCACTATTCCGAGGCCAAGTTCGAGGAGCAAAACCAGCGATATTCCAAAACCCTGCTGGGCGTGCATCGCAAACGGGAAATGAGTTCCCCGATGAGCGAGTTCCTCTCTTCCATCGTGGTCATCATCGTACTTTGGTTTGGAGGAAAACTCATCCTCGGTGGAGGAAGTTCGATTGGTGCTGCTGATTTCATCACTTATATTGTTGTTTTCTCACAAATCATCTCTCCCGCCAAGTCCTTCTCCCAGGGGTATTACAACATCCAGAAGGGAGTGGCTTCGGCCGAGCGCATCTTTGAGATTTTGGACGCCGAAGAAGTCATCACCGAAAAAGACAATGCACTGTCCATCAAGGATTTCAACAACGAGATTGAATACCGCGACGTCAGTTTCCGTTATGTGAAAGACGATGTGTTGAAAGACATCAGCCTCAAGATTCCCAAAGGAAGAATTGTCGCCCTCGTGGGAGAAAGCGGCGGCGGCAAGTCAACGTTGATTGACTTGTTGCCCAGGTTCTACGACGTGTGCGAGGGGCAGATTCTTCTCGATGGTCATGACATCAGGGACTACAAAATCAATGATTTAAGGAGTTTGTTTGGGATCGTTACGCAGGAGACCATTTTGTTTAACGACACGGTATTCAACAACATCGCCTTCGGCATGGAGAACGTGTCGAAGGAGGCGGTCATCGAGGCCGCCAAGATTGCCAACGCGCATGAGTTCATCATGGAGATGGAGCATGGCTATGACACTTACATTGGGGACCGAGGCATGAACCTCAGTGGCGGACAGCGGCAACGCCTGAGCATCGCCCGTGCGGTGCTGAAGAATCCACCTATATTAATATTAGACGAGGCCACCTCCTCGCTCGACACCGAAAGCGAACGATTGGTGCAGGACGCCTTGTCGAAGGTGATGAGCCAGCGCACCTCCATCGTCATCGCCCACCGGCTCTCCACCATCCAACACGCCGACGAGATTATTGTCCTGCAAAAAGGCCAAATCATCGAGCGCGGCACCCACGAACAATTAATCGCCTTGAATGGCGTTTACAAGAAACTTACTGATTTGCAATCATTTAATTAAATAACTCAACTAATAAAAAAGCCTATGACAATTCAAGAATTACAGCCCAGTGGCATCTGGAGAAACTTTCACAGCCTGACGCAGATTCCGCGTCCCTCGAAAAAAGAAGCCAAAGTGATCGCCTTCATGAAAAAATGGGGCGAAGACCACGGTTTGGAGACCATCGTGGATGAATGCGGCAACGTCATCATCCGCAAGCCCGCCACTCCCGGCATGGAGAACCGCAAGGGCGTCATCCTGCAAGCCCACCTCGACATGGTGCCGCAGAAAAACGACGGCAACCCGCACGACTTTGAAAACGACCCCATCGAGACCCATATCGAAAACGGTTGGGTGAAAGCCAACGGCACCACTCTTGGCGCTGACGATGGTCTGGGCGCCGCCGCTGCCATGGCGGTTCTCGAAGCCACCGACATCGAACACGGACCCGTCGAGGCCCTCTTCACCATCGACGAGGAGACCGGCATGACGGGCGCCAACCTGTTGAAACCCGGCATGTTGCACGGCGACATCCTGCTCAACATGGACTCTGAGACCGAAGGCGAGCTCTATGTGGGTTGCGCCGGCGGCGTCGATAACATCGGCACCTGGACCCCCAACTATGAGAACGTTCCCGCAGGCATGGCCGCCTACAAACTCTTTGTGAAAGGCCTCAAGGGTGGACACTCCGGCATGGACATCAACTTGGGCCGTGGCAACGCCAACAAGGTGCTCAACACCATGATGCTGTTGGCCGCCCAGAAATACGGCCTCCGTATGGCCTGCATCGACGGCGGCAGCCTCCGCAACGCCATCCCAAGAGAAGCCATGGCCATCGTGGTCGTTCCCCAAGACAAGAAAGCCGAGTTTGAGGCATACGCCAAAGAATATGAAGCCATCGTGAAAGAAGAGTTCAAAGGCGTCGAGCCCGAGATGGCCATCCTCTGCCAACCCGCCGAGATGCCCAAGCAGGTCATCGACATCAAGACCCAGGACAACCTCTTCGGCGCCATCGCCCAATATCCCAACGGCGTGATTGCCATGTCGAAGGACGTCGAAGGCACCACCGAGACTTCCTCGAACCTGGCCACCATCAAGATGGAAGATGGCAAGATTGTGTGCGCATCCCTCACCCGCAGCCTCGTCGATGCCGACAAGGACAAGCTGGCCGCGCAGATCCGGAAGAACCTCACCGACCATGGCGCTGAGGCCATCTCCACCGGCGACTACCCGGGCTGGAAACCGAACCCCAACTCCCCCATCCTCAACACGATGAAGACGGTTTACAAGGCGAAGTTCGGCAAAGAAGCCAAGGTGATGGTCATCCACGCCGGTCTGGAATGCGGCATCCTCGGCTCCAAATACCCGCATTGGGACATGGTGTCGTTCGGTCCGACCCTGGTTCACCCGCACTCCCCCGACGAGGCCCTGCTCATCGAGAGCGTCGCTCCGTTCTGGGAGTTCGTTGTGGAGACTTTGAAGAATATTCCTGAGAAGTAACCCCCCTCCCCTTCATGACTAGATTGCTTCGTCGTTCCTCCTCGTGATGACGCGAAGCGACGATAAGGAGTAAAAACGAGGCCGCCCCGCGGGGTGGCCTCGTTATTGTTTGGCATTTACTGCCGCCTATAGATATAACCCTGTCCAGGCTGCACGGTGGTGAGGCTGCCGCTCCAGCTGCTGCCGTTGTAGGTGGCAGTGTCGCCGTTCTTGTCGGTGATGGTATCGCCGCTGGCGGGCGTGATGCCGAGGTTGCCAAGGGCCGTGGCGATGTCGGCGGCCTGCGCGCCAGCATAGCCAAACCAAGTGTAAACAGGCTCGATGCTGACGCTGACTGTGGCGGGACGGTCGCCAGCCATCGTAAGGGTTGCGCCCGCGGTGGTTTTGATTTTGTACATCTTGCCTAGCTCGATGCTTGTGAGCGTGCCGTCCCATGTGCCACCCGTGCGGCGGGCAAAGCCTTCTTCCTGCGAGTTGATGAGGAGGTCGCCACTGATGCTGACAAGAGCCGCCTCGAAGTCTTCCACGCTCATCTCGACCGTGGGCGCCCACCAGTTCCAGCCAGCTTCCAGGGCCGTCGCCTGCTCACAGTCGCCAACAATGTGGGTGAAGTTGCTCCAGTACGAGGCACTCTGGTAAGCCGAAATCGACCCGCAAGGCACGGTCAGCGTGGCGCTGTTGTACGTGGGGCTACTGAAAGCGTGGGTCACTAACGTTGGTGGCGTGGTAGGAAGGCAAGTGATCGACTGGAGGTTTGTGCAGCTATTAAACGCTTGGCTTCCGATGGAAGTCACGGCATTGGGAATCTCTATTGAAGTTAGGCTGCTGCAATCTCGGAACGCAGCGTTTCCGATGGAAGTCACGGCATCGGGGATGATGACCGAAGTCAAGCTGCGGCATCCTTCAAATAAACTGGCTTTGATGGAAGTCACGACATTGGGGAGGTTGACAGAAGTCAGGCCCGTACACTGAGAAAACACAAAGCGTCCGAGGGAATTCACTGTGTTGGGAATCTCTATCGTGGTCAGACTGCTGCAACCATTAAATGCATAGTCTAGGATGGTAGTCAAGGAATTGGGGAGGGTGATTGATTCAAGGCTTGAGCAATCTCGGAACCCAGAAGACCCGATGCTAGTCAAGGAATTGGGGAGGGTGACAGAGGTCAAGCCGATGCAACCAGAAAACGCACTGACTTGGATGACGGTCAAGCTTGTGAAGTATTGCAGCTCGTCGAAAGAGGTGATTTCCGTGTTGCCTTGGAACACAGTGCCCAAGGAGGTCACCGCGGCGGCTTCGGGATAGCTCAGCTTATTGTCGCCATTGGTGTCCCAATTGGCCACGCAGATGGCTTTCACGTCAGCGTCGGCAAAGCAAATGTAGGCGGGATTGGCCTGTATGTTGGTGAAGTTGCTCCAACCCGTGGCAGCCTGGTAGGCCTCAATGCTCTCGCAAGGCACGTAAACCGGGATGTCGGTGGGAACGTAGGAGAAGGTGTTGAGGTAGATGGTAGGCGGTGTGGTGGCCTCCACCGTGATGGATTGCAAGCCAGTACAATTGTAGAAGGCATTAATATTGATGTTGGTGATACTCGCAGGCAAGGTGATGGATTGCAAGCCAGTGCATTCGGAGAAGACACCATTGTCGATTGAGGTTATGGTTTCAGGCAAGGTGATGGATGGTAAGCTGGTGCATCCGTAGAATGCGTATTGGCCGATGGTGGTCACGCTGTTCGGGATGGCAATGGAAGTCATCTCTGATTGCCCATAGAATGCGTACTGACCGATGGAAGTCACAGAGCTGGGGATAACGGTGTTTTTGCAGCCCACAACCAATTGGTTGCTGGTAGTCTTGATGATGGCGTTGCAGTAGTCGCGTGAGTCATAGGTCGGGTTGTTCTCATCGACGGTAATACTCCCAAAAGCCGAACAGTTGATGAATGGATTAGTTCCAAGGGTTCGTACGGAAGATGGAAAATGGATAGAAGTCAAGTTACAATATCCGAATGCTTGTGCGTTAATGGTAGTTAAACCTTCGGGCAATGTGATGGATTGCAATCCGCTATAAGAGAACGCCTGTGATCCGATGGAGGTTACATTATCGGGCAGTGTGACGGAGGTCAAATTACTACAACTGTAGAATGCTCGGGTTTCGATGGTGCCGAGTCCCGTGAAGTATTGCAGCTCATCGAACGTTTCGATGCTGGAATTGTCATAAAACACGCTATATGTTACTCCATCAGGTTTTAGTGTTGTCACCGCGGCGGCTTCGGGATAGCTCAGCTCGCCGTCGCCGTTGGTGTCCCAGTTGGCCACGCAGAGGGCTTTCACAGCCGGATCGGCGAAGACGATGGCGTCGCAGGGATCCACGAAGTTGGTGAAATCACTCCAGCCCATAGCGGCTTGATAGGCCGCCTTGGTGCCGCAAAATACATTGACGGGGATGTCGGTGGGGACATTGTAGAAGACAAAGATGTTGCCTAACGTGGGCGGTATGGAGGCCTCCACGGTGAGGGCGGTCATGCCTGTGCAACCGTAAAAGGCACTAGCGCCAATGGAGGTGACGCCGCCCGGGATGGTGAAGGAAGTGAGGTCTGTGCAACCGTAAAAGGCGCAAGAACCGATGGAGGTGACCGTGCTTGGGAGAACGGTGTTCTTGCAGCCCGAAACCAACTTGTTGGTGGCCGTCTCAATGATGGCGTTGCAGCCGTTAGGCGAGCCGTAGAGGGTATTGCCCGCCCACACGTTGATGCTCTCCAAGGCTGAACAGTTCGAGAATGGATTATCACCGATGGAAGTGACGTAGCTCGTAATGCTGACAGAAACCAGGCCTGTGCATCCGTCGAAGGCAAAATCGCCGATGGTGGCAACCGTGCGAAGGTCGATGGAAGTCAAGCTCTGGCATTGGTTGAATGCATAGCTGTTGATGGTGCGTAGCCAGCTCGGAAGGGTAACGGAAGCCAAGCTTGTGCATCCTGAGAAAGCGAAGGTTTCGATGCTTGTCAGGCCCGTGAAGTACTGCAGCTCATTGAACGAGGTGATAACGGTGTTTTCGAACACACTGGTTCCCGAAGGTTTCAGCGAAGTCACTGCGGCGGCCTCGGTATAGCTAAGCTCACCATCTCCGTCGGTGTCCCAGTTGGCCACGCAGATGGCTTTCACGTTTTCATCGGCGAAATCGATGCAGTTCTCGACGAAATTGATGAAGCCACCCCAACTGACGTTGTTATAGGTTTCATAGTAGCCGCATGGCACATAGACCGGGATATTGGTGATGACGCTTAAGAAAGCATTTGCGCCTACCGTGGGCGGTGTGGTGCTTTCCACGGTAATGGAATGGAGGCCAGTGCAAAAGAAGAAGGCGTTGTCACCGATGGTAGTCACGCTGCCCGGGAGGATGATGGAAGAGAGACCAGGGCAATCAGAGAAGGCGCTAGTGCCTATGGCGCTGACACCGTCTGGTATGACCGTGTTCTTACAGCCCGTAATCAGTGTGTTGGTGGCCGTCTGGATGATGGCGTTGCAATTGTCGCGTGAGTCATAGTAGGTATTGCCAGGCATAACGAAGATGCTCCCCAAGGCAGAACAGCCCTTGAAAGGATTTTCACCGATGAAGTAAACGCTACTTGGAATGATGATGGAAACAAGGCTGCGGCAATTAAGGAAGGCATTGTTGCTGATGGAGGTGAGCCCGCTCGGGAGGGAGACGGAAGCCAGGCTTGAACATCCGTAGAAAGCATTGGCTTCGATGGCAGACAATCCAATAAAGTATTGCAGTTCGTTGAACGAGGTGATGGTGGTGTTATTGCGGAAAACACTATTCCCCGAGGAGATCAACGTGGTCACCGCGGCGGCTTCGGCGTAGCTCAGTTCGCCGTCGCCGCTGGTGTCCCAATTGGACACACAGACAGATTTCACGTTGGCATCAGCGAAGACAATGGGGCAATCACCTCCGACGATGTTATTGAAACAGGTCCAGTCGCTGCTTTGGTAGTCTGCAACCGATTCGCATGGCACGTAAACGGGAATGTCGGCAGGGACGTTGCCGAAGACAGAGGCGGTTTCCAATAGAGGCGGTGTCGCGGCGTTTACGGTGATGGACTTGAGGCGAGCGCAACCGTAGAAGGCATTACTTCCGATAGTGGAAAGTGTGCTTGGCAAGATGATGGAGTTGAGGTCTATACACAAGTTGAAAGCGCTTGCCTCGATGGAGACGACCCCGTTGGGTCCATCCGGGATGACCGTGTTCTTGCATCCAGTAATCAGATTGTTGGTGGATGTCTCAATGATGGCGTTGCAATTGTCGCGTGAGTCGTAAACGGTATTGCCCGTCTCCACAGTGATGCTCGCCAAGGCGTGGCAAGCCAAGAACGGATTGGAACCGATGGAGATGACTTTTCTCGGGATTTGAATGGAGGTGAGTCCGGTGTGGGCGAAGGCATAATCACTGATGGAGGTAAGTGAGCCCGATAGCACGGCAGAAGTGAGGTCTTGGCAATCATAGAAGGCTGAGTAGCCGATGGTGATGACACTACCCGGAAGGGTGACTGACTCTAGGTTGCTACAGCCGTTGAAAGCGTAACTGCCAATGCTCGTCAACGCGGTGAAGTGTTGAAGTTCGTCGAACGAGGTGATGGTGGTGTTGTTTTTGAACACGCTGTTGTTGGGCGACCCTGAGGGGTTCAGGGTGGTCACAGCGGCAGCCTCGCCGTAGCTCAGCTCGCCGTCGCCGTTGGTGTCCCAGTTGGCCACACAGATGGCCTTCACATTGGCGTCGGCGAAGGTGATAGCCTCGCACAGCTCATGGTAGTTGGTGAAGCTGCTCCAGCCCGATGCGTTTTGATAGGCGGTCTTTTTGCCGCATGGCACATAAACCGGGATGCCGGTGGGGACGTTTAGGAATGGGGGTTGCGATCCAAACGAGGGCGGCGTAGTAGCGTTCACAATGATGAAAGTGAGACTAGTACAGTTGCGGAAGACAGAATTGCGAATATATTCGAGTTCACCTTGGATAATGATTGAATTAAGGCCGGTGCAGCCGTCGAAAGCAAAGGGACCAATGTTGGTTACCATGCTTGGAATGATGATGGAGGCGAGGCTGGTGCAGCCTTCGAAGGAACGATTAATAATTTGGGTAATCGTGCTCGGAAGGGTCACAGAGGCTAGGTTGACACATCCACTGAATGCATTATAATCGATATTTGTCAGCCCCGTGAAATACTGCAACTCATCGAAAGAGGTGATGGTGGTGTTGCCCCTGAATGCGCTGTTATTGGTCTCCCCTGAAGGGTTCAGGGTGGTCACCACGGCAGCTTCGGCATGGCTCAACTCGCCATCGTTGTTGGTGTCCCAATATTGCAAGCAGATGTCTTTCACGTTGGAGTCGGCGAATACGATGTTGCAGTCCCCGCCGATGATGTTGTTGAAGTGGTTCCAGCCCTCAGCGTTCTGGTAAGCGGTGAGGGATTCGCAAGGCACGTAGAGCGGGATATTGGAGGAGACGTTGAGGAAAGCATTTGCGCCAACCGAGGGCGGCGTGGTGGCCTTCACGGTGATGGAAGCTAACCCAGTGCATCCGTCGAAGGCGTTGATGCCTATTTGGGTGAGGCCACTCGGGAGGGTGATGGAAGTGAGACCGCTGCAACCAGAGAAGGCATAACCTTCGATGGAAATGACATCATTCGGGATAACCGTGTTTTTGCAGCCCAAAACCAAGGCATTGTTGTTGCTGCGTATGATGGCTTTGCAGCCGTTGCGCGAGTCGTAAACGGCGTTGCCCGCTTCCACGGTTATATACCTCAAGGCGGAGCAACCCAAGAATGAATCATTGCTGATGGAAGTGACCCCGCTCGGTATGTTGATGGATTGGAGACTCTGGCAATTTCGGAAAGCATTAGTGCCGATGGAGTGGACCTCGGGTGGGAGCTTGATGGAAGTCATACTGCTGCAGCCGTCGAAAGCATTGTTGTTGATGCTTGTCAGTCCAATGAAATATTGCAGCTGATAGAAATAAGTGATGGCAGTGTTGTTTCGGAACACATCGCCCAAGTCATTCACCAGGGCGGCCTCGGCGCGAGTCAGCTCACCGTCGTTGTCAATGTCCCAATGCTGCAAGCAGAGGCCCTTCACGACGGAATCACTGAAATCTATGTAGAAGCTTTCACTGATGTTGTAGAATCCCCAACTTTCGATCGCGTCATAGAATATGCAACGTTGATGAAGGTTCATGTAAGGGGGTATAAAAACCGTGATGGTGGAGGGGACTTTAGTGAAAGCTTGGCTGCTTGCCGTAGGCGGCGTGTCGCCGCTAATGACAAGGAATCGGAGTCCTGTGCAATATGAGAACGCCCCATTTTCTATGGTAGTCACAAACGAAGGGATGCTGACCGAAATCAAGCCAGTGCAACCCCAAAAAGCATTAGACTTGATGGTGGTCACGCCCTGGGGGATGGCCAAATTGGTGATTTCGTTTCCAGGAGAAACATATAGGTGGTGGGCGTAGGAAAGGGGATTGGCGTAGCCATTGGCAAAATCAATTCCACACCAAGCTGCCAAGTTGTCGGCATTGACCCTCGTCAAGCCTGAGCATCGATCGAAAGCGTCTTCACCGATGGAAGTCACACTAGAAGGAATGCTGACCGATGTCAAGCTGGAGAGTCCATAAAACGCATATTTCTTGATGGTAGTTACGTCGTTGGGGATGACCAATTCGGTGACTTCGTTTCCGAGACGATAAAGGTGTTTGGCGATGGAAAGGGGATTGTCGCTGGCTGCGGCAAAGTCAATGGTACACCAAGCACTCAAGGAGGAGATTTCAACATGCGACAGGTTGGTGCAACCCTCGAACGACTGTCGCCCGATGTCTTCCATCAAGCCGAAGAATTTCAATACCGACAAGTTGGAACAATGGGAAAACACGTGGTCTAAAATATAAAGGGCTCCACAGTTCACCGTCGTCAGGCCGCTACAGCCATAAAACGCATAGTTTCCAATCCAGTTACAAGTACAGTTCAGTGATGTCAGGTGAGAGGCACCATAAAACGCATAAGGCTTAATGCTAAATCCAGTGATATTCACCTCCAAATTGGTGATTTCAGCTCCGTTCAGGTAGATGTGATGGGCCCAGGCAATGGGATTGGCATCAGCATTGGCAAAGTTAATCTTACACCAAGCAGCTAAGCTGCTGATATCGACCTTCGTCAGGTTGTTGCAGCCATAGAACGCATCTTCTCCTATGGTGGTCACCGAAGGTGGAATGGTGACCGACGTCGGCCATGTGGCGCCATAAAAAGCATAGCTCTTAATGGTAGTCACACCACTTGGGATACTCAAATTGTAAACCGCGTTTCCATTGATCTTAAGCGTCGTGGCAAAGCCAATAGGGTTGGCGCTCGCATTACCAAAGTTAACGCCGCACCATCCAGCCAAGTCGCAGATGTCAACCCACTGCAAGGCATCGCAGCCTTCAAACGCATCGGCTCCTATGGATGTCAAAGAGGAAGAAGATGTAACAGTATAAACATCGAAAGTGACAGATTGAAGATTGGAACAGCCGCTGAAAGCAGCACGTCCTATGGTATTCACGTCATTGGTGAAGATGAGCTTGGTGAGGCCTGTGCAACCGTAGAAGGCATAATCCTTGACTTCACCAACATTGATCAATGGCTGGGTGATTTCGTTCCCATTGATAAAAAGGTGATGGGCATAGGAAAGGGGGTTGGCATCTGCGTCGGCAAAGTCAATCTCAAGCCAAGCATCAACGCTACTGATGTTGACCCTCGTCATCCCGGTGCAGCCGCTAAAGGCATTGCTTCCTATAGAAGTCACCGTACCAGGGATATTCACCTGATTCAAGCCAGCGCAAAGGCTAAATGCTTCTCTATCAATGGCAGTGATTCCACTCGAAATGGTAACGGATGTCAAATTGGTACAGTTACAAAAAGCATCATAACCGATGCTTTTCACCGTATAATCTTGACCATTATAATAGACGTCACGCGGCACTGTGAGAGCTCCCGAAGGTTGGGTATAACCAGCATACGGATTAGACCAATAGTACGGGTCGGGGGCAGTAACCTCCACATAATGGTGGTTGGCATCAGTGATGTTGTAATATAGCGTTTGCCCCGTGGAGCATACCGCGGAGAAGTTGTAGGCATCCGCCGTTCCCATGCCCAAGCCAAGGGCAAGGAGAAGGACGAAGACTCTTTTTTGAATGGGTAAGACTCTTTTCATAATGTTATATTTTTGTTGGTTAATTATCGCAGCAAACAAAAATATAAGGGATTATTGAAACGATTATAAGTAAATTTACTTATTACGACGAAAAACCATCAGTTTTTTCCCACCAATCCGGCATTGAATGCGTATTTCACCAGATCTGCCGTGGTCTTGAGGTCGAGCTTTTCGAAGATATGGCTTTTGTGCACTTCCACCGTGCGACGGCTCAGGCCAAGGTGGTCGG
>CACZQL010000082.1 GCA_902783365.1 uncultured Bacteroidia bacterium | reverse complement strand
TTCCGACATGAAGAAGTTCGTGAAGCTCAACAAGGACTATAAGGACTTGGAGCCTATCGTCATGGCCTTCAAGGAATACAAGACCCTGAAAGCCAACGTCGAAGAAGCCAAGGAAATCCTGGCAACGGAGAAGGACGAGGAGATGCGCAAGATGGCCCAAGAAGAGTTGGATACCGCCCAAACGCGCATTGAGCAGTTGGAGCAGGACATCCGCGTGATGATGATTCCCAAAGACCCGCAGGACAGCAAGAACGCCATTATGGAAATCCGTGCTGGCACGGGCGGCGACGAAGCCTGCCTCTTCGCTGGCGACTTGTATCGTATGTACTCCAAGTTCTGCGAAAACCGCGGTTGGAAGGTGGAGGTAACCTCCGTCAGCGAAGGCGCCAGCGGCGGCTACAAGGAAATCGACTTCACCGTGACAGGCAACGGATGTTATGGTATACTGAAATTTGAGTCAGGTGTACATCGTGTGCAACGTGTTCCAAAAACTGAAACACAAGGCCGCATCCACACCTCCGCCGCCTCGGTGGCCGTGCTGCCCGAAGCCGAAGAGTTCGATGTGGAAATCAACGAAGGCGAGATCAAATGGGACACCTTCCGCTCCTCAGGCGCCGGCGGCCAAAACGTGAACAAAGTGGAGTCGGGCGTGCGCCTGCGCTATATGTGGAAGAACCCCAACACGGGTGAGATGCAGGAAATCCTCATCGAATGCACCGAGACCCGCGACCAACCTAAGAACCGCGAACGCGCCTTGGCCAGACTGCGTACTCGGATTTACGACATGGAGTACCAAAAATACATCAGCGACATCTCCGCCAAACGCAAAACCATGGTCTCCACCGGCGACCGCTCCGCAAAGATCCGTACCTATAACTACCCCCAAGGCCGCGTCACCGACCACCGTGTGGAAGGCCTCACCGTCTATAACCTCGCCGCTGTCATGGACGGCGACCTCAACGAAATCATCGAACGCCTCCAAATGGCTGAAAACGCCGAAAGACTGAAAGAAAATATAGAACAATAATATTTATGAACAAACAACAACTCATCGAGCAAATCAAACAGAAGAAATCCTTCCTCTGCGTCGGATTGGACACTGACATCAACAAGATTCCACAGACCCTCCAAGCCATGGACGACCCCATCTTTGAGTTCAACAAACAGATTATCAACAAGACAGCGGAGTACGCCGTGGCCTACAAACCCAACACTGCTTTCTATGAGGTGTATGGTGCCAAAGGCTGGCAGAGCCTGGAAAGGACCGTTCAATACATCAAGAACAACCATCCAGAGATCTTCATCATCGCCGACGCCAAACGAGGCGACATCGGCAACACCTCGGCCAACTACGCCAAGGCCTTCTTCAACAGCCTCAACGCCGATGCCCTGACCGTGGCCCCCTACATGGGCAAAGATTCGGTGGAACCCTTCCTGAACTTCGAGGACAAATGGGTAATCCTCCTGGCCTTGACTTCCAACAAAGGGTCGCAGGACTTCCAATACCTGAAAGTCGGCGAAAGGATGCTACACGAACAGGTGCTGCAAACCGCCACCACCTGGGCCTCTTCCGAAAAAATGATGTTCGTGGTAGGCGCCACCCATCCCGAGGAATTGGGCGAGATCCGAAAGATGTTGCCCGACTATTTCTTCTTGGTGCCAGGCGTAGGCGCACAGGGCGGCGACCTGCAATCCGTGGCCAAGTACGGTCTCAGCAAGGACTGCGGCTTACTGGTCAACTCCTCAAGGGGCATCATCTATGCCTCCAACGACTACGACTTCGCCGACCGGGCAGGCGACGAGGCCCGAAAACTACAACAGCAGATGGAGACGGTGTTGCGTGACCACCAAATCATCTGACCGCAAGACCATCAAAAAAAAAGACCGGCCCACAAGGGTCGGCCTTTTTTTTACACATTCCTAAACGGCTTAACGGGCCACGGAGAAGGTGCGGTTGAGCACCTCACCACATTGCGAGGTAAGACGCAGGAAATAGATGCCGTTCTCCATGCCGGAGGTGCTGATCTGGATACTGTTGCCCTGAACTTCCTTGCTCAGCATGAGCTGGCCAAGGGAGCTATAGACAGCCACGTTCTTGAGATCCTTGGCCTCGACGTTCAGCATGCTGGAGGTCGGGTTAGGATAGATCATGAGGGTCTCGGCCATGTCGTTCACGCCTTCGGTCCAAGTGTTGAAGGTCAGTTCCTCACCATAGACGGTGACACCGTGGGTGACCGCGTAGGCCCTCACCACATAGATGCTGGAGACTTCCAGGTCGTTCACCGTGGCAGTGAACTGGTCGCCATCCAATTCAGCGCTGACCGTGGTTTGCTCGGAGCTGGTCACTTTGCGATACACAAAGCCCACCTCGTCGGCTTCGCCCGAGAGGTTACCGACAAACATAGCCTCGTGGTAGCCCATCACGCGAACATCGCTCGTGGCCACCTGGGTGGTCACAGGATTGAAGACGGAGAGGATGTGGCTGGCTTGGGCACCAAAAGCGCCGTCACCGTCCACCAACACGTTGTTGTGGCTGTCGAAGATCTTGTAATAGCCTTCGCCATAGCCGCTGTTGATACCATTGCCGATGGCGTCGTAAATCGTGAACTTGATGCATTCGTTGGCAGGCACCACCACATGTTCGACATTCAGCTGGGTAGGTTGGCTACCACCGAGGAGCTGGCTGTAGGGGCCGCCCGTGGCAAGCACGTTGTTGTTGCCGTCCACCACATCCCAGGTGGTTTGGTTGCCGAACTTGTCTTGCATGATATGGATGGTCAGCTCTTCTTCAGCGCCTTCCACTTCCACATCGACCCATTCGGTGCAGGTCACCGAGCAAGAACCGCTCATTTCGTAGGGTTGGTTGTTGGCGGAGACGATTTGGAGTTGGACGGGATAAGTGCCGAAGGGGACTTCCACGGGGACGTCGATGGTGGTCAGTGCGTAGGGTTCGAGGGAGCCTTCCCAGTCAACCGAGAAGGTCTCGCCTTCCACCTGAGCCTCAATGGTGAGGGAGGTCAAGGTCTCAGTGCCGCCGTTCTGGACGCCGACAGCCAAGTTCTGCGTGTGGGTGCAGGAGAAACCGTTTTGAACCATGTTCTTGAAATAAGGATAGATAGGCTCACCCGTGCCGATGAACTTCTCCAGCTCGCATCCGGTCAGGATGGGACGGGTGGGAGTGCCTTGGAAGCGTTCGGAAACCCAAGCGAGGAAGAAGATGTGTTCAAGGTTCACATCCACACCATTGGGGCTACCAATGACTTCAGGAATCTGATACTCGTAGGTCTTGGTAATCAAGGTGCCTTGGGTGGTTGGGGAGATGGCCTCGCCCCATGCGCTTTCGGTGATGACATCGCGGAGGATGTGCATGTGGACATACTGACCATTGAGCCATTGGGTGGGGTTGTAGTTGCCATAGTCGGCTTGTGAGCCGAGGATGCTGTCTTGCAGCATGGCGACCGTGAGGTAGTTCTCGTCCACCGAGCTGTTACCGGTGTAATAGACCTCGACGGTGATGGTAGCCGTGCGGGTGGCGGGGTTAACCACCGCGACACCGCCGATGTTGCACTCAGAGAGTTGGTTCATCTGGTTGTTGGCAGCGTTGGTCCACTGGCCTCTGTCCTGGCCTGCCGCAGTGGCGCGGTTGACGACGCCCGTGGGATAGCCGCTGATGCTAAAACCACCGTGGATGGTGTTACCATCGGGGGTAATCATGTTAGGATAGGAAGTTTGTGCATAACCGCCCGCATGGATGTTGATGGCCCAAACCCTACCGGGGTTGTTGGCCATGATTTGGTTGGCGATACGGTGTCCGTCGGTGCAGTAGCCGCAGCCACGACCGGTGAATTCCTCGAGGATCACGTTCCTGTTGGAAGGCACTGTTGACACATACTGCTGGGCCTTCAGGGAGAATGTCAAGGCCAGCAAAGCCATTAAGGCAAGAGTAATTTTCTTCATAGTCGATTGAATTAGTTGATATTCTGATGATGATACTTTTTTCCGCCACAAAGATAATAATAATCAAAAAAATGCGCCATAAAAAATGGCGCATTTTTTGAACTTTTTTTCAGGGTTCAGATCAGATGCCCTCGATGATGGTGGTCCAGCCGAATTCATCGGGTTCGGTGCCGTACTGGATGCCGCGGAGTTTGTTGTAGAGTTTCTGGCTCCAGGGGCCGGGTTTGCCGTCGCCGAAGGTGTAGGACTTGCCGTTTTCGGGGTCGTCAATGCGCGAGATCGGGCTGATCACGGCGGCGGTGCCGCAGGCGCCGGCTTCCTCGAACGTGGTGAGTTCCTCTTCAGGGATGGGACGACGCTCCACCTTCATGCCGATGCTCTCAGCGATTTGAATCAAGCTCTTGTTGGTGATGGAGGGCAGGATGGACGTGGAGAGCGGGGTGATGTAGGTGTTGTTCTTGATACCGAAGAAGTTGGCAGCGCCGGCTTCGTCGATGTATTTCTTTTCTTTGGCGTCGAGATAGAACTCGCAGGCGTATTGGCCGCCATGGCAGGCCTCAACGTGAGCGCGCATGGAGGCGGCGTAGTTGCCACCGACCTTGTAGATACCGGTGCCGAGCGGGGCGGAACGGTCGTACTTGCGGGTGATCACGTAGGGGTTGGCCATGAAGCCGCCCTTGAAATAAGGACCGACAGGCGTGGCAAACACGAGGAACAGATACTCATCAGCGGGTTTCACACCCACACGGGCGCCAGTGCCAATCAGCAACGGGCGAAGGTAGAGGGAGGCGCCACTCTCGTAAGGCGGGATGAACTCGGCGTTCAGCTTCACACACTTCACGATGGCTTCCTCGAACTTGTCAATCGGAAACTCCGCCATCATGATGCCTTGGCAGGACGATTGCAGACGCTTGGCGTTTTCGTCCATACGGAAGACGCGCACCTTGCCATCCTTGCCACGGAAGGCCTTCAAGCCCTCGAAAGCCTCCTGTCCATAGTGGAGACAGGTGGCTGCCATGTGGATGTTGATGGTGGTCTCTGAACTGACTTCAAACTCGCCCCACTGACCGTTTCTGAAATAGCAGCGGACGTTGTAATTCGTTGGATAATAACCAAATGGGAGATTTCCCCAATCGATGTTTTGCATTACGTTGAATTTTAGGTTTATGTTGTTTGTCTTATTTCTTGTTAGAGGCTTCAAAGATACGACTATTTTTCCAATGTTTCGCCCTTTTTCTGAAATAATATTTCGCCCTCGTTTTTACTCCATCCGGAAGGGCAGCCTTGTCTCCAAATAATGCTGTCGGATGCCATACCGGGCCTTCAGGTCGGCGATTTGCCGCATGATCTCCATGCGGTTGGGCGCTTTTGTGGTTTTCCGCCCGACGAGCAGCACGTTTTTGGGGGTGTGCTCCATCTCGATAAACTCCATCACCTGGGTCTTGTAGCCGTAATACTCCAATATCAAGGCACGGATGGCATCGGTGACCATCACCGCCTGACGTTCCAGGAAGATGCCGTGGCGGGTGATGGCATCGACTTTGCCGGAACGTTCCATCTCCTGACGGATCTGTTTGTGGCAGCACGGGGCGCAGACGATCAACTCCGCACCGGCCTTGACTCCCGAGGCAATGGCATCGTCAGTGGCCGTGTTGCAGGCATGGAGGGCAATCAGAACCTCCAGTTTCTCAGGATGATAGGCTTCGATGCTGCTTTCGACAAACTCCATCCCTTTAAGGTTAGACGCTTTGATAATATCATTGATTTTCAGCACCAAATCGGGACGGATCTCCACCCCTTTGATGTCAACGTCGAGGTGAAGCCTTTGGGTCAGCACTTCGTGCAAGGCAAAAGTAAGATACCCCTTCCCTGCCCCCATATCGGCGACATGCACCGTGCCGTCGAACTTCATCGGCTTGAGGAGGCTTTCCACGATTTCGGCGTACTTGTAGATCTGCTTGAACTTGTGCTGCATGTCGGCAGTGACCTTGCCCTCGCGGGTGGTCAGCCCCAGTTGGTACCACCAAGGGTTCGCGGGGTTGACGAGGCGGTTTTTCTGCTTGTCGTGGTCGAGGTTTTGCTCGCGGGCTTCCTGCACCCTCTTGGTTTGAAGGGTGGCCTTGCCTTTGCTTGACACCAAAAGGGTGACATCTTCGCTCACGGTGAACAGCACAGCGTTGAGAAACCTTGCCGGAAGCAGTTCCTTCAAGATTTCCATCATCTGTACGTCATCGTAGTTCTTCACCTCGTCGCGGCGCTCATAATGGTAGGTGAAAGCGAAGAGCCGTTTCTCCTTGATGAGCACGGGTTTCACATAAATGTTGCGCAACTCGTCGTGTTTTTGGACGGGTTTGCTCAGCGTCATCTTCACCAGTAGGCTTTGTCGGGCGGCTTCTGCCACAAGGTCAAAAAAACGATTCATGGGCTGAAATCATTAGAAGAACTGTACCACCTCTTCCAGCGAACGATGTTCGGGTTGGCGGGGTTCGCCTGCCCTGTAGCCCAAGGAGATGACAGCCATAATCGCTTCGTTTTCAGGGATATTGAACAGCGCACGAAGGGCATCGGAGTCGCGCATTCCCATGATGAGGGTGTCGAAGCCTTTGGAGCGGGCCTTCAAGATGAAATAGGCATTGCTGAGTCCGTTGTCGTAGGCGCCCCAGCCGTCGCCCACCTCGTTGGTTTGCTCGCCCCTGAAGAAACCCGACTTGCCTTTCTCGAAGGTGGAGACGATGAGCACCGGCGCGCCGGCGATGTTCTGTTTGTTGCGCTCGCCCACCAGGTTGGCCACCGCCGCTATTTTCTCGGGGCTCATGGCCACATAGTATTTCGAGGGTTGCATGTTGGCCCATGAGGGAGCCTCTTGGGTCGCGATAAGAAGCTCGCGCACCTCGGCCTCGGTGATGGTCTTGGAGGCATCATAACTGCGGACGCTTCTTCGGGTGGCCAACACCTCGTCGAAGGAGACCGCCTTGGAGGCTGTTTCACCGTTGTTTTGATTGTCCGAGCAACCGGTAAGCAAGCATACCAAAGTTGCCACTAAAAGGAAACGTGATGTCATTGTTCTCATATCCAGAAAAGTTATTTACGGTGCAAAGGTAGTAAAAAGATTCCATTGGCGCAAAGATATAACCATCATGACTTGAGCATTTTTTCTTTCGTTATGTTTAGCGAATGAGAAAAAGGCGAAGACATTTCCCACCAAAGGTGTTAGTTTCTCTTTTTTTTATATCTTTGCCTTTCAATTCTTGAATATCTAACTAAAATTGATCAGCAATGAAGAAAACACGGAAGGCAATGGCAGCCATAATGCTCATGACCGGGGTAATGTTTATCGCGGGATGTGGCAAGGACCCGAATGGTGGATCAAAGGTTCCAGAGGGAGCCTTGAACGGTGTGTTCACCGTCAATGACGAAGGAAAACAGATTTATTTTTCAAAAGGCAATCTATGGTGTTATAACAAGGTGGAAGAACCTTATTGGAAGTTTGCCGAGCATCAGTGGGACTGTAACACAGGCGATGCGGTTTGTTATTATTGCTGGGGAACCAGTGGCTATAACCATGGTGCAATACAATACGCTCCGGATTGTGCCCCTTCTCTCAACTCCGACTTTTATGCATACGGGGACCCGAAGGCCAATTTGGGAGACTATACTGGCAAAGCCGATTGGGGCTACAATGCCATCGTGAACGGTGGGAACCAGGAAGGATTGTGGCGTACGCCTCTTTTGTCGGAATTCTTTTATTTGATGCGTCACCGCAAGACAGCGTCCGACGTGAGGTTTGTGAGAGCCATGGTGAATGATCTCGACGGATATGTCTTTTTCCCTGACGACTGGGATGCCTCCAAATACACCATCATCAATCCTAATGTGGCGGAAACTTATACGATTGACAATAACATTTCGGCTGCGGATTGGACGGACATTCTTGAACCTGCTGGTTGTGTGTTCTTTCCAGCTGCAGGCCAACTGAGTTTGTCGTCAGGCACAGCGGTGATTGTTCAAGAGGGACGTGAGGGGGCGTATTGGTGTTCGAACATCGCGAGTAATGTTTATCCCTGCTGTTTGAATATCCTTTATCATGACTTGAATTTGGGCACTCAGGTGCGTGATTCTCGTTATTGCGTCAGGTTGGTTCGTGACGTTCAATAAATACTATTGTTTTGGCAATTATATACTTTTTGACCCCGAACAGGATTACATCGTAGAGAACTATATACTTGTTAATACAAAATAATGTTATTATTTGTTTTAGCCAAAATACCCAAGATATTTTGGTAATACAACAACACCTTTTTCATCAAAGTATTCTTTCATTGGATTTCCTCCTTGTTCCGTTTTTACAAAATCAGTTTCTCTGTTCCATTCATAAATTGCTCTTTCCAAATTATCTTTAAAAGTCCCAAATTTTGTTTTTGTAGGAGCCGAAAATAAAAAGTTCTTAAAACCTTCATAAATATCGGCATAGCCAGTCCATGAGCACTCTGTTCTATTTGTGTTCTTAACATGTTTATGCCTGTCTAATTGATAAATAAGATTGATTTCGTCTTTGCTTACAATATCTTCAAATGATATTTCAAAATTAAACAATTTAAATGGAGGAACATCATTATTCAAATAAATATGAATATGTGGTGTTGGTCTATCGTTTGTTGAAGCTCCATGAACTGCGATTTTATAAGTATCGTTTCCCCATCGCTCTGTACCAAATGTTGCCATTTCCAACATAAGGTTTTTATTTAGAACTCTATCAATAGACTCTTGTATTATTTCTTTTAATTTTCTTTCGCTCAGTTTTATTGTTTTTTTCATAATTTCAAATCTTTGCTCTCAATAAATAGTTATTCTACTGGTTCTCGTTTGCGGGTTAGTGTTTCAAAATTAGACATTTTTTTCATTATAGTCACAGATTGGTGATTTATCTTTATTTTTGTGTTGCGGCCGGACGAGGAAACGGGCTCTGCTGGGGAGCAACCCGTCAGCAACAAGGCCGCGCCTACACTGAACGCAGTGGACATGGGAGCCGTCA
>CACZQL010000081.1 GCA_902783365.1 uncultured Bacteroidia bacterium | reverse complement strand
TTCAAAGCTCTGTCGATGCTTTCGCCTTCTTTAACAGGAATAATAATCATTTTAAAACACTTCCTTCTTTTAAATGGTTAATAATAATGAATTTTGAGGGCGCAAAGATACGACTTTTTTTTTACCAAACGTGATTTTTTGTTTTTTTTACCTTTTACGTCTTCAACCCTTGATCTGAAGATGGAATCCTTCGTCGATCAACGGCTTTAAAAACGCCCGCATCTCCTCCACCGTGAACTTCTGCAAACCCGCTTCGGGAGTGGGTCGGTCGATGGTGTAAGCCATCACCTCGCGGGGTTTCAATAAACGGACAATGTCCATCCATCCGTTCAGAACCTCTGGAGACGAGGAGTCAAAATCCTTGCTCTTCAAAAACATGGTCTGAAGGACAAAATCGCCTTCAAACTGTTTCAAGGCCTCCACTACCCTACTCACATCATATCCTGGTGCGGGCTTATTGATCTTTTCGACCAACTCGTTGGTAGGAGCGTCGATTTTCATGATGGGGTTATCCACCTTCCTCAAGGCCTCAAAGATCTCGGGACGGTGCACCTGCGTGGCGTTGGAGAGCACCGACACCTTGGCCGAGGGGTAGTATTGGTCCCTCAAGGCCAAGGTCTCGTCGATAATCTGCGGAAAATCGGGGTTAATGGTCGATTCTCCATCGCCGGAAAAAGTGATGGAGTCAACGGGGACGCCCTCTTTGACCAGTTGCTGGAGCTTGGTCTCAAGCGCCTCATGCACCTCGGCGGCTTTGGGAAGCCGTGTGTCGTCGCGCCCGTCCCGGTTCCATCCGCACTCGCAATAGATGCAGTCGAACGTACAAATCTTTCCATTCACGGGCAGCAGATTGATTCCCAAAGAACTACCCAACCGACGACTGAAAATCGGTCCAAACACAGTTTCTTCTCTGACCATGACGCTTATTCTCCCAGCAGATGCTTGAACAGGAAGTTGTCGATTTTATTGAAGAGGTGCATCCGGCACTCGCCGTCGCCGTACTCATAACCGCCATAGATGCCGTGGTTCTTGTTGGGGTAGATCATCAGGTCGAACTGCTTGCCGTTACTGATCATGGCCTTGATGAGTTCCATGGCGTTCTGGTAGTGGACGTTGTCGTCGCCGCTGCCGTGGCAGAGCAGGTAGTTGCCTTTGATGAGCTCCGTGTTATGCACGGGCGAGTTCTTGTCGTAGCCGTCGGGATTCTCCTGGGGAGTGCGCATGAAACGCTCGGTATAAACGTTGTCGTAGTAACGCCAGTTGGTCACGGGAGCCACCGACACGGCGGTGCTGATCACGTCGGCGCCTTTGGTGATGCCGTTGGCCGCCATGAAGCCGCCATAGCTCCAGCCGTAGATGCCGATGCGGTCGCCATCGACGTAGGGTTGCTTGGCCATGTATTTGGCGAGGGTGATCATGTCCTCCGTCTCATACTTGCCGAGTTGCAGGTAGGTCATCTTCTTAAAGACCTCGCCCTGGGCGCCGCTGCCGCGGTTGTTGATGGAGACGCTGATGATGCCGTGCTGGGCAAGGAGCTGGAGCCACCAGAAGTCGCTGTCGGCCCAAGCGTTGTTCACCGTCTGATGGCCGGGACCACCATACACATAAATCAGCACAGGGTATTTCTTGTTGGGGTCGAAGTCGGGAGGCAGGATTTGCCAGGCATCCACATCCACCTGAGTGCCGTCGGGCAGCACAAAAGCCGGGTCGCTAATCTTGAGGAGTTTCTTCTCGCCAAGATTAAAGGTGGCGAGTTTCTCGGTGAACTCATGGTTGTCTTCGAGCACCCTCACCAGCTTGCCCTGGTTGGTGTAAAGCTCATACTGGCGCGGCTGGGTGATGGAGCTATTAATATTAATAAGGTAGCTGAAGTCGTTGCTGAAGCGTGCCTGGTTGGTGCCTTCGCGACCAATCACCTCGCGCATCTTGCCTTTGAGGTTGACCGCATAGATCTGGCGGTCCACCGGGGTATTCTTGGCGGCTTGGAAATAGACTTCCTTTTTCTTGGCGTCGTATCCATAAACGCTGGTCACGTCCCAGTTGCCCGAAGTGAGCTGCTTCACGAGGGTACCATCGAGGAGATACATATAAATGTGGTTGTAACCGCTTTTCTCGGAGGTCATCAGGAAGGTGTTGCCGTCGTCGAGGAAGGTCCAGTCGTCGGTGATGTCGATATAGTAGTCGTTGGTCTCGTCGTAGAACACGCGGCTTTTACCTGTGTTGGCGTTGGCGGCCAATATCTCGAGGTGGTTCTGGTGGCGGTTAAGGCGTTGGATGGCCAGCACGTTGGGGTCTTTGGTCCACTTCATGCGGGGCAGGTAGATGTCAGTCTCCTCGCCGGTGTCCATCTTCACGCTCTTGCCGGTGGCGAGGTCATACACATAGACTTCGACGATAGAGTTGTCCTCGCCCGCCTTGGGGTATTTGAAGCTGTACCAGTCGGGATAGAGGCCTTCGAATTCCTCCATCTGGAACTCCTTCACGTTGGACTCATCGAAGCGGTAGTAGGCGATCTTCTTGCTGTCGGGCGACCAGAAGAAGCCTTGCGAGAAGCTGAATTCCTCCTCATACACCCAGTCAGGGGCACCGTTGATGATATGGTTATAGAGTCCGTCGTAGGTAAACTGTTTCTCCTCACCGGTTGCCAGATCCTTGATAAACAAGTTATTGTCGCGCATAAAGGCCACCTTGGTAGCATCGGGCGAGAAGGTGGCGAGCCGTTGTTTTCCATTGTTCGAAAGGGGTTGCAGCGACTTGGTCTTCATGTCATACACATAATAGGTGGCGGTATAGGAGTGGCGGTAAATGGCCTCCATATCGGTCATCACAAGGAGTTTCGACTCGTCCTCACTGAGCTCATAGTTCTGCATAGGAACCGGTTTCTCCTCCCCTTCGAGCACAAGGTCTTTCATCTCGAAGAGGGTGTTGACAAGCTTGCCGGTTTTGTAGTTGTATATGTTCAGGGCGCCTTTCTCAAAGTTGCCGTAGGTAACTCCGTCCTTCATGGAGTTCATGCCGCGCACCCCTTTCGTGGAGAAAGTGGGACGTTGGTAAAGGTCTTCGAGGGTAAAGTTCTGTTTTTCCTGCGCAGAAGCGGCTAAGGTGCCTACTATGAGAAGCAGGCCAAGGGATAAGAATCTTGTTTTCATGTCGTTTGGTGTTAAAGATGTGCAAAGATAGGCTTTTAGTGCGACAATCTGATGTTTTTTTGTAATTTTGTGACCATCAACTATCATTAGCAACGACCATGAAAGCGACCTATTCACAACGATTGATCAAATTAGCGGACCTCAACCACCATCAGACCTTTTTTGCCGGGAGATGTTCCGAGTGGTTTTTGGAAAGCTCCTATTTTGCTGTAGCACAATATGTTGACACGAAAGACACCGTATTGTTAGTGTTACATGGCATCGACTTCAAGTTTCCCATCTTTGCCGGCGACATCGTGACGTTCGAGAGCAAGGTGATTCATGCGGGCCGGAGCACCCTGACGGTTTACACGAAGATGTACCGCAGCCGTGAGCCCGAGAAGACCGCCGCCGATGGCTTCGCCACTTTCTCTTATTTGGATGAGCACCATCATTCCAAGCCTCATGGTGTGGTCCTTGAGCCGGAGACAGAGGAGGAGCGATGGCTTCAGCAGCAGGCCGTCGAGGTGTTGGAAGATTCCAAGCGGAGGGCTTTAGCCATGAACAATATGCGCTGAGAATCATCGGGGCGAGGATGTCCTGCCCAATTATCGGACTTTTTCGAGGATTTAAAGGGAGGCTTCGACGTGAAGAGCTTGATGACGTGGTGATATATTGATGAAAACGAAAATATCAGAATCGGCGAAATGGAGGTAATAAAACTAAACACTCAATATTCATGGCAAAATCAAAACAAGACAAAGCCCGCGAGGAGGCCTGAGGATGTCCCGGAAAGCATCAGGGATTATGCCATCGACGAGCTCTATATCGGCGGGATATTCAGCTATTGCTACTGAATTTTAATCATATCTTTTTGTTGGTAACTATAGTTTTCCTATTTTTGCACTTGCAAGCCTCACGGCAGACTATCGCGCTGTAAATCTAGGCTTGTCCTTAGATAGCAAATCATTAAATTCAAATACTGATGAAAAAGCAATTGTTACTTGCCTTAGCCTTGATGATGGGCTTCTTGCCCGTCAAGGCACAAGATGAAAAGAAAGAAGAAGGATTCCAGTTTACTACAATTAAGGAAATTCCAATCACGGCCGTTCGCGACCAAC
>CACZQL010000080.1 GCA_902783365.1 uncultured Bacteroidia bacterium | reverse complement strand
GGTTACGACAACGTGTCGCACACCTTCGACCGCGGCTTCACCGGCCACGAGCACCTTTCCCGTTTCGGGCTGGTCAACATGGACGGGAGGATGTACGACCCGTTCACCGACTCCCAATGGGATATCTTCACCAGCGAGGGCGGTTTCGACGCCGGGGCCTGGGATAATCTATACAAAACTGATAATAGGTGGAAGGGGACGATGCCATGAAACAAATTTATTACAGAATTTATTATTGTATATTCAAGGGACTTAAACGCAGTTATGGCGATAATGATAAAACTATAGCCATTATTAGTGTTATATACTATTCCATTTTATTGTATTGCAATTTGATTTCGCTTTCTCTTCTTATTACCGCTATTTCAAAAATTAGACTCTATCGATACCCCTGGCATTGGTCAATGATAATATTTATAATCATAAATAGTATATGTTTTCTTAAGAATAAGAATTATAGCAAAATAATAGTAATTTTTGATCAAGAAAACAATAATACTAGAATAAAAAGAAAAACACTATGTGTCATGTATATAGTTTTTTCACTTATTTTAGTTCCTTTTTTGATGTATGTAATTGATAATATGGGATTATACGTATATGTTCCACGATAAAAACAAGGAACAATCGGGGACCCTCACCGTCGCCTACGGCATCGACCGGCAACGGGTCGCACACAGGGATGGTTAGGACAGATAAAATGAAAAATGCCGGGACGCAACACGCATCCCGGCATTCTGTCTTCTGACTTCTGTCTTCTTTCTTCTGAAGAATTATTCTTCCTCCTTCTGGCTCTCTTCGTACTCCTTCAGCAGGCGTTGCTGCACGTCGGCAGGCACCTGGGCGTATTCGGCATACTTCATCTTGAAGGTGCCACGGCCAGAGGTCAATGAGCTCAGGGTGGTGGAGTAACGGTCCATCTCGGCGAACGGGACCTTGGCATGGATGGTTTGGTAGTTGTGGTCGCTATCCATACCCATCACGATACCGCGGCGACCGGTGAGGTCGGTCATGACGGCGCCCATGAGGTCGGCGGGCATGCGCACGTCGAGGTCATAAATGGGCTCCATGATCTTGGGACCAGCGTTCTTGAAGGCCATGGAGAAGGCCATACGACCGGCGATCTTGAAGGCCATTTCGTTGGAGTCAACGGGGTGCATCTTGCCGTCATACACATAGACGATGATGTCGCGGGCGTAGGAACCCGTCAGCGGGCCCTGCTCCAGACGTTCGTTGATACCCTTCAGGATGGCGGGCATGAAACGGGCGTCGATGGCGCCACCGACCACGCAGTTGGCGAAGATCAGCTTGCCGCCCCAAGGCAGTTCGTACTCTTCTTTGGTACGCACGGCGAGTTCCTCGGGATCGGTGTAGCCTTCGTAGTAAGGCTGGAGCCAGAGGTGGACCTCGCCGAACTGACCGCTACCGCCGGACTGTTTCTTGTGGCGGTAGTCGGCCTTGGCCGACTTGGTGATGGTCTCGCGGTAAGGAACCTTCGGGGTGCTGAACTCGACACCGATTTTATACACGTTGTCGAAGTACCATTTGAGGGTGTTGAGGTGGTATTCGCCTTGGCACTGGAGGATGTTTTGGCGCAGTTCGCGCGACATGCCGGCGATGACGGTCGGGTCGGTCTTGTGCATGTCGTTGAGGATGCCGCCCAGTTTCTCGTCTTCCTGCGAGTTGGCGGCCTTGATGGCGATTTGGAAGATGGGTTCCGGGAACGGGATGGGCGGGAAGATGGCTTCGGCGACCTTGGCGTCAACCAGGGTGTCGCCCACGCGGCCGTCTTTCAGCTTGATGGTGCAGATGATGTCGCCGGCGTTGACTTTTTCGACTTCCTCACGGTTTTTGCCGCGGAAGATGAGGAGCTGCGAGATGCGCTCTTTGTTGCCGGTGCGGGGGTTCACCAGGTCTTGGCTCTTGCTCAGGGTGCCGCCATAGACGCGCATCCAGGCCACGTCGCCAAGGTTTTGCTCGGTGGTCACCTTGAAGATCTGCAGGGCGGTGGGGTCTTCGTTGCTGTTGTGGAACTCGGTGCCGTTTTCAGCCTTGATGGCGGGAAGGTCGGCGGGTGAGGGGCAGGCGTTGAGGAGGAACTCGCAGAGACGATAGACGCCGATGCCGCGTTTGGCGGCGCCGCAGAGCACCGGGAACATGTCGCGGTTCATGATGCCCAAACGGATGCCTTGTTCCATCTCCTCTTCGCTGAGGGTCATCTCCTCGAAGAACTTCTCCATGAGGGCCTCGTCGCCTTCGGCGGCGTGCTCGATGAGGTTGTTGTGCAACTCCTCGGCTTTGCCCATCTCGGCGGCAGGGATGTCCTGGATCTCAGGAGCGCCGTTGCCGTTTTTGAACACCAGCATCTTCATGAGGATCAAGTCGATGACGGCGTTGAAGTCCTCGCCGGTGGACACGGGATACTGGATCGGGGTCACCTTGTCGCCAAAGTACTCCTTCAGGTTGCGGATGGCGTTGTCGTAGTTGGCGTTGCTGTGGTCGAGCTGGTTCATGAAGAACACCACGGGTTTCTTGGTCGCCACGGTGTGACGCCAGGCGTTCTCGGTGGTGGCCTCCACGCCGGCTTGGGCGTTGACGGTGAGGACGGCGGTGTCGGCGGCACTGAGGCACGACACGATGTCGCCTGAGAAGTCACTGAAGCCAGGGGCATCAAGGATGTTGATCTTCTTGTCGTTGATGATGGTGTACATCATGGCGGCATGAACGGAGATTTGACGCTCCATCTCAATGGGACGATAGTCGGAGACGGTGTTCTTCTCTTCCGTGCTTCCTTTTCTGTTGATGATCTTGCCTTCGAAAAGCATGTTCTCAGCAAGGGTGGTCTTGCCGGACTTGGCAGCGCCGATCAAGGCGATGTTCCGGATCTCGTTGGTCTTGAATTCCTTCATTTTTATCTAAATGTCTTACAAATTTTGAATATCTTGTGAAAAATCAGGGTGCAAAGGTACTAAAATCCAGTGGATTTCAAAGGATATTTTTAAAATATTACAATTCTTTCAACGATTGCTGTATTTTTTGCCATCTTTCCTCGTCCATTTTGGCTCCGAGGACCTCGATGATGTTGGAGGCCACGACGGCGCCTCTTCTGACGCATTTTTCGAGGGATTCGCCCTTGACATAGCCGCTGAGGAAGCCCGAGGCCCAGAGGTCGCCCGCTCCTGTGGTGTCCACCACCTTGGCGGGGATGGGGCCTACCTTCACCACCTCGCTGCCCTGTTGCGCGAGGGAGCCTTTGGAACCCACCTTCACGACGGCGACTTGGCACATCGAAGCCATGAAACGCAAGGCCTCCTCGGGGTCGTCCATGCCTGTGAACGCCCTCGCCTCCTCTTGGTTGGCGAAGAGGATGTCGATATAGTCGCGCACCATGCCCAACAGATAGTCGCGGTTGGCCTCCACCAGGTTGAAGCTGGCCATGTCCATGGCGACGGTCATGCCTTTCTCTTTGGCCAGGGCCAATGCCTTGTCGAGCAAGGGCCGGTTGGCGATGAGATAGCCTTCCACATAGAAGAGGTCCCAGCCGTCGAGGGTCTCCGCCTTGAGGTCGTCGGGCGACAGTTCCAGGGCGGCACCGAGATAGGTGGCGAAGGTGCGCTCGCCGTCTTTCGAAATGATGGCGTTGGCGCATCCAGTGGGCGTGTCGGTGGTGAACATCATGGGTTTCACCTGTGTCTTCACCATCTCGCCCTCGAAGAAACGCCCCATTTCGTCGCGCCCCACCTTGCCGATGTAGCCAGTGCGCACGCCTAACTTGGCCGCGCCGCTTATGGTGTTGGCGGTGGAGCCGCCGGCGGCCATGGCACTGCCATAGCGTTTCAGGTACTCGCTCACCTTCTTGGAGGTTTCGGCGTCAACATGCTGCATCCCTCCCTTGGGAAGCTGCAACTCGTTGAGAATGTTATCGTCGGGAATCAGTGTCAGAATGTCAACTAAGGCATTGCCAATGCCAAGGATGCTTTTTTGTGTCATGAATCAATAAGGTTTTAATTTGAAACCGCAAAGATAATAAAAAGAAGTCAGAAGACCCCAAACAGGATCCATATTTTTGGACCAGTGCTGAAAGCACGACATCCTCGTAACCCCACACGTGAGTGTGGGGCCGACATGTCAGTGTGGGTCGACATGTCAGTGTGGGCCGACCCGTGAGTGTGGGGCCGATGAAAAAATCGGATACGATAACTAACTGATAATCAAACAAATAAAAAATAATTTAAAAAAATATCAAAAAAATGCTTGTGGGGTCAAAAAAAAGCTCTATCTTTGCAGCCGCAAACGATGAAGGTTCATTGATGTAATTCGCCTCCTTAGCTCAGTTGGTTAGAGCATCTGACTGTTAATCAGGGGGTCTCAGGTTCAAGTCCTGAAGGGGGCGCTCTTTCGTGAGAAAGTCAGAGAGATTACAGAGAGTGTAATTTTTATGTTTCATGTTATTAATTTTTTGAGTAGGTAGAATCCCCGTTTTACCTACTTTTTTTATGTCGTCTTTATTCCAAGACGGCGGCGTTGAGCCACTGGCAGTAATCCTTGGTCTTCTTGAATTCCGACAAGGCCCATTCCACCAGATGAGGGCTGAACAGGAGGTCGTCGCTCATGTCCTCCACCAACAGCCAGTCGCGCTGCTTGAGCAACTCGGCGTACTCATGGTCCTTGGGATAGCCGTTGGGCACCCGTTTCATGTTGCGGGCCGTGTCCAAACCGAAAGTGTCGGCTTTCTTGATGGCCTTCACCAAGGTAGCGCCGTCAAACATAATCTCCTCGCGGATGGCCTTCAGCATGGCCTGGTCGGGACAGTACATGCCTGTGCAGATCATGTTGTGTCCCAGATACTCGGCCTCCTTGGGCTCCAAGTGGAAATAGTAGCCGCTAAGCATCGAGCTTTTGCCCTGCGGACAGACAAACACCCCGAAATGGGTCTTGTAAGGCCGCTTGTCGGGCGAGAACCGCGTGTCGCGATAAAAACGATAGGTGCAGTCCTTCAAGGTCAATCCTTTACAGTTGTCGTCGAACTTCTGCACACCCTCGATGAGCTGCTCCGCAATGCCGTTGAACAGCTGTTGCGCTCGGAGATACTGGCTCTTATGCTCTTGAAACCACGGACGGTTGTTGTTTCTCAACACCCCTTCCAAAAAATTGAAAATCTCTTCCATGTCATTCTGTGATGATATTTAAACGAATCTCGTACCGACTTTCTTTATGGTATTCTTTCATGGATTCCTTGTCGGGCAGGTTGACGGTCACCCGCTCGGGCTCCAAGCCCTTCCGCTCGGTGAGGTACGACCGCAGCTGCTCGTTCTTGTGTTGCAAGAGCATCATGAGCAGGTCTTCCGCCTGCTTGCCATAGACGGCCAAGGCCACCGAGGCGACATCTTTCTTTGAGCGAACTTTGTTTTTTTCGCCGCATTGCTCGGCAAAGGCACACAACCCTTTGTCGTTCCATTTGATGGAACCGATGGCTTCATTCGTGAGGAGGTCTAAGGTTTGTTGCTCCATGCCGGGATGGGTTGAGAGGAAATAGTCGCGCTTCAGCAGCAAGTCGCTCAGCTCCTGGATGGTTTTTTCGTGATCGACCCGTTGTTCAAAGAAGATCTCAAGCTCAGGTTTCTCCAACAGTGTGGCTGCGATGTCGTCGAGTTGGCTGTATTCGGCGGCGGAGAAGTCGCGTTGGGTCAGTTCGAAGCCGAGGTATTGTTGGTCGCCGTCGCTGGCCAGTCGTCGGAAGGGGCTGGTGGCCACTTTCACCACCAGGTTGCCCAGCACTGTCATGACGGCGTCCATGTAGGAGAACTCCGGGTCGTTGAGGTTGCCTTTCACCGGCACGTCGAGGCGCAGCTGTTGCTGTTTGTCGGTGAGCATATAGAGTCCGGTCTTCAGGGGGACTTTGGCCATGCGGGGTTCCACGCCTTTCACTTTCTCGCCCAGTTCGGGGGAGGCGATGTGGAGCTTGTTGACGCCGTTGAGCTGGCCTTGGGCGATGACGTTGTGGCTGTTGAACGAGAGGGTGCCGTGTTCCAAGGGGTAGCCGAAGAACTGGACGCTGTAGGGCGAGAAGTCGGAGAACTTCACGTTGCTGAGGTTGAGGGCTAGGTCTTGGTTTTCCAGGTCGGAGAGGTTGCCTTTCCACACGGCGTTGAGTTTGCCCACCTGGTTGAGGGAGGCTTGCAGCTCCACGGTGTTGTTGCCGTCGAGGCGGAGGTTTTTGGAGGTTACCACCACGTCGCTGATCTCGTAGTTGAAGGGTTGTGCCAGCGATTGGTCCTGATAGACGATGTTGGCGTGGTCGAGGCAGAGGTCCTCGATGATGAGGCTCAGGGGGGCTTTCTCGTCGGTTTCAAGGGTGTCGGTGCTGGCGAGGGTGTCGGTGTCGGGCAACATCACGAGGTCGAGGTTGGCCACCTTGTCGGGGCCGATGGTGTAGTTGGCCTGGACGCCCGAGAGGTGGAGCTTCTTCAGGTCGAGGTAGTTCTCGGTCAGATTGAAGCGTTTGATGTCGGCCACCACGGTGTCGATGGAGGCCAGGGGGTTGCCCTGAGGGTCTTTCATGGAAATGTTGTGAGCGATGATATTGCCTTTGACGTCGCAGTCGAGCAGGTGGTCGGCGTTGCCTTTGATTTGCAGGTCGAGGTCGGCCCAGCCTTTGAGCGAGTCCACCTGATACGATTGTTTCACGTAGGGTTCCAGCACTTCCAGTCCCAGGCGATCGACTTGGAGTTTCATGATGTATTCCGAGGCGTTTTGGGTGAGCAGCACTTGGGTGTGGAGCACGGTGCTGTCGCCGAGGTGCAGGTCGAGGCCGACGTCGGTGCGCATGGAGGAGAGGTTGATGGAGGGGATTTTCAGGGAGATGTTGTTGAGCATGAACTCGCTGCCCACGGCCAGGTCGGCGTAGCGCAGCTGGCTTTGGTCGAACTGGATGTTGTTGAGCAGGATTTCGTATTTGGAGGGTTCATCGACGGTGTTGGTGTCGTCGGAGGCATGATATTCCCTTAAACTCGTGTAGTTGAACCAGTCGTGGTTTTGTTCGATGTTCACCTTCAGGCCGGAGAAGGAGGCGCGTTTCACCTTGACTTTGTTGCGTAGCAGTCCGAAGAGGCCGATGCGGGTCCTGAAGTCGCTGATGTTGAGGAAGGGGTGCTCGCCGTCTTCTTCAAAGAGGGTGAGTTCCTTGATGCGCACGCCTCCCGTCAAGGGGTTGATGCGCAGCCTGTGGATGCCCAGCTCCCTGCCCACCAGTTCCTTGTCGTGCTCCAACACGTATGATTTGACGATAGGAGGCGCCACCAATGCGATTAATAGAAGGAGTCCCAGAAAGGAACCCAACACGATCAGTGCGAGTTTCAAGGGTTTTTTCATGGTTTATGATCTTTTTTTACGGTTGCTTTTTTTCTTTTTGTTTCCTTCGAGAATCAGTTCAAAGTCCATCTGCTTCCGCAGCAGGTTCACGTTTTTCACCAGCACTTTCACCTCGTCGCCGAGTTGGATCACGCGGCCCGACTCCTGTCCGATGACCCGGAAGTTGTCCTGGTCGAGGTAATAGTAGTCGCCGGGCATGTCCTCATAACGCACCAACCCCTCGCACTTATTGCCTTTCAGCTCCACATAGAGGCCCCATTTGCTCACGCCCGAAATCAGCCCGTCGAAAACCTGGCCGACCTTGTCCATCAAAAACTCTGCCTGTTTGTATTTCACGCTCTGTCTTTCCATCTCTTCGGCCTGTTTTTCCATCTCGCTGCTGTGGACACAGTAGTCCTCATATTGTTTTTTATCGACGGAGCCCTGGTTTTCGATGAGATACCTTTCTATTAATCGGTGGACCATGAGGTCGGGGTAGCGGCGGATGGGGGAGGTGAAGTGGGTGTAATAGTCGAAGGCCAGTCCGTAGTGCCCGATGTTGTCGGTGCTGTAAACGGCTTTGGCCATGGTGCGGATGGCGACCGACTCCACGAGGTTTTTCTCGCCTTTGCCCTCCACGTCGTCAAAGAGTTTGTTGTACGACTTCACGAGCTTGGAGCGCGAGCTGATGTCCATGGTGTAGCCCAGCCGGCTGATGAGTCGCAGGAAGTTGTTGAGTTTTTCGGGGTTGGGCTCGTCGTGGACCCTATATACAAAGGTGTGGTTTTTCCACTTGCTGTCGGGTTTGCCGAAGGTCTCGGCCACGGTGCGGTTGGCGAGGAGCATGAAATCCTCGATGAGCTCGTGCGACTCGTTCTGCACGCGCACGTAGGTGTCGATGGGCTTGCCTTTCTCGTCGAGGATGAACTTCACCTCTTCGGAGTGGAAGTTGAGGCTGCCTTCGGCCATGCGCCGTTCCCTCAGCTTGGTGGCGAGGTGGTGGAAGGTGAGGATCTGTTCCTTGTAGTCGCCCTCGCCGCCTTCGATCATGGCCTGCACCTCCTCGTAGGCGTAGCGGCGGCACGACTTGATGACGGTCTTGCCGATCCAGTGGCTCAGCACCCGGGCGTCGTCGTCCATCTCGAACACCACGGAGAAGGTGAGCTTCTCCTCGTCGGGGCGGAGCGAGCACACGTTGTTGCAGAGGATCTCGGGCAGCATGGGGATGGTGCGGTCCACCAGATACACCGAGGTGCCGCGCTGGTAGGCCTCCTCGTCGATGGGGGAGCCGGGGGTGACGTAGTGCGACACGTCGGCGATGTGCACGCCCACCTCCCAGTGGCCGTTGGGCAGCTTGCGCAGCGAGATGGCGTCGTCGAAGTCCTTGGCATCGGCGGGGTCGATGGTGATGGTGAACACCTCGCGGAAGTCCTTCCGACTTCTGACTTCTGACTTCTGTATTCCCGTCGGAATCTTGGCGGCGGCTTGCTCCACCGCTTTGGGGAACTCCACGGGATAGTCGTGGGCCAACAGGATTGACTCCATTTCCACGTCGTTGTCGCCGGGATTGCCCAGCACGCGGATGATCTCGCCGAAGGGGTTGCCGGAATTCTCCGGCCAGTCGAGCAGGTGCACCACCACCTTCTGGCCGTTCTTCGCTCCGTGCAGCTCGCCTTTCGGGATGAAGATATCGACGGGGATGGAATCCATGTCGGGCACCACGAACACATAGCCTCGGTTGATGTGCAGCACGCCCACAAACTCGGTGTGCTTGCGTTGCAGCACCTCCACAATCTCGCCCTCGGGCTTCTTGTCCTTGCGTTGCGGGAACATGGCCACCTTCACGCGGTCGCCGTGCAAGGCCGTGCCGGTGTTGTTGGCCGCGATGAACACGTCCTCGCCACCCTCGTCGTCCAAAATCACGTAGGCCTTGCCCGTCGATTTCATATCCACCGTGCCCTCCACATACCGGGGCTTGGGACCATACTCTTGCAGCCATTCCGGACTCAATATATAACGGTAGGGGCGTTCCTCCACCAGCTTGCCCTCCTCAAACAGGTCGATGAGCAGGTTGTAAACCACATCTTTCCCGGCGGCGTCACGGATGCCCAACAGCTTGCAAACCTGCTTGTAATTCATCGGACGGAAGGGGTTCTCGCCAAAGATGCTGAGGATGGCGTTGGTGAACACACTCAGCTTATTCTCCAATTTTTTTTTCTTTCCCATTGAAAAACTTAAATATATTTAACTTTTATTTCATATCCCAAATCTCGGTCTGCAAAAATAATAAAATCAAATGATTAGCGTGTTGATATTTTTGTTGATATATAAAACCGAAAAAAAAACGATAAAAAAAGATTTTTTTTGCGTTGGTCAGACCAAAAAACATATACCTTTGCAGAAACAACATCTGATTTCTTAAACACCTATAAACGAGCACATTATATGAGCAACGGCGGATTATACATCAAAAAAAGGGATGGGAGTGAAGAGGCTTTCTCGGTAGAGAAAATCAAGATCGCCATCAGCAAAGCTTTTCTGGCTTCGGGGTTCTACGCCACCGACGAGGACCTCAACGCCATCTTGAGCAGACTGCGCATCAGCAACGGCATCTCCGTGGAGGAAATCCAGAACCAAGTGGAGACGGCACTGATGGCTGAACAGTACTATACTGTGGCAAAAAATTACATCCTTTACCGCCAGAAACACACTGAGGACCGCGAGATCCGCGAGAAGATCGACTTCCTGAGCAACTATGTCAACGCCTCCAACGCCGCCACCGGCTCCAAGTTCGACGCCAACGCCAACGTGGAGAAGAAAAACATCGCCACGCTGATGGGCGAGCTGCCCAAGTCGAGCTTC
>CACZQL010000079.1 GCA_902783365.1 uncultured Bacteroidia bacterium | reverse complement strand
GTACGCTGGAGTTTGGGTTCGAAGTTAACGTCGCCGCTCATGGCTTCCCAGTTGCCGTCGAAGGCCAAACCAATCAACTCGCCCTTGCCGTTCATGATGGGGCTGCCGGAGTTGCCGCCGGTGATGTCGTTGGTGGAGAGGAAGCACACGATGAGCTCGCCGTTCTCATCGGCGTAGGCGCCGAAGTCTTTCTTTTCGATGAGGTCGATGAGGCGCTTGGGAGCGTCGAACTCATAGTCGCCGGGGACGTACTTCTCGAGGATACCTTGGGCGGTGCACACATAGTCGTAGTGGACGGCGTCGGCGGGCATGTAATCCTGCACGGAGCCGTAGCTCATACGCAGGGTGGAGTTGGCATCGGGATAGAGGCTCTTGCCGGGCTGGGTGGCGGCGTAGTACTCACGCAGGCCTTTCACGAAGACGTGGTTGTTGACCTGGGTGGACACCATGGCGGCGCGGTAGGGAGCCATGGCGCTCATGAACACGTCGTTCATGCAGTCGGCGGTGATGAAGGCGTAGTCTTTCATCATCTTCTTGGCGTTGGGCTTCTCGATGAAGGCCTTGATGCTTTCGGGAGTGGCGAAGATGGACTTGGCATACACCTCGTCGGCGAAGGCATCGATATCGCCTTTGAATTTCTTGTTGATGATGGAATAAATCTCGGGGAGCTCATCGGCGTCGAAGGCGGCGCGGTAGGTCTTGAGCAGCTCGGCGAAGGTCTTTTTCTCCACTTGCGGGTCGCTCTCGGCGAACATGGCATCGACATCCATGCCTTGGAGTTCCTCAAGGGCGGCGGCCATCATCTCTTTGTCCTTGCTTTGGGCGGCCATGGCGTAACCCATGAACTCACTGGCGCGGCCCGCGGGGCCGACTTGGGACACGAAGCGGGGATAATAGATGTATTTGGAGCTCTCGGTGAGCTGGGCGTAAGCGTCCTTCAGGTTGGGCAGGGCATCACCATACTCGGCCTTGCGATCCACATTGGCGTTGACCCACTTGGTGAAGTCTTTCTCAAGGGCCACTTTGGCTTCGCTCACTTTGTTCTTGCGGAGCATGGTGCATTGGCCGATGAAGTTCTTCCAGGTGTTGGCCAGGCCGGCGTGGTTGTCGGCGTACATCAGGTTGATGGCGTCGTCGGCGCGCATGAACTCATCCATGACTTCCAGCTGCTTTCCGAAGATGTCGATGATGATGGGATAGAAAGTATCCACGTTGTAGTCGATGCCGTAGCTCGACATATAACGCTCGGTGCTGCCCGGGAAGCCCCAGATCATGGTGAAGTCGTTCTGTTTCACGCCGTCGAGGCTGATGGGGAGGTGCCATTTTGGGGTCATGGGGACGTTGTCGCGGGAGTATTCGGCGGGGTTGCCGTTTTTGTCGGCATAGACGCGGAAGATGGAGAAGTCGCCGGTGTGGCGGGGCCACATCCAGTTGTCGGTGTCGCCACCGAACTTGCCGATGGAGGAGTTGGCGACGCCCACGAGGCGGACATCGGGGAACACCTGATACACGAACATATAGTACTCATTGCCCTCGAAGAAGCCTTTCACCACGGGGTTGTATTTCCCGTTCTCGGAGGCGGCTTCCTCCAGTTCCTTGGCTTTGGCGTTGATGGCGCGGGCGCGGGCTTGCCAGTCCATGTCGGGAGTGACCACACCGAGGATGTCCTTGGTGACGTCTTCCATGCGGACGAGGAAAGAGGCGGTCATCTCAGGGGCGGGGAGTTCCTCGCCGTAGTTGGCGGCCCAGAAGCCGTCTTTCAGGTAGTCGTGCTCCACGGAGCTGAGTTTCTGGATGGCACCATAACCACAGTGGTGGTTGGTGAAAAGGAGACCATGCTCTGAGACGATCTCACCGGTGCAGAAGAAACCACGGGGTTTGGCCTCGCTGCCGAGACCCACGATGGCGTCTTTCAAGCTGTTGTGGTTGATGCTGTAGATTTCCTCAGGAGTCAGCTGGAGACCCATCTTCTGCATATCCACATAGTTCAAACGCTCCACGAACATCGGGAGCCACATGCCTTCATCGGCATACACGCGACCCATCATAGCCATGATGGCAAGCGTAAAAATAAATAATCTCTTCATAATTATAAATTTGTCTTCTTACTTCTTACTTCTTACTTCTTAAGAAGGACCTCTGGCCCCATATTATAGTAAATGTCCACCGGGATACCGGCTTGGTTCACGCGGTCGAGGTCGGCTTGCAGTTCCGGCTTGATGACGGTCATCTCGCCCATCCAGGCTTTGGCAGCCTCGTAGTCGCCATTGCCTTGGCAAACGAGGATGTCGCCCGCGAGTTTCTCGACGGCGGCCTTCATCTTCTCGAAGTCGATGGCATATTGGCCTTGTTCATTGCGGGTGAAGGCGCCTTCTTTCTCGAAATAGTTGAACTCAAGCATGTTGGCTTTGCCGTGGGCGCTGGCGGCACCGAAGCGCACGGAGCGGAAGATGCCGGCGAGGAAGGTGGTGTAGTTGTCCTCCATGGTGGTGTTGGTGTATTCGCCCATTTCGGCGAGTTTGGTCACGAGGAACAGGCCCAGCACATCGGCCTTGGCCTCTTCGATGGCGTTGTATTGGTTGCCCAGGGCGCTATGGACGGAGCCGTTGCCCGTGATGGTGTTTTTGATGCCCATGCCGTGGGCGGTCTCGTGGAACATCACGTTGGCAAAGAAAGCGTCGAACTTGATATGTTCTTGCGATTCGGGGGTCATCAGCGTTGAGGCGATGGGGACGAGGATTTTCTCGAACTTGGCCTGCATGGCGTTTTTCAGCTGGAGCTTGCGGGTGCCTCTTTCAAGCTGCACGCGCTCGTCGTTGGGCAGGTTGATGGCGATGGTCTTGCTATTGGCGTTGCAGTCGCCAGCGTAATACACGGCGTCGTAGGCGGCCAAATCGACATCCGAGCCTGGCACTTCTTTCTTGTATTCCTCCGGCACGGGGAGTTGCTTCTGAAGCTCAGGAACAAACTGGGCGTAACGGGCCAGCTGCTTGGTCCATTCCTGGTCCTTGATGAGGATGAAAGCCTCGTGTGAGGCCTTGATGCCGTAGCGGGCGTCGGTGTAGTTCTCGATGGGTCCGATCACCATGTCAACGTTGTTGTTACGGACATCCATCCAGCGCATGTCGCTCTCAAAATAGTCGTCGGTACGGAGGGCCTTGGCACGGAGACGGAGGTATTCGGCAAACTCCTCGTCGCCGGCCAGTTCAGAGGCGTCGTCCAGCAGCGAAGCGGCTTTCTTGATTTGCTGCTCAAAATAGTCGTGATACCACACGCACTTCAAGGCGCCGTTTTCATCGCGGACAATCATGGTGTATTGGCTGGTCTTGTTCGGATCGTCGAAGGCTTGCCATTCCTCTTCTGTCATGTCCTGGGGATAGAACTGGGCGCCGGCAGGCTTCTCGCCAATGCCTTCCACAAACGACTTGTTGCCATCGAGGCCATCCCAAGGACCGTAGGTGATGCAGGCGAACTTTTGAACGTCGGGGTCGCTGATTTTAGCCATCAGCTCGGCTTTGTCGCCGTAGTTCTCTTTCCAGAAGAGGTCTTCCATGATGTCGGCAGCCTCGAAAAGCAAGGGCAACATCTCTTTTTCGTTCTCGCTCAGATGGCTGATATCGGAAGTCAGCGTGTATTCCGCATACTTGTCAATCAGCTTGGGCTGGGGTTTCACTTCGGTTTTAGGTTGGTTTGAACACGCCGAAGCCATCACGGCCACTGCGGCGATAATAGTTAAGTGTTTGATGTTCATAATATTAAAATAATTATAATGAATTCAAAAATAGCGGGCAAATTTACATCATTTTTTGTATTATTGCAAATTCATTTTACCGATATGAAAAAACGCAAGGTACCGCATACTTTTGTCATCGTGTTTTGCTGCATCCTTCTCGCCGCCATGATGACTTGGTTCATCAAGCCGGGCAAGTACATCGAGGAGCAAGTCGATGGCCAGTCCGTGATGACTTTTTACTATCAGGACCAGCTTCCCGAGGTCTATGCCAAGGACTTCCACGCCGAGCCGCAGACCTGGCAGGTGTTTGCCGCACTCTTCAAGGGATTCGAGAAACAGTGCAGCATCATTGTGTTCATCCTCATCATCGGCGGTGCCTTCTGGATCATGAACAAGAGCCGCGCCATCGACACAGGCATCATGGCCTTCCTTGATTTCACCAAACGTTTGGAACACAATAAGTTAATACGAAAAATCGGGGTCAACAACATCATTATCACGCTCATCATGATTTTGTTCAGCCTGTTCGGCTCGGTGTTCGGGATGAGCGAGGAGACCATTGCCTTTACTTTGATTATCATACCTTTGGCCATCTCCATGGGATACGACTCCATCGTGGGGGTCTGCATGGTGTATGTGGCGGCCCACATCGGTTTCTCGGGGGCCATGCTCAACCCCTTCACCATCGGCATCGCCCAGGGCATCGCGGGCATCCCGCTGTTCTCGGGCATCGGCTACCGCGCCGTGTGCTGGGTTATCCTCACCATTATCGGCATCGTATTCGTGTTGCTCTACGCCAACAAGGTGAAGAAAAACCCCAGGGTTTCCCTCATGTACGAGGAGGACAGCTATTGGAGAGAGGTGAAAGGTGAAAGGTTAGAGGTGAAAGGTGAAAAAACGAAGGAAGATCACCTCTCACCTCTCACCTCTCACCTTTCACCTTCCTATTGGGTCTATGCCCTCATTACCGTCCTGCTGGTTTATTGTGCCATTCGTTTTCCCATGACGACTTTGAAGGTGGGTAACAGCACCTCTACCCTACCCTTGATGCCGATTGGCGCGGGGTTATTCGCGTTGGTGGGCTTCTTTGCGTTGCGCAAAGGGGTGCCGTATCTGGTGCTGACGATGCTGTTTGGCACGGTGTATTACCTCATTGTGGGGGTGTTGGGCTATGGCTGGTACATCATGGAGATCGCCACCTTGTTTCTCTTCATGGGGGTTTGCAGCGGTTTTGCCATCGGCAAGAGTGCGAGCGACATCGCGAAGCTTTTCATCGAGGGCATGGGCGACATCTTGTCGGCGGCGGTCGTGGTGGGCTTGGCGGCGGGCATCGTCATCGTGTTGCAGGACGGCGGGGTCATCGACACCATTCTCTACGGCCTGTCGAAGTCGATGAGCAACCTCGGCACCATCGCCTCCACCGAGATCATGTATGGCATCCAGACGCTCATCAACATCGTGATCCCTTCTGGCTCGGCCAAGGCGGCCATCACCATGCCCATCATGGCGCCTTTCAGCGACCTCATCGGCATCTCGCGTCAGACCACGGTGATGGCCTTCCAGTTCGGCGACGGTTTCACCAACATGATCACGCCCACCTCGGGAGTGCTCATCGCCACGTTGGGCGTGGCCCGCATCCCGTGGGAGAAATGGGTGCGGTTCATCTGGAAGTTCATTGTGGTGTTGGTCGTCATCGGGGCCCTGCTGCTGATCCCCACAGTGACAATGCACCTGGAAGGCTTCTAAACAATGCGGAATGCGGAATGCGGAATGCGGAAATGGTTTCCCTCGTAGAATCGCCCGGAGGGCGAGAGATGGTTATAGGACCTCACCCCCGACCCCTCTCCATAGTGGAGAGGGGAGCGTTCTACGCAGAGGAACTATTG
>CACZQL010000078.1 GCA_902783365.1 uncultured Bacteroidia bacterium | reverse complement strand
GAGTGCCGAAGGCACGGCATCCCCGTAACCCCGCACGTCAGTGTGGGGCTGATGAGAGGCCCTCCCCATACTACGATGAGTGGATACCTCCTACTACGATGATGAGTGCCGTAGGCACGACAACATATCCAGATAAGTCACTGTGTCGTGCCTACGGCACTCATCGTAGTAGGGGGTGTCCACTCATCAGCCCCACACTGACGTGCGGGGTTACGGGGATGTCGTGCCTTCGGCACTCCAGACAGGTAGGGTGTCTCTGATGTCACTCACTGACCAGCCCCACACTGACGTGTGGGGTTACGGGGATGCCGTGCCTTCGGCACTTTTAGTTTTCTGTTTTCCGTTCCTTCACGATTTCGTCCTGCTTGTCCTTCGGTGTCGGCGTGTATTGATAGAACTCCATGGAGTAGTTGGCACGACCGGAGGTGAGGTTACGCAGGGCAGTGGCGTAGCCGAACAGCTCCATCAGCGGGATGAAGGCGTCGAGCTTCTGCGAGCCCTTGCGGAAACGACGCATGTTCTCGATACGGCCACGACGTTTGTTGACGTCGCCCGTGACGTTGCCGATGTAGTCGTCGGGAGTGTTGATCTCCACCTTCATCATGGGCTCCAGCAGCACCGGGCTGGCTTTCATGAAGGCCTGCTTGAAACATAGCTGGGCGCAGATCTGGAAGGCCATGTCGCTTGAATCGACAGGATGCGAGCTACCGTCCACCAGCACGCATTTGACATCCACCACAGGATAGCCGGCAAACGGGCCTTTCAGCATGGCCGCGGCCAGACCTTTCTCCACCGAGGGGATGTATTCCTTGGGCACCACGCCGCCCTTGCTGACATCGACGAACTCGAAGCCCTTGCCGGGGTTCGGTTCGAAACGGATGACGGTATGGGCATACTGACCCTTGCCACCCGTCTGCTTGGCGTATTTGTAGTTGCACTCGAACGGAGCGGTGATGGTCTCGCGGAACGACACGGAAGGCGCGCCCACCGTGACCGGCACCTTGAACTCGGTGTTGAGGCGATCGACGATGATCTCCAGATGGAGCTCGCCCATGCCGGCGATGATGGTCTCCTCGGTCTCCTCGTCGAAATGCGCGCGGAACGAAGGATCTTCGTTGCAGAGCTTGGCCAACGCCTCTGAAAGCTTGCTGCGGTTCTTCTTGTCCTCAAGGTTCACCTTCATCTCGATGACCGCCGGGGGGATGTGGATGTTTTCGAGCATCAGCGGGGCGTTTTCGTCGCAGAGGGTGTCGCCCGTACGGGTGTATTTCATACCCACCAGGGCCACAATCTCGCCGGGACCCGCCTCGGCGATCTCCTCACGCTCCTTGGCCTTGATGCGGAAGATACGGCCCACGCGCTCGCTCTTGGTCTTGTTGGTGTTATAGACGCTCATGCCGTTCGTGAGCTTGCCGCTGAAGATGCGGATGAAGGTCTGCTGGCCCACGTAGGGGTCGTTGATGAGTTTGAAGGCCAGGGCGGCGAAAGGCTCGTTCTCCGAGGGGTTGCGCTGGCAGGTCTTCTCATCGTTGTAAGGGTCGTGAGCGATGACGGCGCCGAGGTCCTTGGGCGAGGGCAGGTAATCGACGATGGCGTCGAGCAGGAGCTGGATGCCTTTGTTCTTATAGGCGGCGCCACAGAGCACAGGCACCATCATGAGCTTGATGGTGGCCTTGCGGATGGCGGCCATGAGCAGGTCGGTAGGAATCTCCTGGTCGTCGAGGTACAGCTCGGCCACATCGTCATCGAGGTCAGCGACCTTCTCGATGAGGTTGCGGCGGGCGGCCTGGGCCTGCTCCATCATGGCTTCCGGGATGGGACCCACAATGCGTTCCTTCTCGATAAAACGCACCGAGTTCATCTGCACCAAGTCAACCATGCCCTCGAAGGAGGCTTCGGCGCCGATGGGCAGGTGCAGCGGCACGGCATTGGCGCCGAGGTATTTCTGCATCTGGCTGACGACCTCGTTGAAGTCGGCTCCGGTGCGGTCCATCTTATTGACGAAGGCGATGCGTGGCACACGGTATTTGTCGGCTTGGTTCCAGACGGTTTCCGACTGGGGTTCCACGCCGCCGACGGCGCAAAACACGGCGACCATGCCGTCGATGACACGGAGGGAACGTTCCACCTCGACGGTGAAGTCAACGTGGCCGGGAGTGTCGATAAGGTTGATCTGATGGTCATTCCAATGGGCGGTGATGGCGGCGGAGGCGATGGTGATGCCGCGCTCCTGCTCCTGTTTCATGAAGTCCATGGTGGCCTGTCCGTCGTGGGTCTCCCCCACCTTGCGGTTCACGCCGGTGAAAAACAGGATGCGTTCAGAGACGGTGGTTTTTCCTGCATCGATATGCGCTGCGATACCGATATTGCGTAGTTTTGAAATATTCTGACTCATGGGATTGTGTGGTATGTTTTTTGTGGTATTTTCGGGCCGCAAAATTAGTAAAAAAATGAGTGAAACCAAGAAACTTTACCGTTCAAGAGAGAAGAAACTCTGCGGCGTGTGCGGAGGATTAGCCGAATACTTCGACATAGACCCCACAATTATCAGGCTTTTATGGGTAGTGATGGGTTTTCTGAGCTGCTCCGTGGGGGTCATCGCCTATTTCGTTTGCGCGTTGATTGTACCAGAGAGACCTTTCGACCAAATACCGCCCAATTCCAACCAATAACCCTGTTTTTTAAGCATTTACCAAATATCCGACCACGTGACAGAGATCACGTGGTTGGTTGATTTTTCACCAGTTGTGAACACATTCGACAGGCCGTAGGTGTAGCGCACTTCGACATACCAGTAGCTGATGGCGGCGGTGATGCCGTAGTCGATGCGGCTGAAAGACCCTAATTGCCAAGGGCGGATGTGATGCATGGTTATCTTGGAATGCGTGAGGGTCTCCACCTCGTCGCCTTTCAGGCAAAAGCCGATTTGCGGACCGACACGCAAGCGTATGAGCTTGGATTCATCCTCGTCGCTATCTTTCCATTTTCTCAAATAAATATTGAGAAGCAGCGGGATGTTGATGTAGGATGACTTTTGCGACCACCACCGCTTGTTGCCATCTTCGAGATTAAGTGGTTTCATGCTGGTGCCTTGGCGGGAATAAATCACATCGAGTTCGGCACCTAAGATAAAACGCTTGGGGATGAGGGCCATACGCACGCCGAAACAAAAATCCGGGCGAAAGCGGGTGCTGTCGTTACCCGTGAGACTCATGGTGGAGAAAGTGGGGCCGAGAAGAAGTCCGCCCCCGAGCGTCTGTGCCCGGAGGGGAAAAAACATGGCGAAGAAAAACAATATTATCAGAATCCTGCGTTTCATATTCATTGAATCTTGCGCAAAAGTAATTATTTTTTATAATTTTGCAGGCATAAAGAGGCATTAAGACGTTTTATCGATGTTAAGTTTCGTTTTAGATGCGATATTGTTAGGACTTTCGCTGGCTTTCGTCTTCGGATTCGGGGCGGCCTTCGTGACGTTGATTCAGACGAGCATCCACCGGGGATTCCGTCCGGCGGCGTGGTTTGCCCTCGGGGTCAACCTCAACGACGTGATGATGGTGATGTTGTGCGTGATGACCTCCATCCAGGTGGTGGCCAACGGCAACCACGAGATGTTTTTGTTCAGCCTTGGCGCGGGCATCATCCTGATTTTGTTTGGCATCTTCACCTACACCCGAAAGGTAAAGGAGGACAATTTCAAGGGCATCAAGGAGCGGACCAACGAGATTATCGACGAGAACCGCGAGAATTTCAAGAAGGACGACGACACACCCAAATGGTTTGTTTTTCTGGGCAAGGGCTTCGTGCTGAATTTGCTGAATCCCTTTATCTGGATTTTTTGGTTCAGCACGGTGGCGGTCACATCGGGCAAGATGGAGGGCGACAAAATCAAAACCCTGTTGTTTTTCGCCATCATGATTGGCACCTGTTTCTGCTGTGACCTGCTGAAGGCCAAGTTGGCCTCATTTTTACAGCGTTTCTTCAACCCTCACCGCATCCGCATCATGAATATCGTGATTGGGGTAGGGCTCGTGTTGGGAGGCATTTTTTTCATCGTGAACGGGTTCGTAAGGTTTTATTAAATCCGTGATTTTGCAATAAATCCTTATTCGACCATCAAGTTTTTTTTATCATCGCTTTCAGTCAGCATTATGGCTGGTAATCCCGCACCAAACGAACCGACAACCCTATGTGTTTTGGTGTGGTTTCCAAATAATCCATCCCGTCGGTAAACCTTTGATTGAACGCACAATCAGGTTGTTGGGTTCCATACGAAGTGACGTGGGAGGAGCTCCAATAACCGCCGTAATAGTCACAATTCGAGATAATGGTGCCCGTTCTCCTTCCTGAGAGTGGAAGAAAGACGGCACCGTTTTCTTCCATCCGTTCCCAGTCTTCGGGTGAGACCTGGTTGATGATATTGTATGGTTGATAGACTAACTGGAACGTTGAATTGTCCCAATCGTCAGGCAGGAGGATGATGCCCCGGATGTCGTTCAAAAAGGCATCAACATAAGTAAGGCCTGAGGGGGTTGGTCTGTAATTGAGCAGGTACTGCCACTCATCCATGGTCAATGTACGCCAAGCGTTTGGCTGGTTTCCGCCGTTGCTGATGGGATTTGAACCCCAGTCGGCCAATTCAAACAAGTCGTTTAGGGAAATGCCATAAGAGACGTAGTCCCCATCGTTGGTGCTGGTTGACCAAGGCTGATAGCACACCGCGCCATGGTCATGGCCGCTGGTGCCCCATCCGAAGAGGTCGATCCATCCATCGTAATCGGGACCGATGAGGTGGTTGCTGCTTCCGGGAACCATTCCATAGGTGAAGCCATAAGGATCGGGCTCCGAGCAACCGACATAATCCCATGGGTGTTCCGCGAAGCGCCAGGTGTCGGTTGAGGCCTGGTATTGTAGGTTGCCTTTGGAGAAAAGCACCTTTCGTGCTGGTGAATACATCTCTGATTTGGACACGGTGAAAAGACCTATTGGCAGAGTGGCGAAACACACGTCTTCCCCGTAGTGATATTCGGTGCCATCGAAGGCATACGCCCGAACATGGTATTCTGTCCCAGGCTGGAGGTCAGTGAGGGTGTGCTTGAAAATGTCGAGGGTATTATCCGTGAAGACATGGTCGCCAGTGACATCAGGGTTGGGCGAGGAGCTCCAGCACAACCCCAGTTCGGTGACAACCGTGTAGTCCTCAATGGTCACTTTGCCGCTAAGCGTGGCGGCGGTGGTGGTGATGTTGGTGACCTCGTTGGTACTGACAACAATCTTCGGGAGCGTGTCTTTGCAGCTCGAGAACAAAACCGATGTGACGGAAATCGTGATAATGATTTTTGTCAATAAAATTGTTTTAATTGTTTTCATTTTGTCTAATTGATGATTTAACCTAAATCAATGATTATTCGTTAATAATGAATATTCGTTTTGAAATTCATACGCCATCTGGCGTTCCTCAAATGTCCTGCTTGAATTTGATGTCCTTGACGTTGAGCTGGAGGGTGGTCTTGCCCTGCCAGTAGTTGTATTCGAGGTTATAGCAGATGCTGAAAGGCTCGCCGCTATGGATGCGGGCGAAGAGGTCGCCTTTTTGGAAAGCGATGCCTGAAAACACGGTTTGGTCCTCGCTACCAAGCTGGCGCATGGTGAGTTTCAAGTGCTTGTGGCCGCCCACGGGACGGGAGCCACCGGTATCGACGATGTTGTCGGACCAAAACACAGGGGCCGAGTTGCCTGGGCCGAAGGGCGCGAACTGGTTGAGGATGCGCATGAACTTGGCCGTGATGTCGCGGAAGTTGATTTTCAGATCGACTTCGAGTTCCGGCACCAGGTCCTCGACAGTGAGATGCTCGCGGATGTAGGCCTCGAAACGGCGGCGGAACTCATCCACGTTCTCGGGTTTCATGGAGAGACCCGCGGCGTACTTGTGGCCTCCGAAGTGCTCCAGGAGGTCGGAGCAGTGGTCGATGGCGTCGTAGATGTCGAAGTTCTTGATGGAGCGTGCGGAGCCGGTGATGAGGTCGTTGGCGCGGGTGAGGACGATGGTGGGGCGGTAATAATAGTCGGTGAGGCGCGAAGCCACGATGCCGATGACGCCTTTGTGCCAGTTCTCGTTGAAGATGACGGTGCTGCGTGCGTTGAGCAGTTCCTCGTCGTCGGCAATCATGTTGAGGGCTTCCTCGGTGATGCCGTTGTCGAGTTCGCGGCGGGTGTCGTTGAGCTCGTTGATGTTGGCGGCGAGTTTGAGGGCGTGTTCATGCTGTTCGGCGATGAGGAGGCGGACGGAGTCGGAGGCTTTGTCGATGCGGCCCGCGGCGTTGATGCGGGGCCCGATCATGAACACCAGGTCGCTGATGGTGAGTTCGCGGGTGAGCACGTTGTCGCCACCGCTGTCCACACGGTCGGGGTCCTCCTCGCGGCGATACACGTTGGCGTGCTGGAGGATGGCCTCGATGCCCGGACGGGGTTTCTTGTTGAGTTGCTTGAGACCGTAGTAGGCCAGCACGCGGTTTTCGCCGGTGATGGGCACGATGTCGGCGGCGATGCTGACGGCAAGCAGGTCGAGCAGCTCGTTGACCTCCTCGATGGGGAGGTTTTTGCGCATGGCGAGGGCGGTGATGAGCTTGAAGCCCACGCCGCAGCCTGACAGCTCGTTGTAGGGATAATGGCAGTCGGGGCGCTTGGGGTCGAGCACCGCCACGGCGGCAGGCAGTTCGTCACCGGCGCGGTGGTGGTCGCAGATGATGAAGTCAACGCCCTTCTGGTTGGCATACTGGATACGCTCCACGGCCTTGATGCCACAGTCGAGGGCGATGACCAACTTGAAGTCATTGTCGGCGGCATAGTCGATGCCCTTGTAGGAAATGCCGTAACCCTCGTCGTAGCGGTCGGGGATGTAGAACTCGATCTTCTTCTTCTTGAAGAAACGCTTGAGATAGGTATAAACCAAGGCCACGGCGGTGGTACCGTCCACGTCGTAGTCCCCATAGATAAGGATTTTCTCCCCGTTGTCGATGGCCTGCACCACCCTATCGACGGCACGGTCCATATCTTTCATAAGGTAAGGATCGTGAAGCTGCGTGAGGGAGGGACGGAAGAACACTTTGGCCTCGTCGTAGGTGGTAATTCCGCGCTGAACCAACAAAGTGGCGAGATGCTCATCGATGTTGAGCGCCTTCACGATATTGGCAACTTTCTGATTGTCAACATCCTTATTTAAAATCCACTTTGTTTCCACGATAATTATTTTGAATCTGTAAAAATAAGACATTTTTCCGAAACTTTGGAACTATTTTTCAATTTAGAATGACTTTTTTTATTAAACATTTGATAATCAAGTTCTTTTGAAGTCTTTTTTTTCAGGATTCAAGATAAGCGGTTTTTGTTGATAAAAGTTTTGTTTTTATTAAAAAAAGGAGTTGCGGGGTTCCGGTTTTTTTAATAAAATTGCAAGTTAAAATCCTCAAACTTTTATTACCTTGAAAAAAATCAAAACTGCCTTAATATCAGTATTTTATAAAAACGGCATTGACAGTATTGCACGGCTGTTGCGTGAAAACGGCGTACAGATATATTCCACTGGCGGCACCTACGAGTACCTTCGGTCCATTGACCCCGGAGTGAAGACGGTGGAGTCGCTGACGGGCTATCCCTCCATCTTGGGCGGAAGGGTCAAGACCCTGCATCCCAAAGTGTTTGGAGGCATCCTGGGCCGCACCCAGCTGGCTTCGGACCAGCAAGAGATGGCCCAATATGAGATTCCGGCGTTCGACCTGGTGATTGTCGATCTGTATCCTTTTGAGGAGACGGTGGCCAGCACCGACGACGCAGACGCCATCATCGAGAAAATCGACATCGGGGGCATCTCGCTCATCCGCGCCGGCGCGAAGAACTTCAACGACGTGCTCATCGTCCCCTCCAAGGACCATTACGCCGAGCTGACCCACCTTTTGGAGACCCAGCAAGGCGCCACTTCGTTGGACGACCGCCGGCGTTTCGCAGGCTACGCCTTCGCCGTCAGCGCCCACTACGACACCGCCATCCACCAATGGTTCACGCGCGACAACACCCCGCAGCCGCTCGACATCCACGAAACGAATGGAACCCCGCTGCGTTATGGCGAAAACCCCCACCAAAAAGGCCTGTTTTATGGCGACCTCGACGCGCTGTTCGAGAAACTGCACGGCAAAGAGCTGTCGTACAACAACTTGCTTGACTTGGAGGCAGGGCTGTCGCTGCTCCGCGAGTTCGACACGCCCACCTTCGCCATCCTGAAACACAACAACCCCTGCGGCATCGCCTCGCGGCCTACCGTCAAAGAAGCCTACCTGGCCGCCTTGGCGGGCGACCCCGTGTCGGCCTTCGGCGGCGTGCTGGTGTGCAACCGGCCCATCGACCTCGACGCGGCGGAGGAGATCAACAAGCTCTTCATCGAAGTCATCGTGGCGCCCGCCTATGAAGACGGAGTGCTCGACCTGCTCTTCACCAAGAAAAACCGCGTGGTGCTGCGCCTGAAAAACGACCTCTACCCCACCACCATGGTGAAAACCGCCCTCAACGGCTACCTGGTGGAGGAACGCGACCTACACACCGAGAGTCTCGACGACTTCAAGGTGGTGACCAAGACCGCCCCTTCGAGGGCCGAGGTGAGAGACCTCATCTTCGCCAACAAGGTGGTGAAACACAGCCGTTCCAACGCCATCACACTGGCCAAGGACGGACAGCTCTGCGCCTCGGGCATCGGGCAGACTTCGAGAGTTGATGCCCTGCGGCAGGCCATCGAGAAAGCCCATACCTTCGGCTTCGACCTGCATGGAGCCGTGCTGGCCTCCGACGCCTTCTTCCCCTTCGACGACTGCGTGAGACTCGCCCACGAGGCAGGCATCACCGCCATCATCCAACCGGGAGGCTCCGTCCGCGACCAAGACTCCATCGACTGCTGCGACCAGTTCGACATCAGCATGGCCTTCACCGGCTACCGCCATTTCAAACATTAAAAAAACTATCAACTATAAACTATCAACTTTCAACTTAAAAAGATGGGTGCACTTTCATTTTTGAACAAAGAGATCGCCATTGACCTTGGGACAGCCAATACGATCGTAATATACAACGACAAGGTGGTCGTTGACGAACCTTCCATCGTCGCCATCCAACGCGACACCAAGAAAATCATCGCCGTGGGCAAGAAAGCCATGATGATGCATGGCAAGACCCACGAGAACATCAAGACCATCCGTCCCCTGCGCGACGGCGTGATCGCCGACTTCCAAGCCGCCGAACACATGATGCGCGAGATGATCAAGATGATCAACTTCAAGAACACACTGTTTCCGCCCAGCCTGAAGATGGTGATCTGCATCCCCTCGGGCATCACCGAGGTGGAGGAGCGCGCCGTGAAGGACAGCGCGGAACAAGCCGGCGCCAAAGAGGTGAGGCTGATCCACGAGCCTATGGCCGCCGCCATCGGCATCGGCATCGACGTGCTGGAGCCCACGGGCAACATGATCATCGACATCGGAGGCGGCACCTCCGAAATCGCCGTCATCGCCCTCGGCGGCATCGTCAACAACAAGTCGATCCGCATCGCCGGCGACGACTTCAACGCCGACATCGAGGAGTATATGCGCAAGCAGCATAACATCATCGTGGGCGAACGCTCCGCCGAACGCATCAAGATCGAAGTGGGCGCGGCCATCCCGCAGCTCGACAACCCGCCGCAAGACTTCGCCGTGCAAGGACGCGACATGCTGAGCGGCATCCCCAAGGAAATCAAAGTGAACTACACCGAGATCGCCCACTGCCTCGACAAAAGCATCATGAAGATCGAGACCGCCGTGCTCAACGCCCTGGAACTCACCCCGCCCGAGCTGGCCGCCGACATCTTCCGCACCGGCATCTACCTCACCGGAGGTGGCGCCTTGCTGCGCGGCCTCGACAAACGCCTCGCCGCCAAGACCAAACTGCCCATCCACGTGGCTGAAGACCCGCTCCGCGCCGTGGCTAGAGGCACCGGCATCGCCCTGAAGAACTTCAACCGCTTCACCTTCCTCATCAAGTAATGTACAACCTCTTACGATTCATACACAAACACCATTTCGTGATTCTCTTCTTGGTGCTGGAAGTGCTATGCGTCCTGATGATGACCTGGACCATGGACTTCCACCATCAGAAAAGGGTCAACGTAACCAATGACGTCGTAGGAAGAGTGTATGAGACCGGAAGCAACATCGGCGACTACTTCCGCCTGCGCAAGATCAACGAGCAACTGGCCGCTGAGAACGCCTTGCTACGACAACAGGTGGCCGTGGTGACCGACACCGCGCAATGCCAATACGACTACCGCAACGCCGACACCGTGTATGAGTTCATCCCCGCGCGGGTGGTCAACAGCACCGTGAACCGGCCCAACAACTACATCCTCATCAACAAAGGCTCGCACGACGGCGTGGAAAAAGACATGGGCGTGGTGTCGCCCGATGGCATCGTCGGCATCGTGTCGGAAGTGAGCCCCCACTACGCCTCCGTAATGAGCCTGCTCCACAGCTTCTCCACCATCAGCGTGCGCTTCAAGAGCAACGGACAACTGGCCAACCTGCGCTGGGAGACCTCCAACTACCGCTACGGCATCATCGACGACATCCCCACCCACCTCACCCTCAACGAAGGCGACACCATCGTCACCAGCTCCTACTCCTACATCTTCCCCGAAAACCTCATGGTGGGCACCGTCATGGAACTCATCGTCTCGCCCAGCGGCACCCTCAACAAGGCGAAGATCCGCTATGCCACCGACTTCTCCTCCCTGAAATACGTTTATATGATCCGCCATACCGACAAGGCGGAACTCGACACCCTCATCAAACACCAGCCAAAACTATGAACAGGTTCGTCATGCAGATTATAAGGTTTTTCGCGTTGCTGCTGGCACAAGTGCTGGTGATCAACTACATCCGCCTAGGCGGATATGTTCACCCGTACATCTACCTCATCTTCGTGATGCTGCTGCCCATCAGCACCCCCAACTGGCTCCTCCTCCTGCTGGGATTCGGCTCAGGCCTGGCCATCGACCTGTTCATGGGCACCCTCGGCATGCACGCCGGGGCCACCACCCTGATGGCCTTTTGCCGCCCAGGCATCATCAGGCTCGTCTCGGGCGGCATGAAATTCGAAAACGCCAAAGAACCCAACATCGAGCAAATGGGCTTCCCCTGGTTCTTCCGCTATACCCTGTGCATGGTCATGGTACACAACTTCACGCTCTTCATGCTTGAGGGCTTCACCTTCAAGCTCATCGGACAAGCCCTGCTGCGCATCCTGCTGAGCGTGCCGTCCTCCATGTTCCTCATCCTCCTCATCGTGTATCTCTTCTCACCTACCAAGAAAAAAGCCAAGTTCCAATGACCAGCAAAGAAAAAAGCGTATTCTTCTGCAAATCATGCGGAAACGAGTCGCCGAAATGGTTCGGGAAATGCCCGGCCTGCGGCGAATGGAACACTTGTGTGGAAGAGAAAAGGCAGAAGGCAGAAGACAGAAGACAGAAGACAGAAGGGGGGATGGTTCCTGTACCGATTCGGGAAATCACCAACGCCGAGGAACAACGCATCCTATTGCCTTACGGGGAACTCAACCGGGTGCTGGGCGGAGGCCTCGTGCTGGGCTCCCTGGTGCTGGTGGGCGGCGAACCCGGCATCGGGAAATCCACCCTGCTGCTACAGACCGCCCTGAGGCTGACAGGCAAGAAAGTGCTTTACATCTCCGGCGAGGAAAGCCAGACACAAATCAAGATGCGCGCCGACCGCATCGGCATCCACAACGAACAGTGCCTCATCCTCACCGAGACCGACACCCGCGAGATCCTTCGGCATTTCAAAGAGGTGCAACCCGACCTCGTGGTCATCGACTCGATACAGACCCTCAGCTCCCCCTTCGTGGACAGCTCCGCCGGCACCATCACCCAGATCAGGGAGACCGCCGCCGAGATGAACAAAATCGCCAAGACCTACCAGGTGCCGGTGTTCCTCATCGGACACATCACCAAAGACGGGAGCATCGCCGGACCGAAAATCCTGGAACACATCGTCGATACCGTGCTGCAATTCGAGGGCGACCGCCACTACGGGTTCCGCATCCTGCGCACCATCAAGAACCGCTTCGGCTCCTCTTCCGAGTTGGGCATCTTCGAGATGAACGCCGATGGCTTGCGCGAAGTCAACAACCCCAGCGAGTTTCTGCTCTCGCAACGCGACGAGGCAGTGAGCGGCATCGCCGTGGCCGCCACCCTGGAGGGACAACGCCCCATGCTCATCGAGACCCAGGCCCTGGTGAGCACCGCCGCCTACGGCACCCCGCAACGCTCCACCACCGGCTTCGACACCCGCAGGATGAACATGCTGCTCGCCGTGCTCGAAAAACGCGCCGGCTTCCGGCTCAACATGAAAGACGTGTTCCTCAACATCGCCGGCGGCATCCGCAGCGACGACCCCGCCATCGACCTGGCCGTGGTGGCCGCCGTGCTCTCCTCCAACGCCGACATCCCCATCGACAGCCGATACGCCTTCGCCGCCGAAGTGGGCCTCTCAGGCGAAATCCGCGCCGTGACACGCATCGACACCCGCATCGCCGAAGCCGACAAACTCGGATTCGAGAAATTCTTCCTCTCTAAATACAACGCCAAAGGCCTCGACACCCACCGCTTCCACCTCGAAGTGGTCCCCATCGCCTCCGTGGTCGATTTGGCTACAGAACTCTTCGGATGATATGAACGACTGGCTGGTGTATGGCACGAAAAACGGGACTCATGCCGCCCGCAATATAGGCAATTCCCGTTTTGAACAAGACCATTTCATGGAGGAAACCCCCGACAGGATCATGCTCCTCAATGGATTGATATTGAACAAAAAAGAACTCTTCAAACAATATCACACCGAGAGCCTCGACACCCTGGTGAACACCATGTTTGTCGCCGACCCCGACCAGTTTTTCCACCAATTCAAAGGCCCTTTCACGGGATTGGTCTATGACTTTCAACAGGAGAATGCCGTGGTTTTCACCAACCAAACCGGCGATTCCGCGGTGTTTTACTACCTCTCTGACACCCTTTGTGTATTTTCATCAAATTATACAGTTTTATGTGATTTTCTTCGAACAAAAGCCGTTTCTTTGACGTTGGATGAACAGGCGGCCCATTGGATGCTGACTTTCGGATATCTCATCGACAACCACACTTTCGCGAAGGAAATCAAACGTTTGCTGCCAGGAAAGGCCTTGTATCTCAAGGATGGCACCTGGTTCGAGAAAAGGTATCATCAGTTTACATCCGACCATCTGGAAATCACCGAAGAGGAAGCCATCGACCAAATTGACGCGCTGTTCCGCCAGGCGGTGAAACGTTGTTTCGACAAGGACCTGGAATATGGTTACACCCGGCATCTGGTGGATATGAGTGCGGGCATGGACTCGCGCATGGTCAACTACGTGGCTGAGGCTTTGGGCTACACCGGCATCACCAACCTCAGCTACAGCCAGACGGGCAGCGAGGAAGAACGATGGTCGAAGGCGATGGCGGCGCATTTGGGACACCCTATGGTGTTTGCGGCATTGGACGACCATGAATTCATCTACGACATCGACGCGCTGCTTCGGGGCAACTACGGCACCTATTTATATACAGGCATCACAGGCGGGGCACGGCTGCTTTCCACCATCGATTGGAGGCAGTTTGGCACAGAGCAGACGGGGCAGCTGGGCGACATCGCCATCGGCACGTTTGTCAAGACCGATTCCCTGGCGGTGGATCCCGAGGCGGTGCGACTCTCGCACCGGCTGCCGTTGCGCTATGAACCCAACCCCGAAGGCTTCCAAAACCAGGACCTGTACAGTCTCTACACCCGTGGATTTCTGGGCGCCATGTCGTCGTGGTTTGTCAGGAAGGAATACACCTACGCCCTGTCGCCCTTCATTGATGTGGATTTTATGGCCTTTTGCTACGCCTTGCCCACCGAGATGCGCCGCAACCACAACTTGTATTGGAAATGGGTGAAGAAATACTATCCCGATGCCTTGACGGTGCCCACCAGCCGGAAAAGGGTGCCCGTCACTCCCGTGGAGAAATCGAAAGACTTCATGGAAAAGGTGTTCCACAAAGGACTGAAAGTGACCCGAAAAGGCTTGTTCAAGATAGGGTTGGTGTCCTCGCGCATTAGAAAAGACGCCTCGATGAACCCTTACGAATACTGGTACGACACCGACCCGAAGATGCGGGCGTTTCTCGACACCTACTACAAGGAGCATCTCCCCTTGTTGGACCCCTATCCCCAAACCAAACGGGACGTGGAAGCCCTTTTTAACAGTCCTGTGGTCCTTGAAAAGCTTATGGCCCTTACAGTTTTAGGTGAAAGGTGAAAGGTGAGAGGTGAAAGGTGCTACCGCAGGCTACCTCTCACCTCTCACCTTTCACCTTTCACCTTTCCACTCGTTCCGGGTTTTGCTGGACAAACTGGGCCCATTGTTGGCTGGAGGATTTGCGGCTGTGTTTGGGTTTGGTATAGTTGACGTCTTTGCCGCGGTCGAGATAGTGGCATACGGCGGCGGCGAGGGCGTCGGTGGCATCGAAGAACTCGGGTACCTCGTCGAAGTGCAGCATGGCTTGAAGCATCTTGGAGACTTGTTCCTTGGAGGCGCTGCCGTTGCCGGTGATGGTCTGCTTGATGGTGCGGGGGGCGTACTCAAAGATGGGGATGTCGCGGTAAAGGGCGGCGGCCATGGCCACACCCTGGGCGCGGCCCAGCTTGAGCATCGACTGTACGTTTTTGCCGTAAAACGGAGCCTCGATGGCCATCTCGTCGGGTTTGTATTCCTCGACAATCTCCAGCATCCTTTCGAAGATTTTCTTCAGTTTCAAGGCCTGATTGTCGAGTTTCCCCAGCTTCAAAACACCCATACGAATGATTTCCAGCGTCTTGCCTTTTTGCTGGATGATGCCATAGCCCATCACGATGGTGCCTGGGTCGATGCCGAGGATGATTTTTTCGGTTTCCATGGATCACATGAGTTTTTGGTAGAACTGCCACCATTTGTCGGGCAGCTCGTTGCTCATGGCCTGTTCGTAGTCCTCTTTGGAGCAGGGGATGAAGTGATGCCGTTCGTAGCGGGGGTCGTCGGCGTGCATGAACGACATGTCGATCCACCATTTGCCGGTGATTTTGTGGCAGAGGAAGATGACGTTTTCCTCTCCTTCGCCGATTTGCACGTTATAGCGTTTGAAGTCGGTGCTTTCGAGGGTAGGCAGGTCGTCTTGGCGGTTGACGAAGCCATCGATGAAGTACCATATCATCTCGGCGATGAGGTTGGCGGTGCGCGAGTTGATGTCGAAATGGGGGTTATACTCGAAGAAGCCGATGGAGGAGAGTTTGAAGTTGAGGCCGGCGTAGCGGGTCATGCGGCAGGCGTCTTCACCGTTGAAGCCGTTGGGGGAGGCGTTTTTCACGCCCGGGGCGTCGGCGGCGCGGAAGGCGCTCATGTCGATGCTGACGATGTTGGCGTTGCGGATGAGCGGCTCGGTGAGTTCCATGTTCTGTTTCAGGATGCCGAGGCGGTAGGTGTCGAACAGGAGCTGTTTCATCAGGTCGATGCTCTCTTTATCCACATAATACGACTGGTATCCGATGTTGGTGAAGTTGAACAGGAAGTTGGGTTGGTGGAGGATGATATGGCTGAGGTAGGAGTGTGAGTTGAGGCTGTCGTTGTCGTTGCCGATGTCGAAGAGCGGGTCGATGGAGGCGATGTTGACGAGTCGTCCCGTAGCCTCATATACTTGGTACATGGGGTAGGTCATGTCCTGGCTGCCGCCGATGACGATGGGGACGACATGTTCCTTGAGGAGTTCGGTAAGCACTTGGTTGAGGGCATAGTAAGTGTCGGAGATTTCTTGGCCGCACTTGACATTGCCGACATCGACGATTTTGAGGTCATCCCAGTGGTTGAAGAGTTGGTAGAACGCTTTGCGGATGAGGTCGGCGCCGTCGGCACAGCCATGGTTATCGACGGCTCCGCGTTCTTCTTTCACGCCGACGAGGGCCAGTTGGAAGCCCTCCAGTTCAGGGAAGTCGTCCTCTTCGCGAAAGATGGTGAGGGTCTCGCCAAAGGTTTTCTTTCCGGGACGGTTGATGGGGGTGAAACACTTCTCTGGAACGGGCTCCAGGAACATGCTGATGCTTGACATGAGAATTTAGAATTTAGGAGACAGAAGACAGAAGTCAGAAGTCAGAATGAACTCTTCTGACTTCTGTCTTCTGACTTCTTACTTCTGATAGAGTTTTTGCCAGTTTTTGTACTCGCGGTCGCGCCAGGGGGCGTTGTGGTAGGCGTAGCTGACGATGGCGGGGATGACGGTGGTGCCTTCGGCATAGACCATCTGTTGGAGCTCTTCGCTCACTTTGCCCCAGGAGCCGGCTTCCAGCAGGGTTGAGGAGGAGCAGGCGCCGTCGCGCACGTCGGCAACGGTGATCTGGATGGCATATTTGTGCATGGGCACCTCATGGCCGAGGATTTCGGCGCATACCACGGTGTCCTGAGCGAAGTTCTTGGGGGTGCCGCCGCCGACCATGAAGAGGCCTGACTGGGGGCTGGCCATCTTGATTTGGGTCAGTTCGAGGAAGTCGGCCACCGAGTCGATGCTGACGTAGGGTTTGCCGGCTTGTTTGCGGAGCCACTGGTGTTTGCCGATGCCGAAGCCCGCGGAGCTGTCGGAGAAAGCGGGGCAGAAGATCGGCACGCCGCATTCATAGCAAGTCTGGATGAGGCTTTCTTTCTTCACGCCATGGCCGTTGGCGAGCCATTTGCCCACCTCATAGAGGAACTCGCGGCTGCTGTAGGGACGGCATTCGAGGGTGTCGGCCACGTCGCAGGTGGCTTGGTCGCAGGCTTGCAGCTCTTCCTCGTCGATGAAGGTGTCGTAGATGCGGTCGATGTAGAGTTCGCGCAGCTTGGTGTCGGGGATGACGTTTTCCTTGGTGCCGATATAGTGTTTGTAGCCCAAAGCCTCGAAGAGGTCCATATCGATGATGGAGGCGCCGGTGGAGACCACCGCGTCAACCATTTTGTTTCTGACCATCTCCACATACACCTGCATGCAGCCGGCGGCGGAGGTGGAGCCGGCGATGGTGAGGATGTTGGTGCAATCCTTCTCAGCGATCATCTGGCAGAGGATGTCGGCGGCACGGGCGGTGTCGCGCGAGGTGAACGACATCTTGCGCATGGCATTGATGAGTTGGGTTGAGTCGTAACTCTTGATGTCGATATGTTCGACAACGTCTTTTAAAAGGTCTTTTTTCTCCATAGCAATCTATATTCAGTTTACAGTTTGAAGTTGTCAGTTATCAGTTTTAGCTTTTTTTCTTGGGGGTTCTTTTCTTGGGGGTGTTTTTGGGGTCTTCGACGATGGCGAGGCAGTCCTCGTAGGTGAGGGCCTTGGGGTCGAGGCTCTTGTCGATGCGGTAGTTTTTCTTTTTATAGGTGATATAGGGGCCGAAGCGACCGTTCATCACTTTCATGTCGGGGTCGTTTTCGAACACGAGGAGGGTGTTCTCGGTGTCTTTCTTGCGTTTTTCCTCGATAATCTCGATGGCGCGTTCCATGTCGATGGTGGCGGGGTTGTCGGTCTTGGCGAGGCTGAAGAACACGTTGTTGTGTTTCACGTAGGGGCCGAAGCGTCCCACCGACACGCTCACTTCCTTATCTTCGAACCGACCGAGGATTCTGGGGAACTCAAAGAGTTTGAGTACTTCTTCGAGGGTGACGTTTTCGATGCTTTGGTCCTTGCGGAGGCCTGCGAAACGGGGTTTCTCTTCCGACTCGGTGTCGCCGATTTGTGCCACCGGGCCGAAGCGTCCCACTTTCACGAAGACGTTCTTTCCCGTCTCGGGATCCACGCCGAGGAACTTCTCGCCGCTGAACTTGCCGGAGTTCTCGGTGGTGCTGACGATTTGTTTGTGGAATCCTTGGTAGAAGTCCTTGATCATCTTGTTCCACTCGCACAAGCCTTCGGAGATCTTGTCGAACTCCTTTTCCACGTTGGCGGTGAAGTTGTAGTCGATGATGCTTTCGAAATACTGGAGCAGGAACCTGTTGACGAGGATGCCTACGTCGGTGGGCAGCAGTTTGCCTTTTTCGGCGCCGTAGGTCTCCTTGCCTTTTTTCTCGGTGATTTTATTGTTTTTGAGGGTGATGACGTCATAGTTCATGACTTCTCCCTTCACGTCGCCTTTGGTGACATACTCACGTTTTTGGATGGTGGAGATGGTGGGGGCGTAGGTGGAGGGGCGACCGATGCCGAGTTCTTCCATTTTCTTCACGAGGCTGGCCTCG
>CACZQL010000077.1 GCA_902783365.1 uncultured Bacteroidia bacterium | reverse complement strand
GGGGCCTTGGACGACCTTGTAAGGCACACGGCGCATCTCGGCGCCTACCTTGTCATAGGTCTCGCCCATGAAACGCTTGATGGAATAGATGGTGCGTTGCGGGTTGGTGATGGCCTGACGCTTGGCAGGCTCGCCGACCTTGCGCTCACCATTGTCGGTGAATGCGACGACGGAAGGGGTGGTGCGGTGGCCTTCGCTGTTGGCGATGACGACCGGCTCATTGCCTTCCATGACGGAAACGCATGAGTTGGTGGTTCCTAAATCGATACCAATAATCTTTGACATAATTTGTTTCTCCTATTTTTTTAATTTAACTAATACTTTTCATTTCGGGTGCCACCGATGGATGCGGCGGCGCGCTCCTTTAGTCAAGGATTATGCCAAAGGGTTTTGGAGAGAGATGGCTGACAAATTGGCAGTTTGCTTGCTGCCAAAACACTTTCTTGTTATGATGGAATGGTTTATCTTCTGTTTTTAAAGAAATCGGTTAACAAGGCGAGGCACTCCTCTTTCATCACCCCTGTGATGACCTTGGTTTTGGGATGCAGCATGTTCCCATAGTTGGAAAACCCGTTCTTTGGGTCGTCGGCGGCATAGACCACCTTGCCAATATGGGCGTGGGCAAGGGCTCCGGCGCACATGGGACAGGGTTCCAAGGTGACGTAAAGGGTGCATTCGTCAAGGTATTTGGCGCCAAGGGCGTTGGCTGCTGCGGTGATGGCAAGCATCTCGGCATGGGCGGTCACGTCGTTGAGCATCTCGGTCTGGTTATGAGTCCGGGCGATGATCTTGTCGTTGCAGACCACCACCGCCCCGATGGGGATTTCTTCGGCATCCAAAGCCAGCTGGGCCTCCTTGTAGGCCTGCTTCATGTAATATTCGTCGGAAAAAACGGAAAGCATAGGGGAAGAAGTTAGAAGACAGAAGACAGAAGATGGAAGGGATCCCAGTCTTTGCCGACGGGGAATTTCTCACGGAAGGATTGGAGTTTTTCGCCTTCTAAAATGCAGGGTACCACGGCTTCCATGTCGGATTTGGCCATGCATATCACTTCGCCTTTGGGATTCACTACTTGCGAGTCGCCGCTGTAATGAACGCCGTCGGGGCCGTCGCCCACACGGTTCACACCTATATAATAAGTTTGGTTCTCAATGGCCCGGGCTTGGAGCAACGTGTCCCAAACGAAGCTTCTTGACGAGGGAAAGTTGGCGAGATAGATGCCCAGGTCATACTCATATCGGCCGTCTTGATAACGGTTTCTCGCCCACACAGGGAAACGGATGTCATAACAAACCATGGGCTTGATGCGCCAGCCTTTCAGCTCCACAATCAGCGGCTCGGTACCTCGCTCGATGGGCTCCTTTTCGCCTCCAATCGTGAAAGTGTGGCGCTTGTGATACAGTTCATGGCTTCCGTCGGGACGCATCCACACAAGGCTGTTGTGGTAATGCCCTTCTTCCTTCAAAAGAAGGGTGGCGCAAACCACGGCATTCAACTCCTTTGCTTTGTTTTTCAACCAGTTCATGGTGGGACCGTCGGGCGTTTCTGCAAATCTCAAAGGATCCACCGGAAATCCCGTGTTGAAGGTCTCGGGAAGCAATAACAAATCCGTTTCCGAAGGCACTTCTTCCATCAATTGCTCAAAATGCTCTCGGTTGCCATCAGGGTCTTCCCAACGGAGGTCGGATTGGATAAATGTGATATTCAGTTTTTTCATATTAATGGCAAAGATACAATTTTTTGAAATGCCAGCCTTTCACTGCCATCTAAAATGTGGATGATACCGCAGTATTGATAGCCGTGCTTCTCCAAACCTTTGCGCATGATGATGTTGGCCTCGTGGGTGTCGATGCGGATGTTTTTGGCGATGGCCTCGCTGAAGTCCAAAACGGCATCCAGCACGCCATGGGAACCCGGGGTACTGGCAATGCGGTGAATCACATAATAAGGCTCGTCATTGAGCCATTGGCCGTCATAAATCACATTATAGGTGATGTCGGGACCGGGAATCAGGGCAAAAGTGCCGACGATGCTTCGGTTTTCGTCCTCCATGATGTAACTGTAACCTTGTTCAATGTCGTTTTTGAACATGCCTTCGCGGGGATAGCCATCGGGCCATTGGAAGGTGTTGCCATAGCTTCGCATGATCTCCCTCGCCTGATCGCGAAGACGGAGAATTACTGGCAGCTCGTTGAGACTGGATTTACGGATGATGTATTTCATGGTGGTTATAGTTTTATGTATTCTCCTTTGATGGCGGGTTCATAGAGCTCTGGCGAGATGCACGACTTTACCGCCTTGACGAAGATGTTCATCATTTTCTCATGGATGTAGTCCTTACGCATGGCCAAACAAATCACACGGGATATCTCGGGGGCAACCACGGGGCGCAATCGTTCCATGGCTTTTTCGCCCAAGAGTTTGAGATGGGTCTCGGGTAGGATGGCCATGCCTCCGTTTTCGTTGGCAATCTGAATTAGGATGCCCACGCGGCCCCCTTCGTACATCTCCTCGTAGGTGTCTTTGTATTGATACACCATGTCTTTCTTTTCCAACAGTCGGATGCCGTCTTTCATTACCCACAGAGGATAGTCGGGCAGATGGTCGCGCAAGATGGACTCGTGCTTGCTCAGGATTTCGTCATCGGCAATGTAGGCAAAAAAACGTTCATGATACAACGGAAGCTCAAGGATGTCCTTGTCATAGACGGGAGCCGTCAAGATGCCCATGTCGATTTCCGCCTTCTTCAAACAGTCGATGATGGTGGCTGATCGCATCTCAAGAGCCTGTAGCTTGATGTCGGGATAAAAGGTCTTCAGGTAACCGAAAGTCTTGGGCATTAACACCGGAGCCACGGTGGAAATCATGCCCACTTTCAACGGACCTGCGGAAAGAACCTTTTCTGATAAGGTCAGCTCCACCAGATGCTTGGCATGATACAGGACCAGCTTGGCCTCTTCGATGATTTTCTGACCTGTTGCCGTTACTTCCACAGGATGGGTGTCTCGCTTGAAGATCGATACATCCAACTCATCCTCCAATTTTTTGATCATCAAACTCATGGTCGATTGGGTCACATGGCAGGCTTCCGCCGCTTTCACAAAATAACGGTATTCCTCAACGGCTACGATGTATTCCAATTGCTGTAAGGTCATCTTTATTGATTTTTATCAATACAAAGATAAATAATATTGTATTGCCCAATAATAAATCGGTAAATATTTTTGCGCCTTCCAAGAAAAAACGTTGAATGGCCATTTTTAAAACGACGATACGGTTCATAGGTTTCACGCTCCTCAGTGTCTTTATACTCCTGTCGTTGTCTGTTTTGGTGGCCTTTATCAACCGAAGTGACGGCAGTTTTTATCCTTTGCTGATTTCTTCAGGTATTACGCTAGTGGCTGGTTTGAGCTGTGTTTTGTTCACGAAGCCTCAGAAAATGATTGACCCTGGTGCGGGACATTTCATTGTGACGGGATGTTGGTTAGCGGCATGTTTTTTCGGGGCCTTGCCGTTTGCGTTGTATAAGCATGAGTTCAGCGTCGTCAACGCCTTTTTTGAGAGCGTTTCAGGTTTTACCACCACCGGGGCGTCCATCTTGAACGACATCGAGGGGGTTCCCAAGGGCCTGCTGTTTTGGCGAATCGCCACTTCGTGGATTGGGGGTATCGGGGTGGTGTCGTTGATTTCCATCTTGATTTCCACGCACAACGACATGAAGTCCCAGCTGGCCACCGTGGAGCTTTCATCCATCGCAAAGGAATATTATCACGGTCGCCGAAGGCAGTTCATCTACCGCATTTTGACGGTGTATGTCGGCTTGACGTTGGCTTCAACGTATGCCTTGCATTTGGCGGGCATGACCTGGTTCGACGCGCTCACCCATGCCATGTCGGCTTGCAGCACATGCGGCTTCAGCACGAAAAACATCAGCGTCGCGGCGTTCAACAGTCCTGCTATCGAGGCCATCCTTTGCGTCTCGATGTTGCTGGCAAGCATCAATTTCAGCTTGATTTTTTCCACTTTTTGGCCTAGTGGACCCAACCGGAAAAACATTTTTAACACCAAAATCGTGAAAGTGTTTTTGGGCGCGGTCTTGTTGGGCATCTTCTGTATGACTGCCAACCTGTTGATTACCAAGACTTATCTCTCTCTCGGCGAAGCTTTCAGGATGGCCTCGTTCCAGATGTGTTCCATT
>CACZQL010000076.1 GCA_902783365.1 uncultured Bacteroidia bacterium | reverse complement strand
GAGGAGATGAAGAACCAACTTGAGCTGGAACTGAAGAAAAACAAGGTGTATGTGACCGCCCTAGCCCTCACCGAGCAAATCACCGCCTCGACCCTTGATTTCAATCTCGAATCGCAGGATTGGGACGACTATATAGAACTCGTGGACCTGGTTTACGATGGTTTTGTCAAGCGACTCCAACAACAATATCCGTTGCTCAACAAGGGCGACCTCCCCATGTGTTGCCTTACCAAACAGGGGTTCTCCAACCAAGTCATTTCCATCCTTCTTAACATGCAAATCGCCTCCTACGCTCGTCGCAAATCCCGTGTCAAACAAGAGAAGATGAATGGTCTCACCGACCCCAGAACCTTCGAGGAGATGATCCAAGGCATTGACCGGAATGCGGAATGCGGAATGCGGAATGCGGAATAAACTGACAAGGCAAGGTATTCCGCATTCCGCATTCCGCATTCCGCATTCCAAACGACGAATCACCCGAAGGGTGAAAGATGGTTAGAGAATGAGCATCGCGTCGCCGTAGGTGAAGAAACGGTATTTCTGGGCAACGGCCTCCTTGTAGGCCTTCATCAGGAATTCATATCCCGCAAAGGCGGCCACCTCCATCATCATGGGCGACTTGGGCAAATGGAAATTGGTAATCATGGCGTTGGCCACCGAGAAGGTGTAGGGCGGGAAGATGAACTTGTTGGTCCAACCGCTGTAAGGCTTGATCTTGCCCGAGATGGTTTGGGCCGTCTCCAGGGCCTTGAGGGTGGTGGTGCCCACGGCGATGACCGTGTTGTGGCGGTTGTTGGCCGCGTTCACGATGTCGCAGCACTCCTGATCGACATACATCTCCTCCGAGTCGCACTTGTGTTTGGTAAGGTCCTCCACCTCGATGTCGCGGAAGTTGCCCATGCCGGGATGCAGGGTGAGTTCGGCGAACGTGGCTCCGACGAGTTCCAGGCGTTTCATGAGGATCTTGCTGAAGTGCATTCCCGCGGTGGGTGCCGACACGGCCCCTTCCACCTTGGCGTAGATGGTCTGGAACTCCTCCGCATCCTCGGGGATGACATCCTGGTTTTCGCGACGTTCGAGGATCTCCTTGGGCAAGGGGGTGTGTCCCAACGAGAAGATGGTCTTCTTGAATTCGTCGTAGGTGCCGTCGAAGAGGAAACGCAAGGTGCGGCCACGAGTGGTGGTGTTGTCGATGACCTCGGCCACCAGCTCCTCGCCTTCGCCGAAATACAGCTTGTTGCCGATACGGATTTTTCGGGCGGGATCGACGAGCACATCCCACAGGCGGCTCTCCTGGTTCAGCTCACGGAGGAGCAGCACCTCAATCTTCGCGCCGGTCTTTTCCTTCTCGCCATAGAGGCGGGCGGGAAACACCTTGGTGTTGTTGATGACGAACACGTCGCCGTCCTTCACATAGTCCACCAAATCCTTAAATACCCGATGCTCAATGGTTTGCGTCTTACGGTCCAACACCATCAGGCGTGCCTCATCGCGGTTCGAAATCGGGTAGTTGGCGATGAGTTCCTGCGGCAGGTTGAATTTGAATTGTGACAGTTTCATTATTCAAGAAGTTTGAAACCTGCAAAGATAATTCATTTTGTCTCTTTTGTCAAGAGATATTTTTTGTAATCCTCTCCCGACTCGATGATGGCGGTCCTGAGGTCGTCCAGTTGCCAGGCGTCTTCCACCTTGAAATCGCCGATGCGGGTGCGGCGGAGGCTTTTGAGGCAGGCCCCGTTGCCGAGGGCTTTGCCGAAGTCGTGGGCCAGGCTGCGGATGTACGTGCCTTTGCTGCAAGTGACCTCGAAGTCGAGCTCCGGAAAACGCTCCGTGGAGACCTTGAAATCGTCGATGTGGATATCCCTGGCTTTGAGTTCGATTTCCTCGTCGGAGCGTGCGTAGTCGAACGCGCGTTTCCCTTTGATTTTGATGGCGGAATACTTCGGGGGGTGCTGTTTGATATCACCGATAAACTGTTTCCTTGCCGCGTCGATTTGCTCCGCCGTGATATCGTCGGTGGGGAAAAACGCGTCCGGTTCGCTTTCCAGGTCGAAAGTCGGGGTGGTTTGGCCGAGCAGCATGGTTCCGGTGTAGGTCTTCACCTGGGCTTGGAAATCTTCGATTTGCTTGGTCATGGGGCCGGTGCAGAGGATGAGCAGGCCGGTGGCCAGGGGGTCGAGGGTGCCCGCGTGGCCCACTTTGAGTTTACGGATGCCGTAGAACCTGTTGAACAGGGCGCGCACCAGGTTCACCGTATCGAATGAAGTCCAGTCGATCGGCTTGTCAATCAGAAAAACGGTGCCTTCCTCGGGGTAAAACATCAGGCGAAGATGATGGCGATGGTGCCGATGATGAAACAGTAAACGGCGAACCACACGAGTTTGCCTTTCTTGACGATGTTGATCATCCACTTGCAGGCGAGGCAGCCTGAGACGAAGGCGGCGAGGAAGCCCACGAGGGCGGCCACGGGTGAGATGCCGCTCATGGCCTCGCTGAAGCCCACCTCAAAGATGTCTTTCACATCGAGCAGGGCCTCGCCGAGGATGGGCGGGATGACCATCAGGAAGGAGAACTGGGCCACCTTCTCTTTTTTGTTGCCGAGGAGCAGGCCGGTGGCGATGGTGGAGCCGGAGCGAGAGAGTCCCGGCATCACGGCGCAGGCCTGGGCGATGCCGATGATGAAGGCGTGAAGGCCGCTGATGTTTTCCTTGGGACGCGGTTTGGCGAAGTAGGAGAAGGTGAGCAGGGTGCCCGTCACCAGAAGCATGATACCCACGATGAGCAGGCCGGAGCCGAACACCTCCTCCACCTTGTCTTTGAGGAGGAAGCCCACGAGGGCCACAGGGATCATGGAAATCAGTATGTTGATGAAATAGCGGGTGCCTTCGTTGAGGCCTTGGTACGACTTCCACGACTGTTTCGTGAAGAGGTCTTTGACGATCCACACCACCTCTTTCCAGAGGATGACGAGGGTGCTAAGCACGGTGGCCACGTGGAGGAGCACCGTGAAGGTGAGGTTGGCCTCGCCGTCCTCAAGGCCGAAGAGGGCTTGACCGATGGCGAGATGTCCGCTGCTGCTGACGGGGAGGTATTCGGTGAGCCCTTGGATGAGGCCCAGAATCAATGCTTGGATCCAGTTCATGGGAGAAGATTTTTAATTCGGAATTCGGAATGCGGAATGCGGAATAATAAAACTATCAAGGTATTCCGCATTCCGCATTCCGAATTTCGCATTCATTTTTTAAAGATGGCCACGATCTCCACCACGAATCCCAGAAGGATGAGGATGGGGGCCAGGGTGATATGTTGGAAGTCGAACATCTTCTCGTTGAAGACGTCGGGGTCGGAGGACCCGCCGCCGATCATGAGGATCATGCCGAGGGCGATGAGCAGGACGCCGGCCAGCACGAGGAGGTAGTTCATCTTGCCGAAGGGCATGGTCTTGGCGTTGCCTTCTTCAGCGGAGCTAGCGGGTGTGGCGGTGTTTTGTTTCTTTTCAGGTTGTTTTGCCATAATTCAATATTTATGCGTAAAGTTTTTCAAGGTTGGCGTTCAGGAACTTGTCGAGGGCGGCGCGGGTGGAGAGCCAGGCCAGGACGACGCCCAGGGCGACGACGCCCACGAAGATGGCGACGATGGCGGTGGTGTCCTGCACCAGGGCGAGGTCGGGCAGGCGCTTGGAGACCCCGTAAAGGATGAGCGCGAGGAAGATGTCGGCCAGTACCCCACCGAGGAAGCCTTGGATAACTCCGGAACGGAGGAAGGGCCGGCGGATGAAGCTCTCGGTGGCTCCCACGAGCTGCATGCTTCTCACGAGGAAGCGTTTGGCGTAGATGGAGAGTCGTATAGTGTTGCGTATCAATGCGATGGCGATGACCAGCAGAATGGCGCTGACGACCATGAGCACGGTAGCGATTTTATTGATGTTGTGGTTGATGAGATCGACGAGCGACTTTTGGTAATAGACCTCTTTGACATCGGGGTTTTCGTGCAGCAGGGCCTCGATGGCCGCGATGCTGTCGTTGTTGGCGTAGGCCGCGTGGAAGCGCACGTCGATGGAGGGCAGCAGGGGGTTGGCCTCGTTGCCGATCCATTGCAGGAAGTCCTCGCCGAGGTCCTCGCTGAGGCGGCTGATGGCTTCGTCCTTGGTGATGTATTCCGTGGATTTCACGGCGGGCATGGCGTCGAGTTCCTTTTGGAGGCGCAGGATATTGGCTTCCTTGACGTTACTGTTCACCACGATCTCGAAGCCGATGTTCTCCTTGATGTGGTTGGAGAGCTTGCGGGCATGCATGACGAACATGGCGAACACCCCGAGGAGAAAGAGTACCAGGGTGATGCTCACCAGCGACATGGCGTAAGAGCCGGCCACACGGCGGTTGTTTGTGTTTTTTTCTGACATCCTTATGCTTTTGGAGTGCAAAGGTACAGAATTTAGCATTTAGAATTCAGAATTTAGGGGGATTTAATGAAAGTTTTTAGTAATTTTGTCATTTCAAACCATTTTTAAGATGCAAATCCTGAAATCGAACATCAAGACCGACTCGGAGGAGTTCAAGCAAAACGAGCGGAACATGCTCTCGTTGATGGCGCGATACCGTGAGGCGATGGCGGCCTCGATGCAGGGCGGCGGCGAGGCGGCGGTGGCCAAGCACAAGAAGCGCAACAAGCTGTTGGCCCGTGAGCGCATCGACCTGCTCATCGACCCGAACACGCCTTTTTTGGAGCTTTCGCCGATGGCGGCCTACGACACCTATAACAACGACTTCCCTTCGGCGGGCATCGTCACCGGCATCGGGGTCATCCAGGGCCGCGAGGCGGTCATTGTGGCCAACGACGCCACGGTGAAGGGAGGCACTTACATGCAATATACGGTGAAGAAGCACCTTCGCGCCCAGGAGATCGCCATGGAGAACCATCTTCCCTGCGTGTATATGGTGGACAGCGGCGGGGCTTTCCTGCCCGAGCAGGACACGGTGTTTCCCGACCGCGACCATTTCGGGCGTTTCTTCTACAACCAGGCGAGGATGTCGGCCATGGGCATCCCGCAGATCGCCATCGTGATGGGCATGTGCACCGCGGGCGGCGCTTACGTGCCGGCCATGAGCGACGAGACCATCATTGTGCGCAACCAGGGCACCATCTATCTCGGCGGTCCTCCGTTGGTGAAAGCCGCCACGGGCGAGGTGGTGACGGCGGAAGAGCTTGGCGGCGGCGAGATGCACACCAGCGTCTCGGGCGTGGCCGACCATTTGGCCGAGAACGACCAGCACGCCTTGCAAATCTGCCGCAACATCTTCAAGACTTTGGAGAAGTCGCACCGCCAGAAGCTCGACAACCTGCCGGTGGAGGCGCCTTTATACGACCCACATGAGCTTTACGGCCTGGCGCCCATCGACTTCCACAAGCTCACCGACCCCCGCGAAGTCATCGCCCGCATCGTCGATGGCAGCCGTTTCCAGGAGTTCAAGTCGCGCTACGCCACCACCTTGGTGTGCGGCTTCGCGCATCTGATGGGGTTCCCGGTGGGTGTCATCGCCAACTTCGGCGTGTTGTTCTCTGAGTCGGCCTTGAAGGCCACCCATTTCATCGAGCTGTGCTGCCAGCGCAACATCCCGTTGGTGTTTTTGCAGAACATCACGGGCTTCATGGTGGGCAAGCAGTACGAGCAGGGGGGCATCGCCAAGGACGGGGCCAAGATGGTCCACGCCGTGTCGAACGCCAACGTGCCGAAGTTCACGGTGATTTTTGGCGGTTCCTTCGGTGCGGGCAACTACGGCATGGCGGGCAGGGCCTACAGCCCGAGGTTACTGTTCATGTGGCCCAACGCCAAGATCTCGGTCATGGGTGGCGAGCAGGCGGCCAGTGTGTTGGCCACTGTGAAGGAGGACCAATATAAATACAAGGGCTTGGAGGTCCCGAAGGATGAGATTGCGCAGCTGAAGAAAGAAATCCTGGCCAAATACGACTACGAAGGCTCGGCCTTTTACAGCACGGCCCGTTTGTGGGACGACGGCATCATCGACCCCATCGACACGCGCAAGATTCTGGCCTTGGGCATCGCGGCCTCGTTGAACCAGCCCTTCCCGCAGCAGCAGTTCGGAGTCTTTAGGATGTAGTTGAGAGTTCAGAGTTTAGAGTTTAGAGCGGAGCCCCGTAGGGGCGACAAAATAATAGACAGGGGTGTATACCCCTGGCAATATATGGATGTGAACCGAGTGTAATAGGAATCTAAATTCGAAAACAATGAAAAACCTATTGATTATAATATCCTTACTGGGCATCACTTTGATGGCTTTTCCTCAGCAGGAGTTGCCGAAGATGCGGAAGAACGAGGTGAAGGTGGCGTTGCTTTCGTTGGCAAGTGGCACAACCAAGGTCACCTACGAGCGGTGGGTGCGCAAATACCAGAGCGTGGAGTTTACGGCGGGGGTCATCGGCTGGGGTTTCGACAAACTCAAGAACAGCGATCCTCGCGGCACTGCCTGGCGGTTGGCCTACAAGTTCATCCTTCCCAATGCCAGGAACGCCTTCAACCAACTTTGCGGGTTTTATGTGAAGCCCGAGCTCTGCTACTCAACCTATCATTACAATCACGACCCACGAGGGAGGCTGAAGGTGGATCGGCTGGCCCTGATGGGAGTGTTGGGGTACGACTGGGTGTTGAATTGGTTTGTTTTCGATCTTTATGGCGGCCTTGGACTTGCCACGGGCAACAGCAACCACAGCAACTACCATCATGGCTTCATCGGATGGAACGACCAAACCCCTTTCGCCTTCACGGCGGGATTCAGGGTTGGGGTGGCGTTTTAGTTATTCTATCCATTATTGGAGATACTTTCCGTTATAAAAAATCGTACTTTTGCCCCAAAAAAATGATTATGCTTCCTCTATCCATTATCGAGCAAATCAAGCAAAAGTCGGGCATGGATTTCACGCGCGCCAAGGATTTCGAGGTGCTGTCGGAATCATTTCCCGCCAACGACCGTCTGGGGGTCAACACTTTGAAACGGCTGATGGGGTACGCCAAAGAGCCCATCACGGCACGGAAAACCACCCTCGACGCCCTGGCCCATTATCTCGGCCACGCCTCCTGGGAGGAGTTGACGGGGATGCAACCTTCCGACAGCGACTGGATTGAGAAGGCGGTTTGCGCCGACGAAATCAAGGTAGGGGCCACCGTGGAAGCGGAATGGCTACCCAACCGCAAGATCCGGCTCCTTTGCGTCGGCGAGAACCGGTTTCTGGTCACCGAAAGCCAACACGGGAAACTCCTTGCCGGCGACGAGATCAGCATCCATCATTTCCGCCTCGATTATCCCTTGGAGGTGTCGCACATCGTAAGGCAAGGCCAACCCCTGCGCGACGCCGACGGCAACGAGCTGTGCTATATCGCCGGCAAACAAAACGGACTGAAGTTGTTCACCATTGAAGACCCTCACGATGATTGAAGATTCCGAATTTACCTCCAGACCCGCCGACGACAGCGGCGAAGTCTTTTTCGACGGCGGCGGCACCGCCGACTGCTACAAACGTGTCATCAGCCACCGCGCTTATTGCATCAAACGTCCCAAGCCCCAGTATCGCCACTCCGAGGAATACCTGGCATTATTTCAAAAGGAATATGCGCTCGGCATCGAGTTGGAGCATCCCAACATTGTGCGTTATTTCGACTACGCTCACGACGAAAAAGGGCCTTTCATCAAGATGGATTATGTCGATGGCGAAAATTTGGAGCAATATGTCCTGCAACATCCCGAATTCCTCAACGACAAAAAGAGCCGACGACAGCTGTTGGACGAGTTGTTGGATGCCCTGGCCTATCTTCACGGCAAGGGAATGCTGCATCTCGACTTGAAGCCCGGCAACATCCTCATCACCAACAAAGGTCATCACGTGAAGCTCATCGACCTCGGCTTTGGCTGGACGGAGGGTTATCTTCAGGAAGGGGGTTTCAGCCGCGACTATTGCGCGCCCGAACAGCTGCGCCGCCAAAACCAACTCATCACCGCGGCCACCGATATTTACGCGTTGGGCAAGGTCATGGAGCGATTTCAATTAGCCCGTCCGGCAATCCTCAAACGCTGTTTGAAAGAGAACCCGAAAGAGCGTTTCCAGAGCGTGGAAGCCTTGAGAAAAGCCCTCCAGCCCAAGCGTTGGCCTTGGTGGGTCGTGGCGGCGGGCATGATGGGCGGGCTCGTTTGGATGCTTTCGGGGGGCGGCAGACTCAGCGAAGCCCTTCCCGTCCAGCACGACACCTTATATATTGTGCAAACCGACACGGTTTTCATCGCTGAGCCCAAGCCCGAGCTCACCCTTGACGACTCGCTGGCGATTTTCAAGAACGAGCTGCAAAACGCGCTGGCCCCCAACTTTTTTTATTGGTATGAAGGTATCCATGGAGTTTTTGATGCTTATTCTGATGCCAATGGTTACGATGCCAAAAAACGTTTGGAGACTGTGGAGTTTTTTATGGGGAATGCCCTATCCACCAGCAAGGATATCATCAAGGAGAAACTCGACACCATGCACCTGTCCAAAAGCTCCAAGCCTGCCTATGAGAAAGCCTCCCGGGAGGTCATAGACTATTATCAGAAGGAGTACAGAAAGATCAAGAGGCAATTGGAGAAGGAGTTGGAGGCTAGCGGTCAATGAAGAAGCTGTTTTATGGTTTCCAAAAATAATAGCGTTGAAAACTACCATCTTCGTAGCCCCTTACCTCAACAACGAGTTGCCTTTCAGCTTCATACACTTTTCCGACTATCTTATAACCATAGTCATCGTAGGCTTTTTGGAAATAGATGATGCTGTCATCACCTTCCTTAAAACGGTAGTCTGAGTCAATGGTTTCGTCCTCGTTGCAATCGTAGAGATAGAATTTTGCCTCTGATTCCGTGAAAATGACGTAGTATTCATTCGTGTTTTCCACCTCAATTTCCCCGTCATCAATTTCTTCCCATTTTAGGGAAATCCATTTCCCGATGATTGAAAACTCCTCCGTGGGCTGAGGCTCCTCGGGTGTCGGGTCGGGTTCAACGTCTTTGGAACATGAGGTGAAGTTGACAAGCAGCAACGTTGCGCATAATGCGATTAAGAATCTTGCTTTTTTCATGGCTAAAATAATTAAATTGATTAAATATTAATAAGGTGTTTTCTTAAAGTCTTAAAAACAATAAGCGCATCCCACTTTGGGCATCCATGATGAAATGAGACCGAGGCTGGCTTGTTGTTCCAGGAAGACCCTGATGCTTTCGGTGATTTGGTATTCCATGCCAAAACCCGCATTCAGGCCAAGCCCGAAGCCCATGGAGTTAGTAACGACCTCCAAAAAAATGGAATGGCCCATTGTGAAGTAAGCGCCGGCGATCAGATAGAAATGGAAATCGCCGTTTCCAAAAATAAAATTGAGATTGGGATTCAAGTCCATCACCCTTCCTATGAACCCTCCTTTGACGGTGTAGAAATAACCGTCTGCGTCCACGGAAAACCGGAGAAGGTCGGTGAAGTCATACGAAAACCTCAGGCCTGCTCCCAGTTTGTTGCCATTGTAAGGCATTTGGAACGCAACGGCAAATTTGTTGGGCGTCCGTTTGGGCGTTGAGGTGGTTGTGGTTTGTTGTGCTTGCAGGGTGGAACCTCCCAGGATAAGCGCAAGCAATCCTGTTAAAAGTAAGCGTTTCATCATTGTTTTTTCCCTTGGTTCGTGTCGGGCGCAACTGTAAAAGTGATTATATATGATTGTTTTTGGTTCAGTTTCAACCCTCCCCCATCCGATCCATCATTGTTTTGGTGAGTTCTTCCGTGTAATAGCGGAAAAAGTTGAACTGCATGGCTTTGGAGACACGGAACACCAGGTCGCTGTCCAAAGAGGCTTTGTTGAAGATCTTATAGACATTGTTGCGGGTGCATCCGATCTCGCGCGCCAGCCAGCCCACGCTGCGCTTGTCGGCTTTCAGCTGGGCTTGGATGAGATGTCCGATATGGATATGGTTATGATTGCCATTCATGATGGCGCAAAAATAATACGAGAAAAACCGTTGAGGCCCATCCATTTCATCCATTTGGTGCCCCGGGTGGAAACACTATTGCAGGCAAAAAGAAAGGCATCACCGCTTTAAGCATCAATGACTGGGATGATAGCTGAACACCGACCGTTTGCGACGTGAATCCCAAAACAAGCTTCCAACCTCTTGGCTCCACAACATGATTTTCACGATGTTATTTTCCATGTCTCACTCTTTTGCGTTTTCCTTGCTGTATCTTTTCTAACTCGTATGGAGATTTTCATAAAGCAAAAAAGAATATTTTCTTTTAGTCATCCCCCATCCTTAGCTTCATGTTTTCGAGGATTTCGGAGGTGTAGTAACGGAAGAAATTGAACTGCATGGCTTTGGATATCAGGAGCAGCAAGTCGGTGTCGAGTGAGGTTTTTTTGAAGATTTTGTAAACATGGTTACGGGTGCAGCCTATCTCACGTGCCAGCCAGCCCACGCTGCGCTGGTCCGCTTTCAGCTGCGTTTGGATGAGATGACCGATATGGATGTTGCCGTCGTGTTCCATGGCCCAACCCGTGTTCAGCCTTGGCTCCACCCCTTTGCACCATGAAAAAAGCGTGAAACGCATTTCTCATGTCATCGAAGGCTCTGGAAAGCCCGTCACATCATAAGTAATGACAGTCCACGCTATACAGCATGAACCTTTGCCATTCTTATTCCCATGTGACAAATTTTCCAGATTTTCGATGAAGGAATAAGAGCAAAAGCTCCGTGATTATATTAGAGGGTTATATCTTCTTTTCTTTTTACCTGATTTTAGAATTAGGCTTCAAAGATACAAAAATATCCAAAACAGATAAGAAAGATGTTTAAAAAACGGAGGATTCGAGAATTATTGAGTGTTTTTATGTCAGAAACCAGCGAAATCTATCATTTTTTTAGAGATTTCGCTGGTTTCTGACATAAAAAGCAAGAGGAAACGTGGTTCAAAACCTATTCTGGAAATCCCATTCCACGAGGTCTTCCCTCACGTAGCCTTCTTTTCCGTTGATGCGGATATTATACCACTCGTCGGTTTTTCCGAGACAGGGGAAGGTCTCGGGAGCCATACCGTCGCCTGGGGTGGGCATGACGGCCACGACAGCGCTCTGCGTTGTCGGCGATTCCCTGACATTCACTCTGGAGCGGAGCGTGTAAATCACGCCTTGGCCGTTTTCCGCGCTATAAGTCACCTTGCGATGGCCGGCCACCGGCACTTCAGCATAGTCCTGCATTTCGACAATATAATGGTCGCCGTCCGTAAAGAGGTATTTGCCCGCAACAGCGTCTTGGTCGTCAATCACCACCTCCTGGGTATCGACATTCCAAGGGCCGAAGTCCACGGCGCTCTCGTCGTATTCTCTATGAAAATCGTCGATTTTCGCCTTACCGTTTTCAGTGGCGAGCAGGAATAAGGTAGCGCCATTCCAGCCTCCGTCAGAATAACGAGCCTCATAGACGTTACCCAACACGTGCGAGAGTTCTTCGACACCGCTTTTGCCTCCGTTTTCCTTGCTATCTTGGGCATTGGTTCTCAGCGCCCAGATGGCATAGCACACGCCGTCGCAATCGTATTCGTAGGCATCCCTCAGCTTTTGCTGGGCGTTTTTGGTGAAGAACTCGCTCACCGCCTGATCGAATTCGTCAGAGCGGTCGCCAAACACATAGTCATTGTACAATCCATTCAAGATGGACTTGCAGGTCTCTTCGGGGATGGCGGTTCGTGTCACCACTCCAGTGTTCACGTTGTTGTTTTTGTTTTGGTTTCCGGCGCAAGAGGCCAGTGCGAAGCTCAAGCCAAGCAGGAGAGTTGTCGCAAATAAAACTCTTTTCATGGTTGAAATGTTTTAAAAACGTTGAAGGGAGGCAAAGATAAGCAAAAAAATGATTATAGTCGGAATCTCGATTTATTTTAGAGATTCCGACTACTATCGATTCACCAACCTCGGCAAAAAAAAACTTAGTGATGAGCACAATGACGGCCATTCTTTCTCGAATTATTTGTATCTTTGCGCTTGATTTTGATTGAAAGTCCAAAGTAGTACTTATGATTTTAAAGGAATTTCCAAAGTAGAATCAGTGATTAAACAAAGCTATGATAGAACGTATCTTACAGATTAAAAAAGAATTAGATAGCAGCATATTCCTTTTTGGCGCACGTCAAACAGGAAAGTCAACTGTTTTGCAACAACAATTCCCAAACTCTATCTATATCGACTTGCTTGATTCAACTCTCAGAGAACGTTTCAGTCGCAGACCCGCATTGCTTTACGAAATGCTGCAAGACAAGGAAGAGGGCACTTTGGTCATCATCGATGAGATACCCGAGGTGCCCGAACTGCTCAACGAGGCACATCGGCTGATCGTGAAGCAGGGGCTGGTGTTTATTCTCTGCGGATCAAGCGCACGCAAGCTAAAACGCAAAGGCAAAAACACCTTGGGAGGAAGAGCCTTCCCCGTTTACTTCTATCCTTTTGTCAGTGCTGAAATCCCGGAGTTCGACATCGACCGCGCCGTCAACTACGGCATGATACCACCCCACTATCTGGCAAAGAACCCTTCACGACTATTGGCGGCCTACATCGAAGTATATCTGAAAGAGGAGGTCAAGGAAGAGGCCTTGGTACGTAACCTCAAAGCTTTCCAACGATTTCTCGAGGTGGCCGCACTCACCGATGGGGAGATGGTCAACAATAACAATATCGCTACCGATTGCGGAGTGAGTGCCACCACAGTCAGCGCCTATTTCGACATTCTGGAAGACACGCTCATAGGCTACCGCATTCCAGCATTCCAAAAAGTGATGAAACGGCGTTTGGTTCAAGCGCCACGCTTCTACTATTTCGATGTTGGGGTGGCCAATCATTTGTTGCATCGCAAGGACCTCGTCATAGGCACGCCGGAATATGGCCACGCCTTCGAGCATCTGGTCATCCAAGAGCTGTATGCCTGGCTACATTATACGCATTCCGAGGAGGAGCTTTCCCATTGGCGCACCTATACGGGCTTGGAGGTTGATGCCGTCATCGGGGACGCAAGGGCAGCTATAGAGATCAAGTCGGTTGAAGAAGTGATGCCGAAACACCTGAAAGGCTTGAAAGCCTTCGGTGAGGAACACCCACAGAGCCGCAAAATCATCGTCTCCCTTGATCGCATCAACCGACGCATCGGCGACACAGAGTGCATGTATGTACTCGATTTCTTTAAAACGTTGTGGTCAAAAGGAATCTAAGAATTCGGTGATTTGTCGTTTTTTAGGGGTTGATCTTTTCGTCTTCATCACAAAATTATTCAAAACCAAAACAACCACTTAACGATCATAGTCGGAATCTCGATTTTTTTTGGCGATTCCAACTACTATCGATTCGTCAACTTCAGCAAGCAGGTCTTTGGCGGTGATTTCGCTGTGAATCCAAGAAGATTGCAAGCCTTTTGATACGGTTTTTCGTCCAAATCCACTAACAAAAAGGTGCAGCTCTCGCAATACGTTTGCGGAAGCTGTTCATAAAAAGGGGCAAGCATCCAACAATCAGACAAAAAAGCGACACTCCCAGTGCCGAAGGCACGACATCCCCGTAACCCCGCACGTCAGTGTGGGGGTCAGCACGTCAGTATGGGGACGCCACGATAGTGTGAGGTCAGCACGACGGTGTGGGGGTCAGCACGTCAGTGTGGAAACCCGTCATAGTACCACCCCAGAGTGCTGAAAGCACGACACTGCGACTGATGGAGATGTGCCGTGCCTTCGGCACTTATTGATACTATCATCATCTGGACACCCTACCCCACACTGCCGTGTGGGGTTACGAAAATGCCGTGCCTTCGGCACTTCATGAGGAAGATTCTATTTAGATTTTTGTCCAAATCTACCTAAAAAAGTGAGATTTGGACGGAAATCAAACGAATTTTGTCCAAATGTTAGTCAAAATAGATAGATTTGGACGGAAAATCGCATGGTAAATAGCAAAAAAATCTTCGTTCGGCAACTCCCTCCATCTCACATAAGGTAAAAGAAAAATTTTAACTTTGCAGCTCCTTGAAATACTACTTCCAAGGCTCTCGACCAAATCAACTCGAAAGATGATGCGATTCTTGAGTATAATACACCAGAAGGCGACCCTCAAACGAAGGCCACAACAACGGGATTGTTGGAACCTGCTGGGTAGTTGAACTTCACCAAGGCGCACTTGTTCTCAATCCTTAGCGTCGTCTATCGTCCTGGCAATCTTCTCGATGTTCAAGCTTCTCGCCGAGGCGTCGATGATGTCCTTGTAGATACCGCCTTTCTTGTAGATCTCGTCGGGGTCGCCGGATTCTTCCACACGACCGTTCTGCAAGGCGTAGATGTAGTCAGCGTCGATGATTTGGGAGATGCTGTGCGAGATGATGATGACGGTGCGGTCCTTCTTGATGGCGTCGATGCTGTTTTTGATTTGCTCGGTGGCGATGGCATCGAGGCTGGCGGTGGGCTCGTCGAGGAAAATGATGGACGGGTTCTTGAGGAACATGCGGGCGATGGCCACACGCTGCTGCTGGCCGCCCGAGAGGTCGGCGGCGTTGTGTTGGAACTGCTTAGGAAGACCCATAATCTGGTCGTAGAGATGCGATTTCTTGGCGGCCTCCACCACCTCCTCGTGGGTGGCGTTGGGGTTGCCGTAAAGGATGTTCTCCTCAATGGTGCCGTCAAAGATGTGGTTCTTCTGCAACACCAGTCCGATGTTCTCACGAAGGAACTTGGTGTCGTATTCCTTCAAATCCACGCCATCGAGGGTGATGGTGCCGACCTGAGGCTCGTAGAACTTGTCGAGCAGGTTGACGATGGTGCTCTTACCCGCGCCCGAGAGACCCACCAGGGCGGTGATCTTGCCCGGCTCAATGCGCATGTTCACGTCAAAGAGGGCTTGGGTACCGTTGGGATAGGTGAAATCGACATTCTTGAGCTCGAAGTTGCCGTGAATCTTGGCGGGTTTAAAGCTGCCCGAAGGCTCGATGTCCTTCTCCGAGTCGAGGATGCCGAAGAAGCCTTCCGCGTAAATCAAGGCGTCGTTCACGTCGTCGAAGATGCGTTGGAGCTGGGTGATGGGGGCGATGACGTTGCTGAAAAGCATCACGTGGTACATGATCTTGCCGATGGTCATGCCGGGATAGCCTTTCAGCACCAGATAGGCGGTGAGGATGATGACCAGCACCGTGCCCACCTGTCGCACAAAGCTCTTGATGCCATTATAGTAAAAGGCCACCCGGCGGGTCTTCATCTGGTTCTCCGTGACTTGGTTTTGGATGTCGAGCTGCTTCTGTCCCTCGATTTGCTCGCGGTTGAAGCTCTTGATGACGTTGATGGAGTCTATGATGTTCTTGATGCCCTGGCTCTTGGTCTCCAGATGCGAACGCATCTCACGCCGCCAGCCTTTCAGCCTGCGTGCCTGGCGATAGGTGATCCAGAAATAAATGGGCACGATACCCAAGGCCACCAGACCCACATAGACATTGGCGATGAACATCAGGATGAGTGCCAGCAAAGCGGAGGTGAAGAGCGGCAGCAGGTCGATGAAGAAGTTCTGCACCGTGCGCGAGAGGCTGCTCACGCCCTGGTCGATACGCGCCTGGAGTTTGCCGGTGGCGTTGTCGCCCGAGTTGAAGAAAGCCATCTTGAAGGTGAGCACCTTCTCGATGACGCTCTGCGCCAAGTCGCGGCTGACGAAGATGCGCATCCGCTCGCCGTAGTAGTTCTGCGCAAAGGTGATAAGGGCGGAGAGGATTTCCTTGCCCAAAAGCACAATGGAGATGATGGTGACGATGCGGATGGCCTGGGCGCCCCATTCCGCCCCGCCGGTCACCAGTCCGTTGACTTGATCGACGGTCCAGTCGAGCACGATGGCGTTCACCTGGGCCATCAAAGAGCCAATGAGTGTCAGTAACAAAGTGATGAATACCAGCCATTTATAAGGCTTCACAAAAGGCCGGACGTTTTTGAAGAGTTGGAAGAGATTCATAGTTTATTCATTAGTTTTAACATACATCAAACAGTTTTTACAGTCGAACTCCAGTTTAAACAGGTTCGCACCATTGCGGATATATAAAGGGCCCGTGGGCTTGCCGGTGATCTTGGGACAGAGACCGTTGGCATAACGGATGCAGTGGTGGCAAGTCATGAGAGGTGAGAGGTGAGAGGTGAAAGGTGAGAGGTTTTCTTTATCGAGAAGGGTTTCAAGTTTTCTACTTTCCACTCTCCACTTTCCACTTTCCACTTTCATCTTTCCACTTTCCACTCTCCACTTTCCACTTTCATCTTTCATCTTTCCAATCAGTCCACGTTTCATTTCACCGAGGACTGCGGCGGGAATCAGGTAGGGTTGAGAGAGGTTGATTTCTATATTGATAGGGTTATAAATGGTATCACCCCATTGGGAAAGCTTTTTCCGGATGTTTTCCATGGCCTTCTCGGGGTTGGTAGCGACTACTTTTTGAGTTGGCAGTTGGAAGTTGGCAGTGGGCTGTTGGCCGTTGGCTGTTGGGTGTTGGCTGTTGGGGAGAGAAAAACTGCTAACTGCCAACTGCCAACTGTCAACTGCCAACTGTCCACTGTCAACTGCCAACTGTCCACTTAAATTGTAGCCAGTTTCGGTTTCGGACAAGGTGAGGGCGAGGTCGATTTTGCGGTTGCCTTTGGAGGCATCCACTTGTTTTTGCCATTCGATATCGTAATTGCGATAGATTCTCGCACCGCGATGGGCGCCATGGGGACGGTTGCAGGAAACGGTGTGGCCGTTGACGACATCGGCGCGGATGCCGACCAGCTCGTGGTTGTCGTCAAGGAAACACAGGCCGTCGCCATTGTGCAGGGTTTTGTCGGTGGCAAGCTCCATCCTGAGGGAGTTGCACCACTTCACCTCGCCGAGGTACTCGCCCATCGACTTGGGGGTGAAAGGCGAACCGATATTGGGTTGGCGGCCATGGATAAAGAAATCGGTGAAGCCGCGGTTGAACGACTTCTCGGGGTTCACCTCGAAAGTATAGGAGCAATGGCCCAAAGAAGCCTGCACAAACTCCGGGCGGCGTTCGAAGATGGCGTCCAGTTTCTGGCGGTAAAAAGCGGTGATGTTTTTCACATAATCCGCCTCTTTCAACCGGCCTTCGATTTTGAAACTCGTGACACCCGCGTCCAGCAGCTCTTCAAGATGCTCGCTGTTGTTCAAGTCCTTCAGGCAGAGCAGATGCCGGCCTTTCAGCAATACCTTTTCTTGGGCCACCTCTCCCCCTTTTTTGGGGTCGAGGGGGGCCATGGTCACCAAATCCCACGGCAGTCGGCACGGCTGGGCGCAGGCCCCGCGGTTGGCGCTCCGGTTGCCGATGTATTCGCTCAAGTAACACTGTCCGCTGTGACTGACGCACAACGAGCCATGCACAAAGAACTCCAACGGCACCGTGGTTTTTGCACGGATCTCGCGTATTTCGTCAATGCTCAGCTCACGGCCCAGCACCACCTGGCTGAAACCCAGCCGCTCCAGTTCCTGCACCCGCTCCACCGTGAGGTTGTCGCATTGGGTGCTGGCATGGAGGTCGATGGGGGGCAAGTCGAGGCGCAACAGGTTGAGGTCCTGGATGATGAGGGCATCAACCCCCGCCTCCCAGCACTGCCAGGCGATTTGCCGGGCCTCCTCCATCTCCTCCTCACGGAGCAAGGTGTTCAAGGTGACATACACCTTGGCGTTGAACTGCGCCGCGTGGCGGCACAGCGACTCGATGTCACGAATGGTGTTGGATGCCTTCTCCCGGGCCCCGAAGGCGGGACCCCCGATATACACCGCGTCGGCCCCATGGTCGATGGCGGCCATGCCCACTGACAAGTCCTTTGCCGGGGCAAGCAATTCAATATTTGAGGTTTTCATGAGGCAAAAATACAATTTTTTCTATCTTTGCAGGCTATCCACGCCATGAAAAGCCGTACCAAGCTCATATTATTCATCCTCACCGCCGTTGTGGTGTCGCTTCCATTGCTACAGCAGCAACTCAGGATCTTCCCTTTCAAGAAGCTCGCCGGCGTGGAGGTCGAGAGTCCCAAGCCGCAACTCAGCTTCAAAAACTGGACCTCGCAGCGTTTCCAACGGCAGTCGGAAGCCTATCTGCAACAGCATTACGGCTTTAGGGAACCCCTCACCCGGTTTTACAACCAATATCTGTGGGACTTCTTCGACATGTCGAACCTCCTGAGCGGCAACTGGATCCAAGTCAGCGACGACGGCTGGTACTTCGAATCGCAAAACGTGAGGGAATACTACGAGGGCAACGCCGAGAAATACGCCAAGGACTCGCTCGACATGATCAATAAGATGAACGGGGAGGTTTTCCGCCTCTACCAAATCCAGCACCTCCTTGAGGACTACGGAACCCATCTCTTCGTGTTGCTGATTCCGGGCAAGGAGATGATCTATCCCGAGAAACTCCCCACCGAGGTTCCCTATCAAAAAAAACCGCACCTCTCCGCCTACGACTATTTCAAGACATCGTTCGACAAGGCCGGCATCCACTACATAGACATCCGGTCGTGGTTTCAGCAAGCCAAGGACACCGCCGACTATCTGCTCTTTCCGCAAACCGGCACCCATTGGAGCAACCTCGCCGCGATGCGGGTGGCCGACAGTTTGATCGGTTACATGGAGCAGGCGAAAGGGATTCAGATGAACCATTTCAGCGTCGGCCCGAGATACGAGGCCACCCTGCACCCCGACGACGACCTGGAGCAGCTACTCAACCTCATCCGTCCCCTGGAGAAAGCCCCCAACTACTACGCCGAGACCCGGGTGATTGAGAAGCCCGGAACGGTGAAGCCAACCCTCATCACCATCGGCGACTCGTTTTATTGGAACATCATCGAACACACGCCTTTCAAGGATATCTTCCAGGCCCTCCCCTATTGGTACTATTTCAGCACCGTCTATTTCGACGAGCCCGCCCATCACATCAGCGAGCTCGACCTGTTGGACGAGGTGCTCGACGCCGACTTTGTGATGCTCTCCTACAGTTCCACCCAGCTCTACAAGATGAGCGACGGTTTCACACAGCAACTTCTCACCGAGCTTTGCTACGACCCTGAGGAGATTGCGGCGAAAAAGGAGTGGCTCATGAATGACATCCGGCACCAGAAAGCCTGGTTTGCCGACCTCCAACGCCGCGTGGAAGCCTGGGGCACCGACCTTGAAGAGGCACTCCGCGACGAAGCGGACCTGGCGCTCAAGAAATCACCGGCACAGTACCTTCCCGCCTTGCGCGATAGCATTCCCACCAAACGTTCCACCAAAGCACAGCAGCATTATGGTATTCAGTAGCAACGTGTTCCTTCTCTGTTTCATGCCGGTGTTCTTCCTGGTGTATTTCCTCCTACCGAAGAAGACCCGCAACTACACTTTGCTGTTGGCCTCCCTCGTGTTCTATGCCTGGGGCGCACCCGACTTCCTCGTGCAGCTCCTCCTCTCCATCATCGCCAACTTCTACCTTGTTAAAGCGATGTGCCGCACCGACAAACCCCGTCGGAAAAAACTCCTCTGCACCCTCTCCCTCTTCGTCAGCCTCGGCCTGTTGGCCTACTATAAATACGCAGGTTTCTTTCTCGAAAACCTCTCCCTCCTCACTCCTCACCTTTCACCTCTCACCTCTCACCTCTCAACCATCGTGCTCCCCATCGGCATCAGCTTCTTTTCGTTCCAGAGTGTCACCTACACCCTCGACACCTACCGTGGGGTGAACCGACCCATGGACCGGCTCAGCGACTACATGCTGTATATCACCATGTTTCCCCAGCTCATCGCCGGTCCCATTGTGCGCTACAACGAGGTGGCCGACCAAATCAGGCAACGGGAATCGACCCTCGACGACCGCCTGCAAGGGTTTTACCGGTTTGTCATCGGCTTGTCAAAGAAGATCCTCATCGCCGACGTGCTTGGGGCGCAGGTGGACGCGGTGCTGAAAAACCCCGTGGCGGGGTTGGACACTGGCACCGCCTGGATCGTCGCCTTGGCCTATACCTTCCAGATTTACTTCGACTTCGCGGGTTACAGCGACATGGCCATCGGCTTGGGTCGTATCATGGGCTTCCGTTTCCCGGAAAACTTCGACAACCCCTACACCAGTCGCAGTGTCACGGAGTTCTGGAAACGCTGGCACATCACCTTGGGGAACTTCATCATGAACTACCTCTACATCCCGCTCGGCGGCAACCGTAAAGGAAAAGGCAGGACCTATCTCAACCTCTGGATTTGCTTCCTCCTCTCCGGCCTTTGGCATGGCGCCTCGTGGAACTTCGTGCTTTGGGGCGCGTTCCACGGACTCTTCATCTGCCTCGACAAACTATTTAAGGTGAAAGGTGAGAGGTTAAAGGTGAAAGGTGCCTCTCACCTCTCACCTTTCACCTCTCACCTTTCAACTTTCTTGATCGTGTCCATCCTCTGGATGTTTTTCCGCATCGAGGATGTGGGCGACGCCTTCACGTTTGTGGGCAGGATGTTTGCCTTCGACTTCGCGCCGGTGACACTCCAAAACGAAGCCCGCTTCTACTTCACGCTGCTTCTCGCCTTCGTGTTTTCGTTCATCACCCTCTTTCCTTTCGGGAAAAAGCTTCAGGAAAAGGTCTATTTTGCCCATTATACCGACCGGCAGCATGTAGTTGTCTGGATTATTGCTATCTTTGCATTTTTATTCTGTATCGCAGCCCTTAACGCTTCGAGATTCAGTCCTTTCATCTATTTCAGGTTTTGAGTCATGAAACACCCGCACCATTCCATACAGTTTTTCTTCTTTCTGGCGTTGCTCGTCAGCGTGCTGGTCCAAGGGCTGACGGGATGGATCCCCATGAAACCCTTGGGAGGCTTCACCGAGCAGCTGAAACCTGTGGAGCCCAGTTGGGAAACCTACCACGACGGGTCCTATCAAGACTACCTCACCAAATACGCCAAGTTACACACGGGTTTCCGTGAGTTTTTCATCCGTAACTACAACCAGGTGTCCTACACCTGTTTCAACAAAATCACCAACAACACCATCGAAAAGGGCTTGAACAACGAGTTGTACAACACCCTTTACCTGAAGCATATCACTGGGGAAGCCTTGGCGGAGCAACATCTTACGGTGGAGCTGGCGAAGGCGCAGGCACAAAAAGACGTCGAGGCCACGCTGGCCTTTATCGACACGTTGCGAAACCATGGCACCGACTTCCTGGTGGTCTTCGCCCCGAGCAAGACGGAAGTCTATCCCGAATACATGCCCAGGAAATACCGCAGGTACCTCCCCTGTTTCAGCATGGAGCAATATTACATCGAACTATACAAGGAGAAAGGCATCCCGCACATCGACTTCCTCAACTATTTCATTGACCTCAAGGACAAGTTCCCTTATCCCCTTTACGCCAAAACCGGCACCCATTGGTCGGAGGCGACCATCCCCATGGTGGCCGACTCATTGTTCCGCAAAATCGAGGCGTTGACGGGACACAAAATGCCCTCCATCGAGGTTATCGACCCCAACATCAGTACCGACTACTCCTACATCGACGATGAGTTGGAGGAAAGCCTGAACCTGCTCTTTCCCTTTCCCAAGCCTCCTATGCCCAACCCTGTGTTCACCCTGCGCGACACGGCAGACGCCGACCGCATCAACCTCCTAGTGGTAAGCGACAGCTACTTCAACCAACTACGACGCAGCTGTTTCGTCGATGCGTTCCGCCAATGGGATTTGTGGTTCTACAATATGGATATCTATTCTTCAAGGAAGTTTTACAACGGGAAGCACCTGAACATGGTGTTCGATGCGGGCGAAGTCATCGAGGACGCCGACTTGGTGCTCGTCATGTTCACTTCCGCCTATCTGCCCGACTACATGTTCGGATTCATTCCCTACGCCCTTGAGCAGCTCCGTGAGGGTCATCTCAACGACGAAGCCGCCATCAACCAAATCATCAGCAACATGAAAAACAACCCTCAATGGTTCAAAGCCATCGAGGAACAGGCCGTCCAACGGGGCATCACCCTTGAGGAGAACCTCCGCCAAAACGCCGAATACGTCCTTCAACACAACAAGAAAGCGAAACTAGAACAACAGCAATAACCCTATCACGCCATGGTTTTCAGCAGCAATATCTTCCTCTTCTTTTTCCTCCCCATCTTTTTGGTGTTGTATTTCTTGACACCCAAGAAGTTCAGGAACTATACCCTTCTGTTATTCTCCCTGGTATTCTATGCCTACGGAGCCCCCGATTTCCTGCTCCTGTTGGTGGGCGAATGCGTCGTCAACTACTATTTGGTGAACGGTATGGTGAAAGCCAAGCGAGGCAAAAAGCTGTTCTGCGCGGCATCCATCCTCATCTCTTTGGGACTTTTGCTCTATTTCAAATACGCAGGTTTCATCATCGAAAACCTCTCCCGTCTCCCACTTCTCACCTCTCACCTCTCATCTCTCACCTCTCACCTTTCAGCCATCGTGCTCCCCATCGGCATCTCGTTTTTCACTTTCCAGTCGCTCACCTATACTTTGGACGTGTATCGCGGGGTGACGCCGCCGAGCAAAAAACTCACCGACTATGTGCTGTATATCATGATGTTTCCGCAACTCATCGCCGGCCCCATCGTCAATTACAACACGGTGGCCGAGCAGCTGGTCTCGCGGGAGAGCACCATGGAAAACCGGGTGGTGGGCTTTTACCGTTTTGTCATCGGTTTAAGTAAAAAAGTGTTGATTGCCAACACGATGGCACTTTATGCCGACCAAGTGTTTGGCATGAATTACGCACAGTTGTCCACCGGCTCCGCCTGGTTGGGCATCCTGGCCTACACCATGCAGATTTACTTCGACTTCTCCGGTTACAGCGACATGGCCATCGGCTTGGGCATGATCATGGGATTCCGTTTCCCGGAAAACTTCAACGACCCCTACACGAGCAAGAGCATCACCGAGTTTTGGAAACGGTGGCATATCACCCTGGGGTCGTTCATCATGAACTACCTGTACATCCCGTTGGGAGGCAACCGCAAAGGCAAGGGACGCACCTATCTCAATCTTTGGCTCTGCTTCCTCCTCTCGGGTCTCTGGCATGGCGCCTCCTGGACGTTCGTCCTTTGGGGCGCGTACCACGGGCTCTTCATTTGCCTCGACAAACTGTTTAAGGTGAAAGGTGAAAGGATAAAGGTGAAAGGTGAAAGGTACCTCTCAACTCTCACCTCTCAACTCTCAACTTTCTTCATCGTGATGATGGGTTGGGTGCTGTTCAGGGCCGACAACATCGCCGGGGCGGGAGGGTATTATGCCGCCTTGTTCTCGTTCAGAAGCGGGTTGAGCGGCAATGCCGACGCGCTGTTTTGGTCCACTTTGGTCCTTGCGCTGCTGTTTTCGTTCCTCACCCTGTTTAAAGGTGGACAACGGCTGCAAAACCTTATCTTCGCCGAGCATTACTCCAAACGGCTTTCGTGGGTGATGTTCGCCATCTGCCTCGTCCTGTTGGTGCTCAGCACAGGTTCACTCTGTGTCACCGATTTCAATCCCTTCATCTATTTCCGCTTCTGAGCCATGAAAAACCAACGGTATTTTCTCATTCAGTTCCTGTGTGTGATGGCGGTGCTACTCGCCATCATGACCCAAGGCATCACCCCCTGGGCCAAGATCAAACCATTGTTCGGCTATCCCAAAGAGGAAAACACCGTACCCCTGACGTTCAAGACCTTTTACGATGGCAGCTACCAAAACTATCTCACCGAGCACGCCAAACGGAACACCGGCTTCAGGGAATGGTGGATCAGGTTGTATAACCAATTGCTTTACAGTGGTTTCCATAAAATCTCCAACAACAATGTCGTGGAAGGCGAGGATCGTGACCTGTTTATCAACATGTATCTGAACGACATTACAGGAGCGACCCTCCAACAAAAGTTCGGAAGCGTGGAGGAGGCCAAAGACCAGGCGAGACGCCATGCCTGGGAAACCGTGCAGATGATGGACGTCTTGCGGAAACACGGCACCTATTTCCTGTATGTCTTCGCCCCGACCAAAACCTCGGTTTATCCCGAGAAGATGCCCCAACATTATCGTGACAACATCGCCGACTTCAGCCTTGAAGAGTATTACATCGAGCTTTTCAAGGAATTCGGCATTCCGCACATCGACCTGTATCATTATTTCCAGGCGGTGGGCGACACGTCGCGCTATCTGATTTACACCAAGGCCGCCTCGCATTGGTCAGAATACGCCGTACAGATCGCCGCCGACACCATTCTCAAGACCCTCAACGAAATCACCAAGTACAACCTTCCCAGCATCGAGCTTCTCGATGATAACATCACCACCGATTACAGCGACTACGACTGGGAGCTGGAGAAGAGCATGAACCTGCTGCTGCCCTGGCCTCGGTCGCCCCAACCCCGTCCCCAATACATCTTGAGCGACACCACCGGAAAAGACCATCCCAACCTGCTGGTGGTGGGCGACAGCTATTTCGACCAAATCATGTTCTCCTGCTTCAAAAACGCCTTCAAGAAATGGGATTTCTGGCAGTATTTGATGAATGTGTATTCCTCGAAAGGCTATTGGAGAGTGCCTTTCAGCAACATTCCCGACACCGACAACACCATCAGAGAAGCCGACATCATCCTGGGCATCAACACAGCGCCCATGATGTACAACTTCATGTCGGGATTCCCGATGAAAGTCCTTAAACTCTACGCCCTCCAAGAAGAGGATATCCTGGAGGCGCAGGAGCTCATCCGCAACAACGCCGCTTGGTACGAGGCCGTGGTGAAGCAGGCGGAGCAACATCACCTCACGGTGGAAGAGAACCTCCGCATCAACGCCATCTACTACCTCGAAAACCGAAAACATCGGAAACAATGATCCCGCAATCCAAAAAAAACGTAACTTTGCACACCCGTAACGAGTAAACCTATGGTATTCAGCAGCAGTGTCTTCCTTTTCTGTTTTCTGCCCGTGTTCCTCGCGGTGTATTTCCTGGCCGACCGGAAATACAAAAACGGGGTGGCCCTGATCGCCAGCCTGCTGTTCTACGGTTTTGGCTCCCCACGTTTTCTGCTCGTGCTGTTGCTCTCCATCCTCATCGACTATTTCATCGTGCGGAAAATGGCTAATAGCCAGGAGCCCAAGCGGAAGAAACTGTTTTTGATCCTCTCCATCATCCTCAATATCGGGTTGTTGGCCTATTTCAAATACGCCAACTTCTTCATCGAGAACTTCAACGCATTGATAAGCATCTTTGGAGCCAATCCAGTACGATGGACCAAAGTGGTTCTTCCGATCGGCATCTCTTTCTTCACATTCCAAAAGATGAGTTACAGCGTGGATGTCTATCGAGGCACCTCGGCACCCTTGAAGAGCATCTTCGACTATGCCTTGTTCATCATGCTGTTTCCCCAGCTCATCGCGGGACCCATCGTGCGATACAACGAGGTGGCCGCGCAGATTGTGGACCGAAGCGCCAACGAAACCATCGACAACAAGTTGTTTGGTTTCTATCGTTTCGTCATCGGACTCTCCAAGAAGATGCTCATCGCCAACGTCCTGGGAGAATATGTGGACAAGGTTTTTGCCCTGCCCGCCAGCGAGATGGGCATGGCCACTGCCTGGATCGGCATCCTCGCTTACACCTTCCAGATTTATTTCGACTTCTCCGGCTACAGCGACATGGCCATCGGCATCGGGCGGATGATCGGGTTCAAGTTTCCCGAGAACTTCAACTATCCCTACATCAGCAAAAGCGTGACAGAGTTTTGGAAACGCTGGCACATCACCCTCGGCAGCTGGATGATGGACTACCTCTACATCCCCTTGGGGGGCAACCGCAAAGGCAAAGGCCGCACCTATCTCAACCTCTGGATCGTGTTCTTCCTCTCCGGCCTATGGCACGGCGCCGCCTGGAACTTCGTGGTGTGGGGCGCCTACCATGGATTGTTCATTTGCCTCGACAAGCTTTTTAAGGTGAAAGGTGAAAGGTTAAAGGTGAAAGGTACCTCTTACCTCTCATCTTTCACCTCTCACCTTTCAACTTTCCTCATCGTGATGGTGGGCTGGGTGCTGTTCCGGGCTGACACCTTGGGGTATGCCGTGCAGTATATCGGCACGATGTTCGGTTTCCACGGCCAAGCCCCCACGGCGAACGTCACGCCCCAACTCGTGTTTACCCTGATCGTGGCCGCCTTCTTCTCCTTCCTTGGCCTCTTTACCACTGGAAAGTCGGCGAATGGAAAGTCGGCGAATTTAGCGAATTTAACGAATTTTAATTCGCTTAATTCGCTTAATTCGCTAAATTCGCCGACAACAGATAATTCGCCGACAAAAAAAACTTCGCCGGTCCTGAGCATCGTGGTGGGAGTCATCATTGTGGTGCTTCTCTTGCTCTCGGCGTCGTTTATCCTCAAAGGCAGTTTTAACCCGTTCATTTACTTTAGGTTCTGATGAAAACAATCAAGAAGATATGGTTCCTCGCGCTGTTGTTGCTGCTGTTTCTGCCGATGTTGCAGTGGTGGCTCCATTTCGCCGATGAGAAGCCGTTGGACGGGGCTTTTGTGGAGACGCCCAAGCCCGTGGTGACCCTCAAGACCCTCTACGAGGAGACCGCCCAGGACTCGCTCACGACTTGGTTCACCGAACAATGCGGGTTCCGTAGAACCATGATACGCCTCAACAATCAGCTGCTCTATTCCGCCTTCGGGAAAATCTCCGCCATCGGACCCGTGAAAAGCAAGAACGGAAAGACCTTCATTGAAGAGTCTTACATCATCAGCTACACGGGCGAGACTTTCATTGGCGAGGAACGAATCCAGCAGACCTCGCGGCAGCTCAAGCTCATCCAGGACATGCTCCGCACCAAGGGCGTCACCCTGCTTCCCGTTTTCACCGTGGGCAAAGCCTCCTACTACCCCGAGCTGATACCCGACAAATATTTGTCGCGAGGCCGTGGCACCAACAACTACCAGGTGTATCTGAAGGCGCTGCAAGAACAAGGCGTCGAGATGATTGACTTCAACCGCTATTTCTGCGACCGCAAGGACCAATTCGAACATCCTTTGTATTGCGACCTGAGCGCCCACTGGACCGTTTACGCCGCCTCTGTGGCCATGGATTCGCTGGTGCGTTACATGGAGTCGAAAAACGGCCAACAGCAGGCCCATGCCTATATCGAAAGTTTCGACCAGGACGGACTGATGAACCAGGACGACGACCTTTACCGCATGATGAACCTCCTCCTGCCTTTGCCCCACAACACCATCGACAACCCGCATTTCGGCTTTACCGAAGGCTACAAACCCAAGGTGCTCGCCATCTCCGACTCCTACTGGTGGACGGTGTGGGCCTGGAACGTGGCCTTGCCCGAGAACCTGTTTTCCAATAGCGGCTTCTGGTTCTACAACAAAACCGTCTATCCGGAGCGCGACGGACAGAACGTGGATGCGCTCGACTATAAAAAGGAGATTGAAAGCCAAGAGTTTGTGTTGCTGGTGTGTACCGAAGCCACCAACCACCTGTGGCCCTACGGCTTCATCGAGCGCTACTTGAGCGGTTACGACAACGTGTTCCGGTGGAAAAACCCCGGCGACTACGACGAGACCGACCGTATTTACAACGAGTACCGCGACAGCGAGATTCGCCGTATTTCCGAAAACATCAAGGCTTCGCCCGAATGGTACGAAAGCGTCAAGAAACAGGCGGAAGAAAAAGGTGTCTCCCTGGAACAGTCGCTGTGGGACAATGCCGAATACACCTACCGCACCAACATCGAGCCCAAGGGCTTTGTCAGATAACCATGAAGAAGCCATTGTATATTATATTATGCCTCGTCACCCTGGTAAGCCTCATGGCCTTTTTCGTCCAAGAGCACTGGCATCCTTTCGCCTTCAAACCCTTGGCCGGTGTCGAGGTCAAGACCCAGTTTCCAGCCTTCACCCTGAAAAACTTCGCCTCAGGCCGGCTGCAAAGCGACTTGGAACAATACAGCCGCGAGAATTTCGGCTTCCGCGAGCCACTTATCCGCGGTTATAACCAATATCTTTGGGATTTTTACAAGAAAACCAACGTCAAATCCGTGATTGTCGGCAAGGACGACTGCGTCTTCAGCAAGAATCCGGTGGATGACTATCTTGGCACTTACCGCCAGCAATTCGCCGACGACCTGCCCCAGCTGCGCCAAAAACTACGTCAGGAAGCGCTGAGGCTCCGCAACGTGCAGCAAATCCTGGCCGAGTGCGGCAAACAGCTTTTCGTGGTCATTGAACCCAGCAAGGCGAATGTTTATCCCGAGCTCCTCCCGGCTTCTATGACTTCCCCTGCTGACAACGTCACCGCCGCCGACATTTATCCAGCCCTTTTCGACAGCCTCGGGGTCAATTATATCGACTTCAACCGGTATTTCCAGGAGATTAAAAACACCGTCGATTACGCCCTGTATCCCCAATTAGGCACGCACTGGTCGAACCTGGCCGCCCTGCATGTCACTGATTCCGTGTTGCGCTACATGGCATGGCTGGGGCATCGCGACCTCCCCATGCTGGAAATCAGCGAAACGCTTTACGACACCACCATGTACCCTGACGATGATTTGGAGAAGCTGCTCAACTTGTCGAGGTCCATCCGCAGCGTGCCCAACCGTTACGCAAGGTTTAAAGTGGTTCAGGACTCGCTCAGCGTGAAACCCTCGTTGATCACCATCGGCGACTCCTATTATTGGAACATCGCCTACCATCTGCCGTTGGACAGCCTCTTCACCCGCCATTACTTTTGGTACTACAACAGCACTGTTTACGACAACTGGCTCAGCAAATCCACATCCGAGCTGAATTATCTCCAACAACTCATGGCCACCGACTACGTGGTGGTGTCGTACAGCACCTCCAACCTTTACGACATGAGCCACAACTTCTCTTCGGCGGCGTTGGTCAACCTCTGCCATAGCCAACGGGAAGTCCAACAGGCGCTCGACGACATCGTCAGAGCCATCCACAACACCCCCGAGTGGGTCGAGGCCATCCAAAAAAAACCGGTCTATCATGACAAAACCTTGGAGGAAGCCATCCGAAAAGAGGCGGCGTACGTGCTCTACAGCAATCCCGGAAACTATTTTCCCGACATAGAGGAGGACCACCCAAAAGGCCGGAATCTCCTGGTACAGAAAAGCGCCCCTGGCAGTCCTTTGACTCTCAAGCTACGCCACATGTGCGAGGATCCCAAATGGATGGAAAGCTTGCAAAAAAAAGCCGGAGAAAGGCATCTTGAGTTGGAGACCGCCATGGTCATGGACGCCGAATGGATGCTTTCGCAGTGACCCGCAGGTTGTCAAGCTGTAATTCGGTTTTATGCCGGTTGAAGAGATACAATTTCAGTTCCTCGTTTTCCTTTTGATCAAAGACATTGACCACCGTGCGGAGACGGAAGTGCCGCCATGCCCCTGGTTGGGCCATCCCGGCTGTTTCCAACGCCAAGGGCCTGGGGTCGCGACGGCTTCCTTGCTCTACCACCAGCTCGGGAAGTTCCTTGGCAGGGTCGAGATTCTTGAGGTCGAAAGAGACCTCCACCGTGAGGTGATGATACTGGGGCGCCACTTTGATGTGGGAGCAAAGCGGGAAATAGGTTTCCAACGAGTCGATGTGCAAGAAGCCGCTGTCGCGGTCCAAATAGGGATTGAAGACTGCCAGGGTATGTTTCTCAAAATCGAGGTGGCACTCATAGAGCAGGCGGTCGTTGTCGGGCGGCAGAAGGAGGTCGTTTTGCACCACATACCGGCTGCGTTGGTCGAACCGGGCCCGTTCCTTTTGCAGGGTGTCGAGCAAAGCATCGTCGTGCAGCACCGTCTCCCGGAAACAGGAGTCCAGACGGGCCAGTTTTGAACGGCTCAGCATGAGATCGCCCTGGAGGTAGTCCACAGCGTCGCGGTTGTTGAGCATAAAGAGCAGCCGGCGCTCGCTGCGGAAGTCCGCCACCGTGTCGAAAGCCCTGCCCAACCAGTGGCAAGCGCTGTCGATGGCATAGTCGTAACGGGCATGGAGATAGGCGTTGAGCGAAGGGGTGACATCGAGATGCGACACCACGGCCCGCATGGTCTTGGACCGTTTCAGCAAAGGCGAATACACAAGGAAAGGCACATTGTATTTATGGATGGCGTTGCCAAAAGGCAGAGGCCCCATGCGATGGTCGCCTGTGACCACAAAAAGGGTGTTCTCGAAGCCAGGCTGGCGACGGTAGAAGTGGAACAACTCGCGGACACATTGGTCGGCATAGAGATAACAGGCGAAGATATTGGTGTTTCGCAGCACATTGTCGCGCTCTTTGTCGGAGAGGTTTCCTGCCTGCTCCACCATACGGCGCACCAGGCTCTCATAATACTCAATAGCGTCGATGAGGAAGGGCTCGTGCGTGGAGAGGGTCAAGAAGAGGTCCATTCTGGGCCGTTTCAAGGTGTCGGCCTCGATGCAACGCTCCGCGGCGTGGAAAAGCTGCGCGTCGTCGAGACCCCAGCGGTGGTTATCGACCATCAGACGATAGGTCGCCGAGTCGGACACCACCACCTCGGGTTCCAACAGGAAATCGACGCCATTGTCTTTCAAAAAGAAATCATAACGGTCGAAGGCCATGTCGCCGCCATAGAAGAACGACAAGCGGTAGCCATTGCGTTTCAAGTCTTTCAGCAAGGAATGGTGCCTTGGCGTGGGCGCCAAAGGCGTGGAGAAGCCGTAACGGCCATGGGGCGCGGAGGCAAACAGTGAGGGCAGCGCCCCGAAAGTGCGCTCAGCCGTGGAAAGGCAGTTGGGCCAATAGAGGCTCTCTTGGGCAAGACTGTCGATAAAAGGCGTGAACGAGATGCCGGGGACATCGACACCCGTGAGGCGCTGGCCCAGACTCTCCACCACCACAAACACCAAGTTAGGCGGCAAGCCGTCGGAACTCTCCTCCAAAAAAGGCCCCAGCACATCAGGGTCATCCGCCTGACGATAAAAAGGATACTCTTCATGCTCAGACTCAAAGGCTTTTTGGGCATCCCCGTCGTGCCGATAATCCATGATTTTCACCCAGGAATAAGAAGGCTGGTTCACGGCAAGGCAGAAGTCCTCGTGGGCGGGATACAAGGCCTCGGTGCGCAAAAGACGCGGATAGCTGACCAGCGCACTCAGCATTATCGCTGATGACAAGACAATCAGGGAGAGCGTATTATGACGGATTGATATCACGATAACAAAAGCCAAAAAAACTGGCAAAGCCACCAGAAGCAGCATCCACAGCACTTGCCCTATCGTTATCGACGCGGAGGAAAACACCGTGGTTTTTAACTCCTCGGGGGTATAAACCAGGATGACATGATCCAGGGGCATGCCCAGATTGCAGTAGTATTCCATCAGCAAGGCGTTGACCACGATATAGAGGACAGTCAGGCCAAGAAAAATCCCTCGCGCCAGCTTGGGCCTCCAGCGATGGAGCAGCAGAAAAGGTATCAAACCGAAACAGAAGATGCGCGCCACCAGCAACAAATCGAACACCGCCCCCGACAGGATGGTGAAGAACTGCAGTGGGGCCACCCCTAACCTGCTATGCACCTCCAAAAAAAACAAAGGGCGCATAGCCACCATGCAGATAAGCAGCACAATGTTCAACCCCAACCAAGAGCGTAGCCCCGAAAGCCAACTGTCAAGACGGTTATTCACTGACTTCCACAATTTTCAGGTTAAAATCGGCGATCATAAACTCAATGTGACCCCTGTTGGAGAAATAGCACTTCAGCTGGTCGCCATCCTGATAATGCAGCTGCGACCGGTTGAACGTTTGGGTCATGGAGAAATGCTGCCAACGGTCGTAGTACTCATACCAGTCGTAATTCACCACAATGGGCTTGATGACCTCGCGGGTGCCGTCGTGACGGCTCAACTCGAAACCCAGCATCACCTTGGCGCCGCCGTTTTCCTGACGGGGAATACGGATATTGAAATCGCTATATACCACCACCGACTGCAAGCTATCGGACAAGGGCATGGTAAACAGGTTGAAAGGATAGTCGTTGACCAGTTTGAACACATTTTCGTGTTCCAACGTGTCGATGGGACGAACGAAGGAGTTCAACAGCACATAGTTCACACTCTTGGTGCTATCGACAACCAGTATCAGCCGTTGCTTGTCCTCATCAATCCGGATCAATGCGTCGTTGTTCATCACGTAGTCGTCCATGGCCCGGTACTCGCTCATGAAGGAGGCCATTGGCTCCGCCTCGACTTCCGTAAGGGTGAGCCGACCCTCGTCGTAGCCGAAACGATACACCTTGCCCTCGTCGTAAAACCAGTCTTTATAGACCATGTTGTCCATCTTGCGGGAGCTTTTCAACTGCGGCGTGAAGGTGTTGGCGCGGAAAACCGATGACGTGTCGAGACCTGTGTTGATCCAGCTGACGACTTCAGGAGCATTGATGTGATAGTTATTCTTCATGAGGGCCAGGAACGAAGGCGTGACATCGCGGTGCGCCACCATGGCCGGAAAACGGCGCGGCGCCTTGAGCATCGGCGACCACACGAGGAACGGCACATGGTATTTCTCCAGCTCCTGCGACTGCGCGTTGAAGCAATGGTCGCCAGTAATCACGAAGATGGTGTTCTCATATTCCGGCATCTTCTGGTAATCCTTGAAGAACTTGCGCAGGCAATCGTCATAATAGAGATAAGAGGCGTATTGCTCGTATTGCGAGGGCTGGATGTCGTTGAGACGGTGGTCACGCTCCAGCCATTGGATATAGGTCTTTGTGTAGCGTTCCTTGTCGGGATAGTCGAAAGGATCGTGGGTGGTCAGCGTAAGATAGATATCCAGACGAGGTTGAGGGTTGTTTTGTTTAATATGTTTTAATGATTCTGAAAATAAATATTCATCGTATAATCCCCAGGTGGACTGGATGTCCTTGGGATAGGAGTTATAATCGGGGAGATAGTCTTCCACGCCCATGTCGTTGAGGAAGTAGCACATATCGTCGAAGCAGGTCCATCCGCCATAGAAGAAGGAGGGCTGGTAGCCGTTGTCTTTGAGGATGCCCACGAGGGAGTGGAAGCGGGGGGTGTTGGACGACTGCATGAAGCCGCGTTTGCCGAAAGGCAGGCTGCCAAACAAGGTGGGCAGGACCCCGATGGTGCGTTGCGACGACGACATGCAGTTGAGCCAGTTGAGACTATGGTTGGCCAAGGAGTCGAGGAATGGGGTGGCGGAGGGATAATAGGAGTGCTCGCCACTGAACTCGCGGCTCAGACCCTCGCTGATGATGAACACCAGGTTGGGTTTCTTGTCGGGATGCAGGTTGAAATAGGAAGAAAGCACATCGGGCGACTGGTCCAGATGGGCGAAGGGGTAACGGAAATCGACGAAGTCATCCTCGGGGAACATCGCTTGGAAATTTTCGATACGCTCATGTTGGCGTTCCAGATCCCTGGAGTCGAAGCGGGAGAACTTGGCTTCTTTCTTGAGCAGGCTTTTCCAGAAATACTCCTGCTTGTTGCAGAGGGTGTTTCTTTCCTCGATGCTCTTGTACAACCACGATGGCACCTCCCACACAAAGAGGGCACAGAGGGCGAGCGCCAGCCAGGCGAACATCCAGCCGCGGCCCAGGTTCAGCCTCCGGCGCGAGACCACCAAAAACAGCGCGGGGATCAGCAGCAACCCCACATAGCCCCACCAAACGAAGGCCCCGGTGGATTGGGAGATATAGACCAGCTCTTTGACACTATAGTCGAAAAACACCTTGTCGAGAGGGAGGTAGGCCGACATATAATACATCACCATCGCGTTGGAAATCAGCAGCATGACAGCTCCTAGGATGCGGAAGGTCCAGCGGGCGGCGGCTTCCGAGAAAATATGGATGAGCAGGTATAAAGGGCAGAGCAGCAGGGCGAACTTGGCGAAGAAGAGAATATCGTAGCCATAACCATAGCAGCAAAGCGAGAGCTGTTTCCAAAACTCCTGATGGTAATAGCCTAGCAAAGCGGCCTCAAAGAGCCTGACCACGAAACCGAAAACCAGCATCCAGAAGAGAAAGTCGAGGAAAGCTTTGATGCCTTGTGAAATCTTGTCTTTATTCATGAGGGAGGTTGTTTTTTTAGAATCTGAAATAGATAAAGGGACTGAATCCCGTGGCGTTCAACGCGGCAATGCAAGTGAGCAGGATCAGCATGGAGCATCCCCAGGCAACGCAATGCCCCACGGTTCCATAATTACGGTAAAACACCCACTGCTCCACTTTTCGCCCAAAGGGAAACAAGGTCAGGAAAGAGAAAAGGAACGCCACAAGGAGGGTGACATAGAACTGACTTCCGGCATTCCAGCTGAAGCCTTGGAAATTGAAAGAGAACATGGCCCGATAATAGTCAAAAGCATGTCCGATGCTATCCGCCCTAAACAGCACCCAGCCGAAGTTGACCAGCAAGAAAGTGGAGAGTGGAGAAAGGAAAACTTTCCACTTTCCACTCTCCAGTCGCTTCTCTAGGACAATAAAGAATCCATGAAACGCCCCCCAGAGGACGAAGTTCCAGGCGGCGCCGTGCCAAAGGCCGGAGAGCAGGAAGCAAATCCAAAGGTTGAGGTAGGTGCGGCGTTGGCCCTTGCGGTTGCCGCCCAAAGGGATGTAGAGGTAATTCATGATGAAGGCCCCAAGAGTCTTGTGCCAACGGCGCCAGAACTCTGTGATGGAGCGGGAGGTATAAGGATTGTCGAAGTTCTCGGGGAACTTGAATCCCATGATGCGCCCGAGGCCGATGGCCATGTCGCTGTAGCCTGAGAAATCGAAATAGAGCTGCATCGTGTAGGCCAAGCTGCCAATCCAGGCGGAACCCATGTCCAAGGTGGCGAGGTTGCCGCCAAAACAGGCATCGGCCTGCACCGCGATGACATCGGCGATGAGCACCTTCTTGCTCAAACCGATGACGAAGCGATAGAAGCCCTGAAGGCATTCCGACGCGGGACTCTCGCGATGCCGCAGTTGCTGCTCCACGTCACCGTATTTCACGATAGGACCGGCAATGAGCTGGGGAAACATCATGATATAAACGATATAGTCGGTCAGCTTGTCCATGGGCTTCACCTGGCCCCGGTAGGTGTCGAGCACGTAGGTGATGGACTGGAAGGTGAAAAACGAAATGCCGATGGGGAGAACGATGGTTGAGAGGTGAGAGGTGAGAGGTGAAAGGTGAGAGGTGAAAGGCAAGAGGTTTTTGATGAGGAAACCTGCGTATTTGTAATAGACCAACAGACCAAGGTTGATGATGATGGCGGCGGCACAAAGCCATTTCTTTTGGGTGGTGCTGTCGGTGCGGCACATCGCCTTCACAAGGAAATAGGTGACCGTGGTGGCGCCAAGGAGGATCAGCACAAAGTCGGGACCCCCGTAAGCGTAAAACACCACAGAAAACAGCAGCAGCACATAATTTCTGTACTTCCGCGGGCAGATGAAATAGCACAGCAAAAAGAGCGGCAGAAAATACAAAAGAAAGACGTTGCTGCTAAAGACCATAACTTTTTACTTTTATTTAATAACTCACTTCGACATGCACATCACGGAAGGCCATCTCAGTTTGATGACGGTTCAAGAAATAGAGGGAGACGCGCTTATCCTTGACATCTTGGATGAAAGAACGGTAAAAATCGCAACTGAACTCGTAGTGTGACCAATCGCCATCCACACGTTTGGTGAGCTTGATGCTATTCCAATAGGTCTTACGGATGTCGGCCACCAACGAAGGCAGCTGATCCTCGGCGGCATCGCTCTTGAAATCGAAACTGCCTTTGAAACGCACCACAGAAGGATTCGCCGGCAAGTCGAACGACACAAAAGTCACATAGTTGTCAGCCGGGGTCACCACACCTTGATCCATCAGCAGCGGAGCAACCGTGGGCGTGATGGATCGCGAGCTGCGGTCTTGAACCAGGTAATGGACCATCACACCTGCAAAAAACAGCAACAAGAACACTTGAAGTATTGGTTGCAATATTTTTGTAACTTTGCTTTCACGAATGGCACACCGGGAGAACAAGTTGGAGAGCCAGGTATGCAGTGGCTTGACGGCCAAAGCGAACAGCCACACGGTGACAAAAAATAGCAAACCTGTGGCAAGATGTCCCCAAGGAGTGGGCCAAGCCGCCGCCAAGTTGAGAAAAGGCACTCTGAAAAGACCGTGGACGGCAAACAGCAGCATGGAAATCCCCCCGAAATAAGAGAGCGCCTCCCCTATCCAACGTTTTTTGAAAGGAAGCGACTTCAAGCCCTGATAGGCAAAAACCGTCATCACCGCCACCGCCAAGAACGTGAAGGGATAAGCCCAGGAATAGACATTGCCCAGACAGAACACCGCCACCGCCAACACCAGCCAGCCCCAATGTATCTTTTTGTCTTTGGAAAAAGCCAACAGGATGCCCAAGCAAAACTCCGGTAGATGCCCCGGCGCGTTTTGCATCAAAATGCTGCCATGATACAGGTTGAAGACCTCGCGAAACAGGAAGATCATCGCGTAGGAAACCACACAAACAGCCACGAAGACTTTCCAGCCCCAGCGTCGCATCCCTCGGAACAACAGCGGAAACAGCAAATAAAGCTGGAAAATCAAGGCGAAGAACCACCACGGCCCGTTCACACTCAAGCCCGAGTTGGGCAAAAGCGTGTGCATGAACAGCATCTTGTAACCGATTTCCTTCCACTCCCAAGCGTTGAAGACCCGGTTCTGCATCAGCACAAGGCCGAGATAACTCAACACCAAGCCCGTCAAAAGCAACGCATAGAGCTTCAAGAGGCGTTCCCACACAAAGGGCAGCCACGCTTTCTCCCGTCGGAGCATCGACATGGTGAGGCCAAAACCACTGACCAACAGAAACACCTGCACCCCGTAGTGACCCAAAAAACTGAACAGGATGTTGACAAACTCGCCGGGCTCATTGACCAACAAGTCGAAAAAACGGGTGACCCGCTCCGCCGCGAAACTGAACTCATTCTCGCCTGGCGACGGCAACAGCCAATGGAAGTAATTGTGAAAGACAATGCTCAAGATGCCAATGCCTTTTAAAATACTCGTGTCCCGCTTGCTGAATCCCTTGAACTCCATTTTCTTAAATTTAGAATTTAGAATTGGGAATTTAGAGGGATTTGTGTCATATTTCTCTAAATTCCCAATTATAAATTATTCAATGACTATTTCATAAACTTTTCCAATGATATCGGTTTTGTTGTAAGGGATGAGTCCCTGTTCCCACACGACGGGCGGCCACCATTCGGAGTAATGGTACTCCTGGGTGACGATACACTTCATCTGGTTGTTGGGAATGGCCGTGTATTGGTCGTTCATGTAGCCCATCACCTCCATGTGGTCCGGGTCGGGGCCCAAGCGCCATATAATCTCGGTGGGTTTCCATTCAATCTCGTAATAGTACCAAGGTTCCTTGAAGTCCTTGTTCGACATGGGCGTGCGCGAGGTCAAAGCCTTGTAGTTGGGATACCAGCGCATCACCTCGAACTTGTCTTTCTTGCCGTAAGGGATGCTGTCGATATAGGCTTTGAACTTGGGCGGTTCGGGGGTGGCGAGGTCCCAGTTGGTGCAGCAGAACATCACGTCGTCGTTCAGGCTGGCATCCTCCTGGCAGTTTTGAAGGTCGCCACGGGTATATTGGTAATAGTTGATGGGCCAGTGTTTGGAGGCCTTCACGATTTCGATATCGATTTCCGAATAGGCGTTGTAGGGGGTGCGCTGGGGATATTCGGAATCGTCGTATTTGGGGATGTAGCCGCCGCCCGCGAAGCTGGGACGGCGATAGTTCCACTCGTTGTTGTCGGTGTAAATCAACCAGAAAGCGTAGGTCAGCCCGTTCCAGATATTCTCATCGTTGAGCATCACCGGGAATTTGATTTTGCCCCTGAACTTGCCGTAGGTGAAGCCCACGCGGCTACGGATGCCGGTGGACTCTTTACGGAGCCGTCCCTCGGTGCTGGCGGGGTTGACGAGGGTGATGCCCTCGGCGGTGGCGTGTACGGTGGCGCAGGGGTTCTCGGTGACCACGGGGTAGTTCATCTGGAGCTGTGAGGAGTCGAAACGGGTCTTGTTGGCCTCGTACTCCGCGCGGGTATAGGGGTCCTCCCCCACCACATCCTGGATGACGGGGATGTTGCGAAGGGTGTATTGCTGGCTGATGGAGCTGAAGAACTGCTCGAAGAGGGCGTGGCGGTAGAGCTCTTTGTTGTAGCCGCAGCCGCAGCTGTCGGCGGTGGCGTGTTTCATCTTGGCTTCTTCCACATAGACGCCATGGCTGGCTTCGAGCACCGCGCGTGTCTTGAGTTTGCGGCCTGAGGTAATCACTTTGATATGTTTCGAGGGGTGTGAGGCGAACCAGTGGAAGGGATTCTCAAAGCCGCCTTCGGGAGCGGTGACGCCAAGATGCTGGATATGGTCGGGAATCTCGGCAAGACCCTCCTCGTCGCAGAGCACCAGGGTGAAGGCATATTCGCCCACGCGGGGGTTGCGTTTCCAGCGGTGGTTGTGGTCGCCATGGTTGAGGTCGTCCTCCACCACCCAAAGGGCGTCGTTGGTGAGCTGCGCATCCACGCTGATTTGGTTTTGGGCGGCTTTCTCGATGACCGACTTATACCACGACTCGGAGTTGCGGATGCACTGCTTGATGGAATCGACATGCTTTTGGTCGCGGTAGTTCTCCGACACGTCGGCGCCGTAATAGATTTTTTCGTCTCTCGGGTTGCCCACGATGCGCAGGCTGTCGCGCATCCACCAGCGGTCCACCGGCTTGAAGCCAACAGAGACGTCCTCCCAGCTGCCATAGAAGTTCTCCGACGACAGCGCGGCGGTGTCGGGAAACTTATACGACTCGTTCTGGTAGTAAAGTTTGTAGAACCAGCCTTTCTCGGGGGCGATAAAACGGAAGTGGAAGCATCCTGAACCGTCGTCGGTTTGCCGCGCGGAGGGCAGATAGATGCCGTCAGTCACCGCCTCGTCGAGGTCCATATCGAGCCGCACCATGCTTCCTTTGAAATTGGTCATGGGGCGGAAATGGCAGTTTCTCCCTTGGTGGACGAAGAAAACGATGGCGACGGCCAACAGGACAAGGATGACGAGAAGAAGAGAACGTTTTTTCATTTTCTGATGATTTTGGCGACAAAGATACAACTTTCAGTTTTTCACTTTCAGTTTTTATTGGCAGACTATTTTGGTGACATATTGGTCCACCCAAAGGAAATAGACGCCGGCAGGAAGATGGAGGTCCATGGAGATTCTGTTGATACCCGGGGCAAGGGTGGCTTTTTGCCGATAGACCATTTGACCCCATGCATTGCACAACCGCACCTCGCTATTGTCAGGGAGGGAGGTGTTGATTTGAAGGTTGAGTCGGTCATGGAAAGGGTTGGGGTAGCACAACAAGGGGGATTCGGGAATTTGATGGTTGTAAACACTCATGAAGCAGGAGAGTTTGTTATCGAGGTTCTCCTGCAAATTGCGGAGATAGTCATCCACATGGGCCAGGTCGGCTTCCCATTTCTCCATGTCGGGGAGAAAGGCGAAACGTTGACATTGTTGGGGCACCTCCTCGCGAATCAGGGCCTGCTGCTGGTCAAGGTAAGGGAAGGTTTCAGCATACTGGAGGGTTGTGGAGGTGAGTTGATGGAAACGGGTGGAGAACCGCTGCATGAAGTCTTCGTTCTCGAAGAGTTTACGGAACAGCAAGGTGGATTGGGCGTTGGAGGGGTTGATGTGGTTGCTGGTATCGGTAACGTTGGCAAACACATCCCAGTCTTTGAAGAAACAGCCATCGCCATCGTAGAAGAACCAACGCCAAGGGCCGTCGCCCTCTTGCCAGCAACGCACGTTGTTGGCAGGCCAGTCATTATTGGCGGAACAGAGCTCGAAGACCAGGTAGTCGATGAAGTTGTCCATGTCGATGAGCGACTGTATCCTTTCGTAGTTTTCGGCCATGGAGAGGTCATTTTCCTTGACCCAATAATAGAGGTCGTGCCAGTGGGTGCTGTCGCCACAGTCAAGTTGGTTCCATTTCTTGATGATGTTGACGCTATCGGGGTCGATGCCATAGTGGTCTTCGAGATAACGCTCGTCGGGCACTTCCTCCACGGCATAGATGCCATAGTATTCACCGTTGAGGAAGAGGACGGCTTGACGGGCGGCCAGAACATCAAGGTCGAGGTTGCGGGCGATGCGATGGGCGAGTGGGTCCTGTAAGCCGGTCGTCATCCAGTGGCTGCACCGGAAAGGTTTCAGCGAGAGGTGTTTGAAGCTTGCCTGGGGGATTTCCTCAAAGAAAGGATGCTCAAACCGTTTTTTGCCATATTCTTCGCGGGCATAAAGCTTTAAGCCTTTCTGTTGTAGCCTGCGAGAGGCACCGCCATGGGTGCGTAGTCCGGCTTGCTGGTTGATACCGGTATTGTCGGCCTCGTAGAACTCCACATTGCAGGGGCGTTCCCATTCCATGCCCTTACAGAAATAGTTGCCTGTCCATTCGGGTATGGCGCTGGACCACCAGGCTCCCGGCACCATGATGCCACGGTAAAAGCTGAACAAGTCGAGCGAGTCGGCGCAAAGCGAAATCGCAGGAAGACCGTGGGTGTCGCAGCCCAAGGAACGGATGAAATAGCTGTTGGTGGCCACCTCGCTGAGGCGGTTCTCTTGCGCATCGAAAACCGCCGCGCGGATCACGATGCAATGCCCCACGCTGTCGGGATAGAACATCTCATGGTCGAGCGACACCGCTACAGTGAAAATGTCGGAGGTGGAATACAAACGCTCGTCGAGGGTCAACGGCTCCGTGTAAAGGGTTGACTGGGCCGTTGGCTGGTTGCCATTGATGGTGAACCGGATGTGATGGTTGGCGTAAAACGGAAACAGCTCCAACTGGAACGGCTCCTCATAGAAGCCTCCCGGCACGGAAAAACAAGCCTTCTCGGCAGGTTGGGCTGTGCCAAAAAACGGCACAAGTACCAGACACAGGCAGATTAATAACTGTTGGATGTATGCTTTAAACATCGGATATCACCATAAGACATTGAGGCTGCAAAGATAGGGATTTAATACGGAATGCGGAATGCGGAATGCGAAATGCGGAATAAGCCTACCGGTATCAGGTAATTATTCCGCATTCCGCATTCCGCATTAAAAAAGTATATTCCGCCGGCGTACTTGTCGATAACGAAGAGCACGTAGCGGATATCGACGTTGATGGTACGCTGGAGTTTGGGTTCGAAGTTAACGTCGCCGCTCATGGCTTCCCAGTTG
>CACZQL010000075.1 GCA_902783365.1 uncultured Bacteroidia bacterium | reverse complement strand
ATTCCCTCCTGGAAAAGAATCTCCCCGATGCAAAGCCATCTTGACAACAGCTCCAGTTCGCTTTCGGACTGGCCAGCCAAGGCTTGTGGTTTTGTCAAGGCAGTTTGTGGATTACGTTGCGCCATGTAATTAAGATACGCTTCTTTCGCCAGGATGTCCCTGCAAACCAAGCTGGAGGACCTACTCCTTTGATATAATGCGACCGCGCGTCCAAGAACGCCATAGAGGCGGTGCTTCTGTCAGCATATTAAACCAATCCATCTTTCACCCTCCGGGTGATTCATCGCGGGGTGATTCCTTGTTCTAACCATCTTTCACCCTCCGGGTGATGCGTCGTTCGGAACGCAGAATAATTACCTGCTACCGGCAGGCTTATTCCGCATTCCGCATTCCGAATTCCGCATTCATCTTTCACCCTCCGGGTGATTCTTCGTGGGGTTATTCCTTGTTCTAACCATCTTTCACCCTCCGGGTGATGCGTCGTTCGGAACGCAGAATAATTACCTGCTACCGGTAGGCTTATTCCGCATTCCGCATTCCGCATTCCGCATTCCGCATTTAACCCCAATCCTCTTTCCCCCCTCCGGGTGGTGCGTCGCAATAAAAAAAGAGAGCGACTGTAAAAGTCGCTCTCTTGCTTGTCGAGGGTGGAATGTGGGATTCGAACCCACGACCCACGGAACCACAATCCGGTACTCTAACCAACTGAGCTAAATCCACCATCAGGTTTGCGGGTGCAAAGATACAGCTTTTTTTTAAATCGCAAGTGTTTTTTTCAAAAAAAATCTATCTTTGCCGCATGAATGCAAAAAAAGACATCCAGTCACCAAGGGCTTTGGCTTGGCAACGTTTCAAAAAAAACAAACTTGGAATGGCCGCTTCCTTCTTTATCCTTGTGGTAGCGGTGCTGGCCATCTTTGCCTATTATATCATCCCCGACGCGACACCCAACGCCAATCGACAACTGCTGGAATTAAGTACCAAAAAGCCTGGTTTTGAGGTGGATATGCTTGTCCTCCCCAAAGAAAATCCCCCTGCCCCGACGGGCTTCTTCAACCGGCTGCTTTACGGCCAACCCGACGATTGCACCTATCTTCCCTACGACAGCATTCGTGTTTTTGACGATTACACCTTGGTGTATCTCTACAATCCAGAACAATCCGGGAGTGTGCGGGTGCAGGAGATTCCCAACAACGAGATAGGGGGAAGCGTCCATCAAAAGTTCCTGTTGGGCACCGACCAGTTTGGTCGCGATTTTTTGAGTCGGTTGGTACTGGGGAGCCGTATCAGTCTCTCGGTGGGCTTCGTCGCGGTGTCGCTCAGTCTGCTGCTCGGACTGATTATCGGCAGCTTGGGCGGTTTCTTCCGAGGCAAGGTCGATGATTTGGTGGTGTGGCTCATCAACGTGGTGTGGTCCATCCCGACATTGCTGTTGGTCATCGCCATCACTTTTGCCTTGGGCAAAGGGGTGGCACAAGTGTTCATCGCCGTGGGTCTCACCATGTGGGTCGAGGTGGCGCGTATCTCGAGAGGACAGATTTTCTCGGTGCGTGAGATGACCTACGTGGAAGCTGGCAAAGCTTTGGGTTTTAAGGATATACGTGTTATCATGCGCCATATCCTGCCTAACATTCTCAACCCCATCATCGTGGTGTCGGCTTCCAACTTCGCCTCAGCCATCCTGCTGGAGGCGGGTCTGAGCTTTTTGGGCATCGGGGTGCAGCCGCCCACACCCTCCTGGGGCAGCATGATCAAGGAGAACTATGCCTTCATCATCCTTGATGCCGCCTACCTTGCTATCCTCCCGGGCATCGCCATCATGCTGCTGGTGCTGGCTTTCATGCTGGTGGGAAACGCCCTTCGCTCCGCCATTGACCACAAATAATGAAGAATTTTGAATTTAGAATTTAGAGGGATTCGCGTCAAATCCCTCTAAATTCTAAATTCAAAATTCTTAATTCTAAATTATTTCGTACTTTTGCCGAAAATTTCAATCATGGCAAGAATCATGGCTATCGACTTGGGGAGAAAACGCTGCGGCGTCGCGGTGACCGACCCCCTCCAGATCATCGCCAACGGTCTTACCACGGTGGAGAGCGGCAAGCTCGCCGACTGGGTGGTGGATTATGTGGGCAAGGAGGAGGTGGAGACCATCGTGATAGGGGAGCCCAAGGATATGCACAACAACGCTTCCGACTGCTCAAAATACATCGAGCCCATTGTGAACCGTCTGCGCAAGCTGTTGCCTACCATGAACATCGTCCGATACGACGAGCGTTTCACTTCGGTGATGGCCCACCAAACCATGATTGACGCCGGATTGAAGAAGAAACAACGCCAAGACAAAGCCCTTGTGGACACCGTCGCCGCGACCATCCTCCTTCAGTCCTACTTGTCATCAATTAAGAATTAAGAATTTAGAATTTAGAGAAAACCACCAACTCTCAACTTTCAACTTTCAACTGTAAACTGTCAACTGTTATGATTCTTCCCATTGTAGCCTACGGCCATCCCACCTTGAAAGCAGTGGCCAAAAACATCGACAAGGACTTTCCCGACCTGGAGAAGCTTCTGGCCGACATGTGGGAGACGCTCGCGCATTCCGAGGGAGTGGGCTTGGCCGCTCCCCAAGTGAACCAGTCCATCCGTCTCTTCCTGGTTGATGCCAACCCCTTTTATCCCGACTATCCCGAGGCGAAAGATTTCAAGCGCACCTTCATCAATGCCGAGTTGCTCGACACCTTTGGCGACGAGGTGCCTTTCAAAGAAGGTTGCCTCAGTCTTCCCGGCATCTACGAAGAGGTGATGCGTCCCGACGGCATCCGTCTCCGTTACCTCGACGAGAACTTCGAGGAGCATGAGGAAACATTCACTGGCATCAGGTCGCGCATCATCCAGCATGAGTATGACCATCTGGAAGGACATGTCCATGTGGATCGCATCGCCCCGCTGCGCAAGGTGCTGCTCCAAGGCAAGCTCCGCGACATCTCCGAAGGGAAGTGTGATGTCGATTATCGGATGATTTTTCCGAGGAAAAGGAAGAGATAACGGAAAGTGGAAAGTGGAAAGTGGAAAACTGCCAATTAGATTAAAAAGAGATACTGTTATGAAACGAATGATTTACCTTTGGGCCGTGGTTCTCATAGCCCTTGCCAGTTGCCAAAACCAAAATGGCAAAGTGACGATTAAAGATGTGCAGAAAGCCGAGAAGGCACTCTTCAGCCAGGATCAAACCGTGAATCCGGAAGCCGCGAAGGGGGCCATTGAGACTTTTCGCGATTTTGCCAACCAGAACCCTGAGGATCCGCAATCCCCGGAATACCTGTTCAAGGCGTTGGAAGTGTCTGTCAACACCAAGCAAGACGCTCCCACCTCCATCGTGTTGTGCGAGAAACTGCTGAAGTCCTTCCCTGAGTTCGACAAAAACCCTGTGGCCTTGTTCATGGTAGCCTCCTTTGTTTATGAGGAACAACTGTGTGACACCGCCTTGGCACACGGCACCTACCAGCGCATCATCAAGAACTATCCCGATAGTCCTTTCGCTAAGGACGCCGCTATTGCGATTGAGCAGTTAGGGATGACTCCTGACGAGTTGGTCAGGAAGTTTGAGCAAACGGAAAACTGAGAAAGTGGAAAGTGGAGAGTGGAAAGTGGAAAGTTTGCTACCGCAGGCTAACTTTCCACTCTCCACTTTCCACTTTTAAAAGGCTTTCTTAAAGTCATCAACAAGGTCGAGTTTCTCCCAGCCGAAGAACTCCACGTTCTTGTAGATTTTGCCGTCTTCGCGGAAGGTGTCGTTGTCCTCGTAGAACACTTCCACCTTGCGTGTCTCGGGGGTGCGCCCAAAATGGCCGTAGGCGGCGGTTTCTTCAAAGATGGGGTTGGTGAGTCCGAAGCGTTTCACGATGGCGTAGGGGCGGAGATCGACCATGGCATGAATCTTCTCGGCGATGGCTTCGTCGGAAAGCACTTTGCCGTCCTTGTCTTTCACCTTGGCGGTTCTCTCGGTATTAACGTAAAAGCCCACGGGTTCGGCGATGCCGATGGCGTAGGCAATCTGCACCAGGGCTTGGTCGCAAATACCTGCGGCCACCATGTTCTTGGCAATATGGCGCGCGGCGTAGGCTGCCGAGCGATCGACTTTGGAGGAGTCCTTTCCGGAGAAAGCCCCGCCGCCATGGGCGCCTCGTCCGCCGTAGGTATCGACGATGATTTTGCGACCTGTGAGGCCGCTGTCGCCGTGAGGGCCTCCGATGACGAACTTTCCGGTGGGGTTCACGAAGATTTTCATGTCTTGGTCGAACAGCTTGCGGAGTTTGGCGGGCAACTTGCGTTTCACACGCGGGAGGAGGATGTTGAGCACGTCGGCTTCAATCTTGTCAACCATGCGCTGGTCGGCCTCGCGCTGGGCCTCGGGGGTGTCGTCAACGGGTTTGACAAATTCGTCGTGCTGGGTGCTGATGACGATGGTGTCGATACGCAGGGGGTTCCAGCCTTCCTCGTACTCCACGGTGACTTGCGACTTGGCATCGGGACGGAGGTATTTCATCTGTTTGCCTTCGTGCCGGATGGCGGCCAGCTCACGGAGCAGGAGGTGGGAGAGGTCGATGGTGAGGGGCATGTAGTTCTCGGTTTCTTTGCAGGCGAAGCCGAACATCATGCCTTGGTCGCCGGCGCCCTGTTCCTCGGGATTCTCGCGGCCCACGCCCATGAAGATGTCGTTCGACTGGCCATGAAGGGCGGAAAACACGCCGCACGACTGGGCGTCGAACTGGTACTCTGACTTGTTGTAGCCGATGCGGTTGATGACGCGGCGGGTGATGTCCTGAATCTCGACGTAAGCGTTGGTCCGGATTTCGCCTGCCACCACAACGAGGCCGGTGGTGACTAAGGTTTCGCAGGCCACCTTGGAGGTGGGATCATAACGCAGGATTTCGTCCAAAACGGCATCGGAGATTTGGTCGCAAACCTTGTCGGGATGACCTTCGGACACGGATTCTGAAGTGAAGTAATAACCCATAACAAATTGATTATTAAATAGTTAATAAATAAATTTGTGTGGGAAGCTGTTGACTGAAAGGGGAAGGAAAAAGCATTGGTTTAGCATTTTTTCTTGTGGTTGCAATCAAAACAAATCTTTCCACATTTGCGGCGGCAAAGATAAGGAAAAATTCGGAATGCGGAATGCGGAATGCGGAATTATTTTTCAGTAACTACTATTCCGCATTTCGCATTCCGAATTCCGCATTACTTGGTAAGTTTCTGGAAGGCTTCTTCGATGCTGATGTCCTCTTTTTGGAGGGTTTTGATGATCAGGTTGTTGTCGAGAGACCATTTCATGAGATTGGCGCGGATGTCGATGTCGCCTTCGGGTTCGATGATCCAGTGGTTGTCCTTGACGCGCCGCACTTTGCATACTTGGGGGATGCTGAGCAGTTGGTTTTGGGCGACCTCGCTCTCGAATTCCACGATGATGACGTTGTTGGCCGTGTCGGACTGTTTGAGGTTTTCGATGCGGTCGTCGGCCACCACCACACCTTTATTAATAATGATGGCGCGTTGGCAGATGGCTTCCACTTCCTGCATGATGTGGGTGGAGAGCAGCACGGTTTTTTCCTGGCCGAGGCTGGAGATGAGACTGCGGATTTCGATGAGTTGGTTAGGGTCGAGGCCGGAAGTGGGTTCGTCGAGGATGAGTACTTTTGGGTCGTGCATCATGGCCTGGGCGAGGCCGACGCGTTGCCGGTAGCCTTTGGAGAGGGCGCCTATTTTTTTATGAGCTTCCAGGCCGAGTCCCGTCTCTTCGATCATGCGTTCGATGCGGTTTTTGGCGGCTTGGCCTGTGATGTGGTGGACGCCAGCCACAAAGTTCAGGTATTCGCGCACATACATGTCAAGGTAGAGCGGGTTGTGCTCTGGCAGGTAACCCACGATGCGTTTCACCTCCATGGGATGGTCCATCACATCGAAGCCGTTGACGCTCACGGTGCCCGAGGTAGGTGGGATGAAGCAGGTGATGATTTTCATCAGGGTGGATTTTCCGGCGCCGTTGGGACCGAGAAGCCCCACGATGCCGTTGTCGATGTCGAGCGTGACGTTGTTCAAGGCAAGTTGTTCGCCGTAACGCTTGGTGATGTTTCGGATCTCGATGCTCATTCCTTTTTTTTTGCAAAGGTAGGAATAATTCGGAATTCGGAAAGCGGAATGCGGAATAAAAAATTGAGGTAAAATGTTGAGGGTATGAAAAAAAGTTGTACTTTTGCGGCCTCGTTAGAACAGTCCATTATCCGACTTCTGAACACGCTAACGCATTGGTTTATGGGCGAAGATAGGCTGATGCACAACAAGTTAGAGTAGGAGGGAGATAGGATAAATATTGATTTGGATTAAACACAAAAGAACAAAGATGAACTACTTAAGTTACAAGACAGTGAGCGTCAACAAGGAACATGCCAACAAGAAATGGTATGTCATCGACGCTGAAGGTCAGATTCTCGGACGTTTGGCTTCCGAGGTTGCCATGATTCTCCGTGGCAAGCGCAAACCCTGCTACACTCCCCACAGCGACTGTGGTGACAACGTGATTATCATCAACGCTGAGAAGATTCAGCTTACTGGCAACAAGATGGACGAGAAGTACTACGTCCATTACACCGGTTATCCGGGTGGCCAGCGTGTCCGCACCGTCAAGGAGCAGCTGAAGAGAAAACCCACCGCGGTGCTTGAGCACGCCATCAAGGGCATGCTTCCCAAGACCAAGCTCGGCAACGAGATCTTCCGTAACCTCTTTGTTTACGAAGGTCCGGAGCATCCGCACGCTGCACAAAAACCCACAGAACTCAAAATTAACACTATTAAGAAATAATCATGGAAGTAATCAACGCTTTAGGTAGAAGAAAGACCGCCGTTGCCCGCATCTACATGAAGGTCGGCAATGGTAACATTACGGTGAACAAGCGCGACTACAAGGAGTACTTTCCTACGAGCATCCTCCACTACGTGGTTGAACAGCCTCTAATGCTTACCGACAACCTCGGCAAGTTCGACATCAAGGTCAACCTCGACGGTGGCGGCATCAACGGCCAGGCCGAGGCCCTTCGTCTCGCCATCAGCCGCGCGCTCTGCGAAATCGACCCCACGTACCGTCCTACCCTGAGGGCCAAAGGTTTGATGCGCCGCGACCCGCGTATGGTCGAGCGTAAGAAACCCGGTCAGCCTGGTGCCCGTAAGAAGTTCCAATTCAGCAAACGTTAAGCCCTTAGAAGCAAAGCGATTTTGTTTAGTATCCAAATTGCTGAGATTCTTATGCAGACTACTCAGCGATTGTATTTAGCGAATGTAAACATT
>CACZQL010000074.1 GCA_902783365.1 uncultured Bacteroidia bacterium | reverse complement strand
TATGTCGAGGCCTTTCAGCAGGTACGGGTACTTGTATGCCTTCTTGTCGGCGACTGTCGTGCGGTGTTCCGGGAACAGTGTCCTCCACCGGACCAGCCCCATCAGCCTCCGCAGACGCTTGATGTTCACCAAGTATCCATTCTCCGCAAGCCAAGCCTGAAGGCGGCGCTGGCCGTAGAACGGCGTGATGGCATATTGCCTATCCAGAAGCTGCATGATCTCCAGGTTCTCCGCCGTCTCCACCGATGCGGTGTAGTACAATGAGGTACGGCACAGGCCGAGCAGCACGCATTGTTGACGAATGCTCAGCTTCTCATCCCTGGAAACCATCCTCTTGCGCTCTTCCTTGCTCATAGCGACAGCTTTTTTTTTAGGAACTCCACGTCCATCGTCAGCGACCCGATGGTCATGTAAAGCTGCTCGATGAGCTTGTCCTTGGCATCGTCTGTAGCCTCTCCGCGTTCCTTGAAAACGCTTGTGCTTTGCTCTTTCAGCTGGTTCTTCCATTTCGTGATCAGATTGGGGTGAACTTCGTACTTCTTACTCAACTCACTCAATGTCAGTCTCTCTTGTAGTGCCTCCATGGCGACTTTCGCCTTGAACTCCGCCGTGAACTTAAGGCGGCTCCTTGTTTTCGTGTTGGTCATCTTTTTTCCCTTTCGTTTCTGCAAAGATAACCACTTTAACCTTTGGTCTAAATTTTAGGGAGCATTACATAAAAGGAATGTGTCCAATACTAGGAACGACAAAAGTACGTTTTTTTGTTTGAGGATGTATTTCTTTTCGAATTCAAGTTAGGTTTGGCTTTAGACTCTTGTTTTTCTCTCTTTGTTAATCATTCCTATTAATTAGCTTTATTCTGATTACCTACTTATTGGTTTTTCCCTTTTCAGGAAGTCTTTTCGTCTATGATTTCATTTTTCACCAGAAGCATTAGAGATTTCCTCCAGCACCCCTTCTAGCGTCCCCAAGCCTTCATCAATGATGTCGCCAAGGCCATGGAAGAATCCTAACACTTTGGCTTCGCTGCGGACCACTTCATATTTAGTCATCAGCTTCGCCACTTTGCGCCGGTCTTCAGAAGTGAATTCCTCAGCATACTTTTCATAATCTTCGGCAAAAGCGGTCATTCTTTCATCGGCGCGTTGCCAGTCTGTTTCACTAAAACCTTGATAGTCTTGTTCCACGGAATTCACAAATCTCTCCAGTGTCGAGATGTAAGTATTTTTTGAGAAACCAGTCTTGCAGGAATTTGCGGAGATGACCACCAACATGGCGAGCAACAGCATAGTCAATATTTTTTTCATTTTTCAATACCCTGTTTTTGTGTCGGGCGCAACTTCTATTTTAATTACACTCAATAATTCTCCAACATCTCGGACGATGGAATCCTTTTTAAAGACGTTTAATTACCGCAGGGCACTAATGTCAAGGACATAGTCACTATTCTTTATGGTTATCGTAAGTCAACACTTCCCAATGTCCACCTTTGTCAGGACCCACACGACGAAGACGACCTTCCTTTTTCAATTTCTTAATCTTGTAATTGATTCCGTCACGGGTCAAGCCACAGGCTTCTGCTAGTTCTTCAATGTGTATTTCCGGGTTCTCTTGAATCATTTCAAGAATTATCTGTGTAGTTTTCTGCGGATTCTCCGTGACAATCGTATCACGAAGAATGGTGAACGATGTCGGGAAAGCGCTGCTATATTCACGATGGATAATCATATAGAGCATTACCTCACGGAGAATTCTGTCGCGCAAGCTGAAACTCTCCTGTAAGCGCTTGAACTCGATTTGAGTGCCTTCTTTGTTAGCTATTAGAGCTAAGAGTTGAGATGGTGACATTTTTCTCTATCATTTTAGGCAACTGCAAACTTACATAAAAATCTTGAATTATAAGCCGGTTAGATAAAAATTGAGAAAATGTCATGGCCACTTCGTATGCTTACACATGAAGCCCTGATAAAGCTATTGTCTCACAAGTGGAAGGCGGAGCTTACAGTGAACGGATATCGGCCGTTTTTTACGCCTCGTCGTACTCCGGCAGCTTGAACCGTCCCGCCTCCAGGCGCTTGACATACATCACCATGCCGCCGTCCTCGGCGTGAAGCAGTTTCATCAGACGGCGGCTCTGCCCGATGAAGATGAACACGTCGCCTTTGCGCATCTCGCTGTGCATCCTCTTGCGCACCGCCCCACACAGCGAGCTGATGCCCTTGCGCATGTCGGTCATCCCTGGGCACAGCCAGAAGCGCATCGTGTCATTCAGGCAGAACATGGCTGTCGAGGCTTTTGAGGTGGAATAGCCGACACCCGCCTCTTGCAGGTACGACTCGATTGACTTGCCGCTCTGCTGCAAGTCCAGTTGTAATACTTCAAACTCTTCCTTTGTCATGGCTCAAAAACAGTTTGGGTTGTGTACACTATTGCGACCGCAAAAGTACAACCCAGCTATCCCCCCCCGCAACGTGTATTTCTCCGAATGCTTACTCTGCTTCCAATTATTGAAAAAAAACACTTCCCAGTTTTTGAGCAGTGTTTTTTTTGCTTGGCCAGTGTGAGACCGCTCACTCTCGTTTCCCCTCCATCCTGTCTATCAACCTCTCATACACCATCCGATACGCCTCCTCCGGATTGAAGGTGACATCAGGCCTCAACAGCGGAATAACGTCAGTCAGAAACTCATCGTCAGCCATTTTCTCCTGCATGTTCTGCACATATTCCTTGTACGATGGTACCCGCTCCACCACGAACTCCATATACCTCTTGTAGCACTCCATCACTTTATCCGTGTCGCATTCCCTGGCCAACAATCCCTTGTGCATGTCAAAAAGGTCACGCCCTTTCTTGCGCTGGTATAAGGCACGCAGCTTCGTGCCCATCAGCTCCTCAAAGTGATACGTGGTCAGTTCCGCCTCGCCTGTAAACCAGCTATTGGCCATCGCAAACGGAATCTTTACCAAGCCAAGCACATTGAAGTGCTCAAAGCAGTTGATCTCAACCTTCAAGCGCAACTGTTGCACAGGGGGCATCTCCGATTCGAAGCGGAAATACAGCTTGTTGCTATGCTTCTTTTGCGCCGTGCTTCGGTTGGGCAGCCAATCCAGCACTTCGCCAAGTCGGTACATGATGGGCTTGATTGGCCCAGGCGTTATCTGCACCAAGTCGATATCCTCGCTGTATCTGGGTTGGGGCTGTAAATAGAGCTTGTGCAAGGCTGTGCCACCACGAAAAGCCAGTTGCGAGGCCAGAAACTCGTCGCTGAAGATGCTCACTAGCGCACGGCAGATGATCAAGTCTTGCTCAATCATGGCATCCATATTCCACGGCACCTGCTCGTGCCATTCTTGTATGGAGTATTGAGGTATCATATTTCTTCAATTTCAAGTTTGTAATTTTCGATGATCTTCCAACGCTTGTCGACATTCATCCCATCATCCACGGCGACCTCCTGTTTCAACGGAGTTTTACGCAGCGTCTTTCCTGTCTTCTTGATTAAGGCAAACAAGTCGTCGGCCTGTTGATGTGCCTCTATCAACTCGAGCAGATACCCCAGTCTTTGGAGTGTGCCGCTTCTGTAATGAGTCAGCAAGGACAGTTTGCTTTCATCCCACGATGTGGTTTCACTCAATTCCACCAACACCTCGGCGGCTCGGCTCAGTCCACCTGTTTTCTTCTCTTCGGCCACGATGTCGAGGGCCGTCAGTTCCGCGCCTGCCACGGTCATATATCCCATCTGCGTCTTCACCTTCTTGGTAAACTCGAGCGGAAGATCTTGTCTGAGCGTGAACTCCAGTTGAGTACCGTTCTTAACCCCCGAGCGAATAGGCTTACCATTCACCGTCACCTGAAACACCATGGGTTGCTGGTGCGAGGCACCGTTCATCGCTGCCGCCGTCAGAAGCGAGACGTAATAGTCGCGCCCAAGGAACTTCATCAGCCTGTCGATATAAAAGGTGGGTGGCACCACACCCTTCAGTTTGTATTCCGTGGGGATGGCCACATAGAAATTCTGCCAGGGCGACATGATGACACCCCGCTCGGTCAATCGGTTTAGGCTGTTCTGCATGGCTTGCTCCGAGATAGGTAGATGCAAGCCCAGTACATCATCCTTCGTAAAGACGTACCGCCCTCTGATCATTTCATGGTCAACCCAGTCATTCAAGTTTGTTATTTCGGTCATAATATGCCAATTATTCTTGCAGTCCAAAAGCAAAAATAATCACTTTTTGATTATTTCCGCAAATCCACTGCAAAAATAATCAACTTTTGTTATATAGTATCACAAAAACCTGACTTTTCCTGAAAATGGTTGACAGATTTGGGAAGGTTAAACTGATATGGTTTACAAGTTTTAATCAAGTTTTCATCCTATTCCTAAACAGGTTTACACCTTTTTCTGTTTGTCGCCTTTATCCCTGAACGGGTTTACGGTTTCTCGCGCTTTCGCCTCACTATCCCTAAAACGGTTGTCGCGCTGTTTTCATTACCGCAGGATAATCCAGAGTGGCTTTTCGTTTGGCGAGTCAAATATAGGTGTTTTTTCCGTTTCTTTCGGCCTGTTCCACGGATTTTTCCAACATTTCTTCTGCTCACCGCTTTGCCTGTGGGCTTCCGAAGGGGTTTGGTAACCTATACTCATGTGCGGTCT
>CACZQL010000073.1 GCA_902783365.1 uncultured Bacteroidia bacterium | reverse complement strand
CCAAAACTCGGCCACCTGTATCTTGGTCGGATCCATTTTGAGTGCGGCACCCATGGCAGAGAACAACTTACCCGGACATTCGGTGGCATGCAAGATAAGGTGTATCTTGTCCTTGAGGCTGTCGATGGCGTCGATGATGTAGTCGTAGGTCTCGAGTTGAAACATCTCAGCGTTCTCGGCGGAATAAATCTCCTGCATCGCGTTGATCTCGGCCTGTGGGTTGATTTCCAACAGGCGTTCCTTCAGCACCTCCACCTTGACCCGTCCCACCGTCTTGGTGGTGGCTTGCAACTGCCGGTTGACATTGGTGATGCACACGCGGTCGCTGTCCACAATGGTGAGGTGGCTGATGCCGCTTCGCACCAGACTCTCGGCACACCAACTGCCCACACCCCCCACGCCAAAGATGATGACACGCTTACTCATGACACGCTCCATCGTCTCATCGCCCAAAAGCAGGTCTAAACGGTTGAATATGGGGTTTCTTGCACTCATATTAGATGATTGAGGGGGCAAAGATAATGGTTTTAGGCGAATCATCTCTGTTTTAGAAACGGAAAATCGTTATTTTTGCGACCGTTTCGACAGAAAGCAAAACAGAAGCAATGAACATAAGATTAGAGCAACCACAAGACTGGCGTGAGGTGGAAAACCTGACGCGCGAGGCGTTCTGGAACGTTTACCGCCCAGGATGCACAGAGCATTATGTGCTCAACCAATACAGACACAATCCCGACTTCATCCCTGCGCTGGATTTCGTGATGGAGGAGGATGGCAAAACCATCGGTCATGTGATGTTCTCAAAAGCCGAAATCATCCTTGACGACGGCAGCCACTTCCCTTCGTGGACCTTTGGCCCCATCAGCATTCACCCTGATTATAAGCGAAAAGGCTACGGACTGAAGTTACTACAATATGCGCTTGAGAAAGCTAAAGCCATGGGTATCGGCCTGCTCCAGATGGAAGGCAACATCGACTTCTACCGTCACGCAGGCTTCGACCTGGCCAGCAAGCTCCACATCCATTACCACGAAATGCCACGAGAGGAAGAAGTGCCTTTCTTCCTCGCCCAAGAGCTCATCCCGGGCTATTGGGGCCAACACGAGGGTACTTACCGCCCGCCGAAAGGCTATTTTGTGGCGGATGAAAACCCCTTGGATTTTGAGTCCTACGACAGAACTTTCCCGAAGAAAGAAAAGGCTTTCAATGAAGGACAGCTTCCTCCCTTCGCCGAAAAGGCGAAACTCGTCATGCAGACAGAACGGCTCACCCTACGCCCGTGGATGGAAAGCGATGCCGAAGACCTATTTAAATACGCTTCCGATCCCGAGGTGGGGCCGAGTGCCGGATGGCCGCCACACAAGTCGGTGGAAGAAAGCCTTGAGATGATCCGCGCCGTTTTCTCGGGCGAAGGAATGTGGGCTATGGAACACAAAAAGAACAGGGAAGTCATTGGCTGTGTCGGCTATCTTCCCGCGTCGGCCTCGAACCTGCAAATCGAAAACGACCATGCCGAAGTGGGTTACTGGATTGCCCGCCCCTATTGGGGGAACGGCCTCTGTACGGAAGCCCTCCAACGTGTCATCGACTACTGCTTCCAAACCAAAAGGTTTACCACGCTTTGGGGCGATTATTTCACTGATAACCCCGCTTCGGGCCGCGTGATGGAGAAATGCGGCTTTGTGGACACTGGTGAGGAAACCACTTGTCCGAAGCTTGAGGTCGGAAGCGACCGCACTGTAAAAGTGATGAGATTGGAAAGTGGCGCTTCTCGCTGAATGAAAAATAATCGTACTTTTGCCACGTTTTTAAATAATGAATTGTCATGAAAAGAACTTTGTACCTCCTATTGCTCGCGATGGCCTTTGGCTATGCGAGTTGCGACCATTCGCCTAAACAACCTTCCAACACTCAGAAACCCTCTGTGGCAAACAGCGAGCTCGCCGTTCTCGACAAAGGCCAACTGAGCTTTTACGACCTCAACAGCCAGGAATTCGTCGCATTCGACCAGGAGACCGACAGCGCCGTGAACGGGGTGTTTGCAAACGATGGCAAGTTTTACTATAGTGTGGTCGTGAACGACCAAATCCTGCTCAAATACGTTGATTTGAACCAAAACGAGCTCAAGCCTGTGACTTTGGGCGATTGGGGCGTGGATCCAAGCCATTGCGTTTCAGAGCTTTATGACGAATTTGCCGGACTAGAATACTATCCCAAGAAAGGCCTCTTGGGCTTGGAACACGAATTCAGCTGGGATGGATATGGCTTCTATGAGAAAAGAATCTACAAACTGGCCACCGGCGAAGTGAAGGACTATAACTGGGAAACCGACGAAAGCCTGTGGGACGATGACGACTCGGGCGATGATGTGCATGAAGGGGAGTTCGAAACCATCGACGAGCAGGCTGTTTACCATGATGGCGACAAGACGGTTTGTTTAAGCGACCAGATGAATGTGAAACAATATGCCAGCGACCCGGATTATACCATCGACTTGAATTTCGATTATTTCGAAAAGAATCCGCAAGGCGACATGGTGCGTTTTGCCGCTCCTATCGATGCAGGCGACTTCGAACATGGTCCCTGGTGCGTAGCATCGCTCGATGGCAAGTTCCAGAAAGTGTTGAAAGGGACTGATTTCTGCACCGGAAACGCCCAATGGCTGAGCAATGGCGCTTTGGTTTTCCATGGTGCTGAACCTCTTCCGCAAAACGACCCCATCTATGACCCGGAGTGGAACAACACCAAGCCTTGCATCATGGTCATGAAACCCAACCATGAAATCACGGTCCTCTCGCACGCCAGCCACTTTTTCGTCAAGTAAAGCCACAACTCAACCCCAATATTTGTACTTTTGCAGTCATCAACCCTAAAATCATCCATCATGAAAAAAGTAGTTTTATGTATGATGCTCCTCTGTGGTATTGCCATGATCAGCACCAGTTGCAAGAAAACCCCGACTGTTAACCCTGAAACTGAACACGGATCCATGTCAGTCGGGACCCAAACCTCAGAAATCGCCAACGCTCAGATTGTCAGCTATGGCCAAAAGAAAGCCATCGTGTTTGCTTCCAAGGCAATGACCGACGCGAACAACGAAGGGGTTGCCATCGTTTTCAACGGCGACATCGAACCCGGCACCTACAATTTGGACAAATCCAAAGCCGTTACGCCCCGTGTGGTAGGCCTGAAGGACTTCAACATGGGTGAATTGCGGTTTGTATTCAATGCCGACAGCCTCTATTTCGGGGAAGTGTATTTTAGTGTCAATGGTGAATTGCTGATCACCGAAAACAACGGCTCTTACACCGTCATCTTGTCGCAATGCACCGCTTTCAACACCAACAATGCCAGTATCAACCTCTCTGTCAATTTCAGCGGCACGTTGCAACCTTTTGTCATCCATACCGACAACAAGTTTGTCATTAACGGTCACGAGAGTCCCATTGGATTGGCCGGCATCACTTCGCTCGGAGGGATGAACAGCATCGGTCAGTACCAAGGCATCCATTCCATGTTGTTCATGTCAGCCGACCACCAGCGGTCGTTCATCGTCAGTTTCGTCGGCAATGAAACCGTTGACGGAGAGTACCAGCTTGGGTATTTCATCACGCCTTACCTCCCTACCCTACCCTGCGTCCACGTGGCTCTTGACGCCGACTTCTGGACCATGCAGCCTCAAACCGGTTATGTAGCCAAGCAAGGCACCTTGAAAATCGCCACCAACTCCGACGGCACCAAGACCGTCACCATGGAGAACCTGAAGCTAAAGAACGTGGAACACGACAACGAGTTCTTCTTCCCCGTACTCGACGCTTCGCTCAGCTATACCGGACTGATGTACGAGATTGGCAAATAATCCCCTTTAGATGATCGACTTTCAGATATGCAGTCAAGAGACGATGGAACGGGCCATTTGCGAGCTGGGCATCGTTCCGTTTTTCACCAGTGCCATCCCCGGGTATTCCATTAAGGAACTAACGAAGCCCGCGTTTTGGTTTGATGGCGAGGAGGAATCGCTTGGACCGTGGGACTGGAAGATCGACTGTCTCCAGAACGGCGGCATCGCCTACGGGAAATTCCTTTGCGGAGGAAAAGCCGCCTTCGCGACAGTTCCCATCTACCGCGAGTTGATGAACGTCCGTCGCGCAGCAACTGTTCCCGACAAAAACGGCGAACGCATCATGGAATATCTTGAAAAGCAAGGCAGCATCACCATCAAGGAGGTGCGTGCCTTGCTTGATGTGAAAAAAGGCCAAGCCGATGCCGCTATAGGCAAGCTGATGCAGCAGTGCCGTGTCGTCACGGGAGCCATCGAGCGGGTGTATCGAGGTCCCGAACGGGTTTACAACGGCTGGCAGGTGTCGTATTTCTGCACGCCCGAGTCGCTTTTCGAGGACTTCGCGCCGCTCCAAACCGACCACACCCCCGAGGAGTCGCTGGAGATTTTAATCGACCACCTCACAAAGCTCACGAACGGGACGGCCACGCGGAAGCAGGTGTTGAAGTGTCTCGCATGAGTTTTTCGAATAAGTGTTACAAAATCCGCAATCTGAGCAAAGTCTTGGGTTGCGGTTTTTTTGTACCTTTGCGGCAAAACAACCGAAATGAAAAAAGAGATTGATCCTAAAGAATCACCGCGCGGACGGGCGTTTGAGCTATGGAAAACGGCTGGAATGCCGAAAGTAACAATAGTCAAAACCTTTGATGTGAGCAGACTGATCAGGGTTGCCAAACGAAACGGGATGAAGACAAACATGCTGATGTGCTGGTGTATCGGTCAAGCGGCCAGCGGCATTCAGGAGTTCT
>CACZQL010000072.1 GCA_902783365.1 uncultured Bacteroidia bacterium | reverse complement strand
GTCTTGAGATCTATGTGGCCTACAAGGACTACCTCTGGATGATGGACTACACCGAAGAGATGATCCATCGCTGCGTGATGGATGTCTTGGGCACTGAGACCGTGAAGGTGGGCGACAACGAAATCAGCTTCAAGCGTCCCTTCAAGCGCATCACCATGATCGACTCCATCAAGGAGAAGACCGGCATCGACATCACGGGCATGGACGAAGCCCAGCTGCGCGATGTGTGCAAACAACTCGGTATCGAGGTGGATGCCTCCATGGGCAAGGGCAAACTTATTGACGAGATCTTCGGCGAGAAGTGCAAAGGCACCTACATCCAGCCGACCTTCATCACCGACTATCCCGTGGAGATGTCACCCCTCTGCAAGCGTCACCGCAACAACCCCGAATTGACCGAACGCTTCGAGCTGATGGTCAACGGCAAGGAATTGGCCAATGCCTACACCGAGCTGAACGACCCCATCGACCAGCGTGCCCGTTTCGAAGAGCAGATGAAGCTCAGCGAACGTGGCGACGACGAGGCCATGTTCATCGACCAGGACTTCCTGCGCGCATTGGAATACGGCATGCCTCCGACTTCAGGCATGGGCATTGGCATCGACCGTTTCGTGATGCTGCTCACGGGCCAGACCACCATCCAAGAGGTGCTGCTGTTCCCGATGATGCGTCCCGAGAAAGTAAAAAAAATGGCCACCCCCGAGGACTTCATGGGCATCGGCGTTCCTGAAGTGTGGGCCAAGGTACTCTGCGCCAACGGCTTCACCAGCATCGAACAGCTAAAGAACGAAAAGCCTTCCGCTTTGCGTGAGAAACTGAACGGATTGCGCAAGAAAAACAAGATGGAAGTACCCGCCTTGCAACTTGAAGAAGTCGAGGCTTGGGTGAACGACTAAAAAAAATCCCCGAAACCTTCTCGGTTTCGGGGATTTTTATCAATTGCCTTAACCTGTTTCGGGAAAGACTACTTCAGGCCTTGCCAAGTACCTTGGATGTTTTTGCACTGGGTATAAGCGGCAGGGCAGTTGAACACTTTGTACATCTCTGAACCATAAGGCTGGAAGATATCGATGGCGCGTTGGAAGGTATCCCAACCATGAGCCAGGATATAAAGATAATACACTGTGCCACCGGTCAAAGGAGCGTCTGCTGGGGCGTTGGCCGAACGGCACATCTCGACCGTGTAAGGCTCTTCGGGAGTATAAGCGTTGGTGTTGACAGCACCTTTCAGCAAGGCAGCCGGCAGATAACGCTGAATGTACGGGTCGTTTTCGGGACTGTACTGTGAAGGCACAAGTTTCGACTTGAGTGTACGAACAATCGCACTCACGGTGGAGGAACTGTTGCAAAGCAGCTGGAGGCAGCGTTCTCCAGTCGCATTGTTACGGGCATAGATTTCCATGGCCATGGGAACCATGGCGGCGGCACCTTGCTGAGTCTTGCCAAGAAGGTTGTTGTAAACCGCCTCGAACTCGTTGTAGTCAAAAGGGATGTTGGTGAAAGTGACGTAGGCGGTAGGAGTGTTGAACACAGTTCCGCTCCATTCGATATCGCCATTCACCGTATAGACGTGTGATCCATAGGTAAAGGAGGTTGAACTACTTTTCATGATCATTTTGTTTTAGTTGATAGATTGAATGACATTTAATGACAAAAATACGTTTTTTTTTAAACAAAGATTTCAAAATACCGTAAAAAAGCCCCCAAAACCACTAACTGCCCCAGCTGTCGCGATCAAGACTCCTATAATTAATAGCTTCCGCAAGATGATCAGCTTTGATGTGCTCGCTGCCTTCGAGGTCGGCGATGGTGCGGGCCACTTTGAGGATGCGGTCGTAGGCCCTGGCCGAGAGGCCAAGACGTTGCATGGCGTTGCGGAGTCTTTCCTGGCCTTGACTGTCGAGGACGCAATAACGCTGGAGGAGTTGAGGAGTCATCTGAGCATTGGCATAGATTCCCGGGAAGGCGGCGAACCTCTGCTCCTGAATCTTCCTTGCTTCGATGACACGTTTCCGGATTTCGGCGCTGGGCTCGCCTTTCCGCGCGTCGGAGAGCTCACGGTAGGCTACCGGCAACACCTCCACATGCAGGTCGATACGGTCCATCAAAGGTCCAGAGATTTTGTTGAGATACTTCTTGACATCCCCTTCCTTGCACACACATTCCTTGTCGGGGTGGTTGTAATAACCACAGGGACAGGGATTCATAGCCGCCACGAGCATGAAGTTGGCGGGAAATTGGACCGACATTCTCGCTCTGGAGATGGTAATCACCCGATCCTCAAGAGGCTGTCGCAGTATTTCGAGGGTATGGCGTTGGATCTCCGGGATCTCGTCGAGGAAGAGCACCCCGTTGTGAGCCAGTGAGATCTCGCCTGGCTGGGGGAAGGAGCCGCCGCCGCAGAGTCCGGCATCGGAGATGGAATGGTGGGGGCTACGGAACGGGCGGGTCATCAAGAGCGTTTGGTTGCGGCCTAGCAGTCCCGCCACCGAATGGATCTTGGTGGTTTCGAGCGCCTCGCTGAGCGTCATGGGAGGAAGGATGCTGGGCAAGCGTTTAGCCAACATGGTCTTGCCCGAGCCCGGGCTTCCGATCAGCAGAACATTGTGCGACCCTGCCGCTGCGATCTCGAGAGCCCGTTTGATGTTCTCCTGACCTTTCACATCTTGGAAGTCGAAGTCGTACTTCTCCTCCCTGACCAGGGACCCCATGTCGATTTTTTCGGGCTCGATTTGCAGGGTCCCGTTGAGGAAGTCAACCACTTGTGTCAGGTTTTCCACGCCAATCACGTCGATTCCATCCACCACACCCGCCTCTTTGGCGTTGGCTTTTGGGATGATGATGCCTTTAAAGCCCTGTTGTTTGGCCTTCAGGGTCATGGGCAGGACCCCCTTGATGGGGTTGAGGGTTCCATCGAGCGACAGTTCCCCCATGATAACATATTGGTCGAGCCGGTCGGCGTTGACTTGTTCCGACACCGCCATCACCCCAATGGCCAGCGCCAAATCGTAGGCCGCCCCTTCCTTGCGGATGTCGGCAGGCGCCATGTTAATGGTAATGCGTTTCTTGGGGAACTTGTACCCCACATTGGTAAGCGAGGCCATCATTCGTTGATGGCTTTCCTTGACAGCATTGTCGGGCAATCCCACCAAAAAGAATTGGACACCCTTGCTGGAATTCACTTCAATCGTGACTATCAAGGCATCAATGCCGATGATAGCGCACCCAAAAGTTTTCACTAACATAACTTCATAATTTTATCGGCAACAAAGATATATAATCCTCTTATATATCCATGCAAAAACCGATAAAAAGATGAAATTATTTTTTCGGTTTAAACCAAGAATTTTGGAAAATACTTTGTAAATCACAATCTTCCATCAGTTCCTGCAAAGTCGCTTCTTGGTGGCTCATGTAGGACCTCACGATATGGAGCCCCAGGAACTCGCCCAGTCGGGCAGGGGCGTCGTGGCTGTACTCGTTGGTGAAGGGACCGTCGGCAAGGAACATCCGGTACAGCTCGTAACCGTTTGAATAGAGCATTTGGTTCCCCACCATGTCCGCCCAAAGGTTGCCTTCGTTGCTTTCGGCCCATTCGAGTTGTTGGGGTGAATAGCCCAGCAGAACCTGGTCTGGCAAGTCGGGGCACAGGGCTTCTATGAAGAAGTCTTTTCTACCCGCATCCACCATCTCTTCGAGGAGGTTCGCCTTTTTTTGTCCGTCGGGGATGAAATGGGTGTAGAGCAGCTCGCCGAGGTCCTTGGCCAGGTGAGCGGGACTGGTGCGTTCGGAGAGGTACTGGGGCATCCCGATTTGGTCATAGACTTCATCTTTGTCGAGATACCAGTCGAGGGAAATCACCAAGGCGTTGTTTTTGATCATGACCGCGGGATTTTCGGGTTGGATGCCCGAGACGCAGGTATAAACTTTATTGGGAAGCGGAGTGCCAGGGTAATAATAAAGGAAGTGCTGATAGACCGACCGGACGGTTTTTTCCACCCCATCCAACTTAGGATAAACCTGTTTCACTTTTTGGTACAGTTGAAGTGCAAAGGGGTCGGTGGCGAAGTCTTTGAGGTATTGTATTGCCAGGGGTTGTGAGAGGTCGCCCTCCAAAAAGGGAAGGAAATCGTTTTGGATGGCAAGCAGTTCTTGCTGGAATTGGGTGGTATCGAGATGGAAGAGCACATCCTCATAGCGGGTAAAGCTGAGGTTGGGTTCTGGCCCGGTTTTCACTCGAAGCATCTTTTTGTAATCCAACTCATTATGTTGACAGCTTAGGCACGACAGCAACAGGCAGGTGAGGGACAGGAGGAGGGGGATTCTTTTCATGATTGAAATGTTTGTACAAAAATATCACTTTGGTTATTAAAAAACCCGTATCTTTGCAATTTATTTCATTTTGAAAAATAAAAATATGATGAATAAAGTCATTCCAGCATCGCAATTGGTGCTTAACAACGAAGGGGCGGTTTATCATCTCGGGTTGCATCCCGAGGAGCTAGCCGAGAATGTCATTTTGGTAGGTGACCCAGGCAGGGTGGATATGATTGCGGCCTATTTTGACAAGATAGAGGTCAAGCGTCAGAACAGGGAATTATGGAGTCGCACGGGATATTACAAAGGAACGAGGGTGACAGTGTTATCCACCGGTATGGGGACTGACAACCTTGACATTGTGATGAACGAGTTGGACACTTTAGCCAATATAGATTTGAAAACCCGCACGGTCAAAGACGAGCATAAGTCATTGAATCTGATTCGTTTGGGAACCTCTGGGGCTTTGCAAGAGGACATCCCCGTGGAGGACAGTTATGTAGCCACGAAATATGCCATTGGTTTGGACGGATTGCTCTATTTTTATGCCAAGAACCGTGAGGTGAACGAAATAGCCATCCGTGATGCCTTTGTGGAGCAGATGGATTATCCGAAGGATCTGCCCATGCCCTACGTAGTGGAAGGTTCCAACACCTTGCTTGAACGCCTCGGGAGAGGATTTTTCCAAGGACTCACTGCGACGGCACCCGGGTTTTACGGACCTCAGGGAAGAACTTTGAGAATGGGACTTGCCTATCCTGAGAACAACCGGAAGATGGAAGCTTTCCATTACAATGGATGGAGGATTTGCAATTTCGAGATGGAATCGTCGGCCCTTTACGGATTGGGCAAGATGATGGGTCACAACTGCTTAACGATATGTGCGGTGATTGCCAACCGGGTCAGCGAGCAGTTCTGCACCGATTATCATCCTTACATCCAAAAGCTGGTGACCACCACCCTGGATCGATTAGCGGAATAATGTTCCATTTTTGTATTTTACAGAAATTTGAAAAAAAAAGCAATTTTTTGTTGGCTGTATCAAATAAATACGTAATTTCGCAGATTGAAATTCTTAGGATTTTTAGAGAAAAAATTTAAAATCAAATTGTGAAATAAAAATTATTAGAAATAAAGAAGTAATCTTAGCCGATATAATTAATAATTAAATAAGTATGAATAAATTTTAAACACAACCAAACTAAAACTTTACAATCATGAAAAGAATCTTAATTGTTGCAATGATCCTTTTATCGGCAGTCAGTGCTGGTTTTGCCAACGACTTTATGGTGGATGACACGATTCGTCCCCTTAACGACACCACCCGTCCTTATGCGACGAAATTCGGAGAGAACTGGTTTATTTCCGCGAATGGTACTGTTAACTGGTGGCAAGGTTCCGACCGCATTCCCGCGGGGAACTTCGACAAACCTGTTGGTCCTACTTTTGGAGCGAGCCTTTCCGTGGGTAAATGGATTACCCACAACCTTGCCTTGAGAGTTTCTTACGACGTCAACCGCTCCCATGGCTATATCAACGGTCGCCATATCAACCTTTCGGGAATCCAATTCCTGTATGGTGACAACCCGACCCCCATCACAGTGACCCAGGATGGTGTAACTCATGACTACTACGAGACCTCTTTCATGTATCATCATCTCCACGGCGATGTCATGATCAGCCCTGTGGACCTGTTCCAAGGCTACTACTACGACAGATTCTACACCCCGATCCTCTACGTGGGTATGGGTGCCGCCTGTGTCTCTGAGCACATCTTCGTGACCCAGTCCTTATTGAATAAAGGTTCCCGTAACTTTGAGCTTTCCTTCACTGCCGGTTTGGTGAACAACTTCAGACTGAGCAAGAGTCTCGACCTCAACCTCTCGTTCATGTTCTCCGGCCAAGAATGGCATATCGACAGCTGGTACTATGAATATGGTACCGCCAACGCTTCTGGCAGCCTAAGACCGAGATTCGCTGACTTCAACTATTCGGCCTCGTTGGGACTCACCTACTATCCGCCGAGAGGCAGAGTGTATGAGTATCCTCACAACTATTCCGCTACCATGAAAGAGAACACCATCTTCATCGAGAACATTGTCCATGACTCCATCTTCGTTGACAGACCTGTCTATGTGGGTGACACCCTCACCGAGATTGTCAGCTTCCCGCTCTCCATCTTCTTCCACAAAGACAAGTATGAGCTGATGTCAGGAAGAGACCTCGTGAACCTGCGTGAAATTGCCGAGGTGGCCAAAGCCAAAGGCTGGAAGGTGCGTCTGAGAGGTTCTTGCGACAGTGCCACTGCCACCCCCGCTTACAACCAACGTCTGTCTGAAAACCGTTGCCGCAAGATCCAGATGCTCTTGATGGATATGGGCGTGCCGGAGGAACAAATGATTTTGGTGCCTGTGGGTGGTGTGAAAGAACTTGACCCGACCGAGTACGACCGTCGTGTGTTAATCGAACTTGTGAAAGAAATTAAGTAAGACACATCCATTAAAAAATCAAACGCTATGAAAAAATCATTCTTCATGCTTGCTGTGCTGCTGATGTTAGGCAGTTCCGCATTCGCCGGCGGCGACCTCGACCTGGGCATCGGCGCCAAGGTGGGTTACCAAACCGCCACGCTTTCCTACCAAAAAGCGGACATCAAGGCTGGATTCGCCAACCACTTCACCGTGGGTCTCTTTGGACGCGTTGGCATTGGAAAACTGTATGTGCAACCTGAAGTGCTGTACTTCAAGACCAGCAACCTCTTCGACCTGGATGTCAACGGTACTGGCAACAGCAACATTTTCAACATTCCTACGGGCGCTGATGTGAATCTCACCTTGAACGCCATGAACATCCAAGTTCCCGTCCTAGTGGGCGTGAAATTCCTCGAGCTGCCGCTGGTTACCCTGCGTGCACAAGCCGGCCCCACCGCCAACTTCGTCATCAACTCGAAGCCC
>CACZQL010000071.1 GCA_902783365.1 uncultured Bacteroidia bacterium | reverse complement strand
TTCAGATTCATCGGGGGAGCACAAACCTATTATCAATTGGTTACTTCTGCCGATGAACTTGTGGCAGGCGGTAGCTACCTCATTGTCAATGTCGGCAGCAAAAAGGCTCTAGGTGTGACTCAAAACGAAAACAACCGGGCAGCGGTTACTGTAACCATTGATAACAATACAATTAATACACTTCCTATCAATGTTTGCGAGCTGACCTTGGGAGGCACGACTGACGCTTGGACTTTTTTTGATGCGGGATGGGGAAATGGTGGCGGTTATCTGTACGCGGCCAGCAGTAGTAAAAATTATCTGAGAACCCAGGCCACCAATGATGCCAATGGAAAGTGGAACATTACTATCGGGACCAATGGGGTGGCCACTATTCGAGCCACGGGAACCAATAGTCACAACCTCCTCCAGTACAACAATTCAGGCTCGACCCTCTTTTCTTGTTATGCAAGTGCTCAGCAGAGTGTCTATTTGTTTGTAAGAAAAGAAAACTATAGTTATAGCCAAAACACTTCCTTGGTTTCGGGCTGGAACTGGTGGTCCTCCTGTGTGGAGACGGAAGGCGTGTCGCTGTTGCAGGCACTCAAGACGGCGTTGGGTACGCATGGTGTCATGATTCAGTCGGAAGATGATCAAGAGCTTCAATATGGTGACAATGCCTGGTCGGGCGACCTTACGGCCATCGAGGCGGAAAAGATGTACAAGGTGTTGGTTTCCTCGGATGTGGCCATGTCGATAGCGGGTCTGGCCACCGATCCGGCGAACCATCCTATTACCCTGCATGTAGGTTGCAACTGGGTGGGTTATCCTTTGAACGAGCCTTTGACGCTCAGTCTGGCCTTCGTGAACTTCATCCCCGCTGAGGGCGACAAAATCGTGTCTTTCGAGGACGGCATGGCCATCTTCGAGAACGGCGTTTGGAACGGAACCCTGCTGAGCTTACAGCCGGGCAAGGGTTACATCTATATATCCACTACTGAAAATACACTCACTTTCTAATACCCTATTGTTATGAAACGCCTTTACTTTTCCCTTTGTTTATGTGTGACGCTGTTCCTTGTGGGTGGCGTTCACGCCCAGAGCCAGGAGGCCTTGCGTGAGCTGATGCAAGACCGTGGCGAGTATTATTTCACCATCACCCTGCAAGAGGCCTTGGAGATTCCGGACCTCGGCAATCTCTGCTCCGTCGATGGCACTGACGGCACCAATGTGGTTTGCTATGCCAATCAGGAGGAATACGACAAGTTATTGAGTCTAGGGGTTACCCCTGTGTTCCAGACACCGCCTTCGCTGCGGGCCAACGTCACCATGTGGAATGGCCAGGGTACCTATAACTGGGATACTTATCTGACCTACGACCAGTATGTGACCATGATGCAAGGCTTTCCCGGCAAGGCAGCGGCGGTGAACGATGGCAGAACTTGCACCTTGTTCAGCCTCGGCACCCTCTCCACCTCCAATCACCGTCAATTGTTGGGGGTGCGCATCAACAACGGCAGTCCCCAGGGCAAACCGAAGTTCCTTTACAGCTCCACCATGCACGGCGACGAGGTGACGGGAATGATCCTCATGCTCCGCCTCATCGACGAGCTTTGCACCAGCACCGATAGCCGTATCGTCAACCTCTTGAATGACGTTGACATCTACATCCTTCCCCTGACCAATCCCGACGGAACGTACAAAGGCGGCAACCACACAGTGAATAGCGCCCAACGCTACAATGGCAACAACGTTGACCTCAACCGTAATTACAAAGATTATTTCAACGGGGATCATCCCGATGGCAACAGCTATGAGGATGAGACCACATGGACCATGAATTTCGCTGACGAAAACCTCTTCACCATGGCTGCCAACTACCACGGTGGTGCCGAGGTGATGAACTATTGTTGGGATTGGGTGTTCGAGAATCACGCCGATGTGGATTGGTGGGAGGTTGTCTGCACCGAATATGTGCAACTTGCCCGACAGAAACTATCCACTTATATGTCGGACACCTATAACGACGGTGTCACCAATGGCGCTACTTGGTACTCCATCACGGGTAGCCGTCAGGATTATATGAACGCCTTTGGGCAGTGCCGCGAGGTCACGGTGGAGTGCTCCTCCGTCAAAACTCCCACCGCCTCTGAGCTGCCCAACTTTTGGAACTACAACCACAACAGCATGTTGGCCTACATGGAGCAGGTCCGCAACGGTGTGCATGGCGTGGTGTATGATGCCCAAACTGGCCAGCCCATCGAGGGCGTCAAGGTCAGCGTGCTGAACCACGACATCCATCATTCCTACGTGACCACCCACTCGGTGGGCGACTTCCACCGTCCCATCAAAGGCGGCACCTACACCTTCGTTTTCGACAAAGAAGGTTATGCCCGTAACTTTGTGGAGGTCACCGTGGCTGATGGACAACGGGTGGATCTCAACGTGAATCTTAAGCAGAGTAGCGCACCCCAGATGGAATGCTACACTTCGTTGACCCCGACTGTCCCTGGCGCTTATCTCATGGGTTATCTCAACGGCTCGACCTTGGTGATGCCCTCACACAGCAATACCACTACAAGCACTTCGGTGTCGATGTCCACCACTTCCTGTTCAGTGATTCCCACCGATGGCGGCTTTACTTTGGCTCGTGAGTCGGAACCACTGAAAATCAGTTTGAATGCCTCCGGGACTGCTGGACAATACTATATCTTCTATAAGGGACGACTCCTTTCAAGGTCCAGCAGTACGCTGAGTTGGGCTAAACCAAGTAACGCTTCCGGTAATGGGGTAAGCCTTACCTCGTATCGGTGGTATGTCAACGACAATGGCATCTATCAGCAATCGAGCGGCACGAAATACTACCTGAATTACAATGGCAACACCTTTACTACCAGCACGAGTTCGGGCAATGTGGTCTTCTTTGTGGAAGGCGAGTGTCCGCCGGCAGGTTTTACGGTCCAAGCGTCGTATGACACCAATGGTGGTACGGTTTCGTTCAGCAGTGGCAATGACAGCGGTCCTGCGCTTTATGGGCTGGAGGGCGGAGAGGACATCACCGTGAGTGTGAGTGTCAACGCGGGCTATACCTTGCGTTCCATCACCGCCATGGATTCCGAAAACACCCTAGTGGAACTTACCTCCAATGGCAACGACACGTATTCGTTCAATATGCCCGAGGCTGACGTTACGGTCTCGGTTGTTTTCGATGCCACTGACTACACCGTGAGCGTGGCCGATAACCTTTACCATGGTATGTTGCTGGTGAATGGCAGCACCTCCCTTTGCGATGCCCACGCCGGCCAAACCATCAACGTGACGGCTACCCCAGATCCGGGCTTTGAGCTTGCTACCCTTTATTACATCGCCGAAGGCACCACCACGGAGGTCTTTATCACGGGCGGCAGCTTCATCATGCCTGCCGCCAACCTTACCCTCTATGCCACCTTCGCCAAGGACTGTTTCGGCGAGGTGACTTACGAGCGGGTGACAGAAACTCCCTCCGACTGGAGTGGCACCTATTTGCTGGTGTATCAAAGCTCCACTGATGCCACTTCGGGTCGTTCCTTCAACGGGTCGGTGACGGGTGGCGATGCCTACACCACCGACATCACCATCAGCGACGGCACCACCATCAATGAACTCGGAGAGGCGGTGGAGTTAACGATTGAGAAGATCTCCGGCAGTGATTATTACTACATCAAACACGGCAGTAATTACCTCTATGCGCAGACCACCAGTCTTTACGAAGGCTCCAATGCCTCTGGTACAACCTACCAGTGGTCGCTCACCATGAGCGGGAACTATGTGAACATCCATACGGCTGCCGCATCAAACCAGCTTTATTTCAACACCTCAAGCAACAGTGGCTATTATCAACGCATCTATCCCGCCAGCTCGAACACTACCAACCTGTATCTATATCGTAAGACCACCAGTTCGTCGGCTGCTACGGTGAGTTTCTCACCCGAGAGCGGCACGGCGCTCACCCCTGGCAACAGGACGGTGACGCTTACCAGCAGCATTGCGGGTCTTCCCATCTATTACACCACCGACGGCACTGAGCCTACCATGACCTCTGCTCACGGCATTTCGCCCATCACGCTGCGATTCAACGAAGCCGTCACGGTGAAGGCCTTCACCTACGACGATCCCGAAAACGAGGGCTGCGGCATCGGGCCTTTGGCCACCGCCACCTACGGCTGGGCCACCTCCGCATCCTGCTATGAGCAAGTGAGTTCCGTGTCCACTGGTCAATACGTCATGGGTTATCTCAACGGTACCACCTTGGTAATGCCCACGCATAACAATTCCAGTATTGTGACTTCCACCTCGGTTACTGTGACCCTCACTGACAACGGGTTCTCGGCGCAAGAGATCCTTCCGAAGGTTACTTTAACAGCGAATGGTAATAATGGTCAGTATTACATCAGTTACAACAACCGCTATTTGGCAAAAAGCAATCAAGGCAGCAGCCTTACTTGGAGCTCTTACCAGCAATCTAATGGTAGATGGTATATCAACGGCAACGGCATCTATGTGTCTGCATCGAGTGGAGGTGGTGGTATGGGAGGGAGCTCAACCACCAACTATTATTTGTATTATAACAACGGCTCTTTCGCGCTCAGCACCAATGCCCAAAACAACATTCACTTCTACGTGGAAGGGGATTGCCCCGTTGTGTCATATACCATTTCCGCCGTCGCTTCGCCTGCTGAAGGCGGTGTGATTGAAGACCCGGTAGCTGCCTTCAATGGTGAAGAAATCTTCTACGAAGGCGAGACTTGCACACTGACCGCCACGGCCAACGAGGACTACAATTTCGTTCACTGGACAGAGGACGGGAATGTGGTCGGCACCGAGGCGACCATCAGTTTTGTGGTGGAGGGCGACAGAAACCTGGTGGCGAACTTCGAGCCCGCGACGGTTGTCCAGACTGTGAACTTAGTCCAAGGCTGGAACTGGTGGGCTCCGACGGTGGATGCCACCTTGGCGGATCTCGAGGCCGCCCTTGTGACGGCGGTGGGCGCTGATAACTATAGCATCACCACCTTGGCAAATGGTCCGGTGGAAAGCCTTGAGTTGGGTCAGATGTACAAGGTCAAAATAGAGCTTGCGGAGGGTTGCGCTTTCAACCTTTCCGGTTTTGTTCCATCTCCTGTGATCCTCACCTTCACCCCGGGTTTCAACGGTTTTGGTTACATCGGCGCGGAGCCTGCCTCGATAGCGGAGGCTCTTGATGTCCTCACCTCCGGTGGCCCTGTTCCTGATCTCCTTATTCCCGAAGGTCTCACTCGCGAAGGCTTTGTCCCCATGGAGGGTGACCTGATCAACTCCTTTGACGAGGGTTTCGCGCGCTACGAGGTGGATGGCGAGGGTAACGGTGTCTGGGTTGGCACCCTCAGCACGCTGTTGCCCGGTCATGGCTACGTATATGTCAGGGTCGCCAACAGCGGAATGCGGAATGCGAAATGCGAAATGCGGAATGCGGAATAAAATGCCCGTACAGGTTTATTCCGCATTCCGAAAGACTGGTCACCCGTAGGGGATTGGTTTAAATGCGGAATTCGGAATTCGGAATGCGGAATACAATGCTCGTATAGGTTTATCCCGCATTCCGAAAGACGGGTCACCCGTAGGGGATTGGTTTAAATGCGGAATTCGGAATGCGGAATACAATGCTCGTATAGGTTTATCCCGCATTCCGAAAGAAGGGTCACCCGTAGGGGATTGGTTTAAATGCGGAATTCGGAATGCGGAATGCGGAATAAAATGCTCGTACAGGTTTATTCCGCATTCCGAAAGACGGGTCACCCGTAGGGTGAAAGATGGTTAGCCCCGAGATAATCCCGTTTAGGAATCACCCGTAGGGTGAAAGATGATTAGGGCGGACACGTGGGTCCGCCCCAACAGCGTAATGATGGTTGATTTTTCGCCGTAGGGGCGGACCTGTGTGTCCGCCCCCATAGACGTTTCCGCCGTATCGACGTTTCCGTCCCATCGACGTTTTCGCTTCATGACTGTGTCCTCACAACCATTTTTCCCGTTTACCAAAGCGTTCCTCCTGTCTCGGTACCGAAATAGAAGTAATGTTGGCCGGGACGGTCTAGCACCTTGAAGTAAGGGGTGTCGCCACCGCAAAGGAAATCGTGGGCAAAACGGTTTTGGAGGGAATGACGGATCTTCTCGCTGTTGTAGCCGTATCTGAACGGTCCGGCACCGATGTAGATCAGTCCTGCACGGAATTGGTCTGGGTCGTCGCCATTGTCGTTGATCACGTAGGTCTCCCGCCCGTTGGCATCGAATTCCGTCTTACGGTCCTCATGTTTCAACCCTGGGTCACCCGTGAAGATGTTTATCCCCACATAAAGCGGACCGACGCGGATTTTCGCCGCAGCGGTGCGGAACCGGTCGCCATTGTCGGCAGCGACTACCCCCGGCAGCTCCTTGGTAATGTTGAACATGTAGTCGTTCTCGTAGGTGCATTGTGCCAGCTTGCCACCGATAATGATGGAGTTGGTGGTCTGCTTGTCTTGCTTCGTCCAGAAGGTGGTTGAAGAGATACCCGCACAACCCATGAAGTAATACTCCGCACCCCCTCTAATCTCCCATCCGGAATAGCTGTTATCGTAAAACCTCCAATAGTATGTGACTCCGAAATGGCACCTCCAGCTGAGATTCCACGATTTTGGGGCTCCCAAAGATACATCGAAACCAACGCCGATCTGCTGTGAGGAGAGATGGAGGTCGATGTGAAATGCGAAGAATTGGGTCCATTTCTGGAGCTCATAACCAAAGTTGGTGCAATAGAGCAGGTAGAAGTGCAGCGCGACGGAGATGAACGACTGCCCGTCGGGATCGGTGTAAGACAAAGGATTGTTGAGACAGTAGGCGTAACGGTTGAAGTTCTGCGTACAGTCGGGCATCTGAATGTTATTGTCAGGACTGAGCATCGAGGAGGTGAGCGGGTCGTACAGTCGCCCGTTCATGTTGACCAGCCCCACCGACATGAGGTGTTCGTGACCGGTATAGCCGCGGTCGAACATCAAGGGACCTTCGCTTTCGAGGAGTCCCCATGCGTCGAAATGGTTCTCTTGTTCAATGGTCCCGCGCTCGTCGGTGACGACGGTCCAGCTGCCGAGGTGGTCCTTGTGGATGTAATGGAGGCTTGTCACCCCGTCAACGGTCTCCACTATGGCAAAGACTCCCGAAGGGTTGTATAGGAAGGTCCTGACGATGGGATGGCTTCCGTTGGGGTTGATGATCTCGCCATGGTCCACGTAGCGTTTTTCACGGATGGTTCCTTGGAACCTCTCGGTCATTTGGATGCGTTGATGGTCGAACCCATACACGAAACTGATGTTGGTGTTGCCCTCCGTGATGGTGGCGACTTTGTCGAAAGAGGTGAACGAGAGGTTCATGCGGTCTTCGGGGAAGACCCCGTCGTGGGTGTCGGCGGCCTTGAGAGCGTAGGGTCGTTGGCCTGAGTAGTCGGCGTTGGAGAAGACCGTTGTTCCGTGCAGGGTCTTTCCGGTCATCCTGCCAAGCGGGTCATAATGGAACTCGCTGGTTCCTTCGGGGTCGGTAACGGAGGTCAGGCGGTTCAGCGGGTCGTAGGTGAAACGCTCATCCCAAGCGTTTTTGGTATTGGTGCGCCGGGTCATGTTGGCAAAGTCGTCGTACTCGTAGCGCTCGTCCTGGACGGTGGCGATGTCGGACTGGGTATGGATGCCGAGGAGTCGTTGGGTGTTGGGGTCGTACTCGTATTGGGTGACCAGTCCGTTGCCGTAAGTGCATTGCAGGGGCTGTCCCAGACTGTTGGCGGCGTTGGCTTTCCAAAGCAGGTTGGAATGCTCGTCGTAAATGGCTCTCATCACGCCCTCTGAGCTGTAGCAGTGGCGGATGGTATAGCCGGAGGGGTAGGTGGTCTCAAGGTTCCTTGAGGCCTTGTCATAGGTGTAGGACGTGACATGGTCAGCGCCGAAACAGCGGTCGGTGGTCTTTGTCAGCCGCAGCAAGTCGTCGTACTCGTAGAGGACGGTCTGGTGCTCCGAGGTGATTTTCTCGAGGAGTCCGAGTCTTCTCGGCTGGTTGCTGTAGGTCCAGGTAGTGGTGGACACACTGCCGGTTTGGTGGTCGGTCTCGACACATCGCACCTTGTTGCCGATCTTGTCGTACGTGTAGTCGGTTTGGTCCTGCTTCGGGCTTACCTGTCGGACGAGTTCCTTGAAGGCGTTGTATTGGTAGGAGGTGGTGCCGTAGTTGGGGTCGATGAGGGAGACACGGTTGCGCAGGTTGTCGTAGGTCATCTCGACACGTGTTTCGGGGAGGCCTTCGATTTGGGACCATCGGGGTTTGCCGTCGGCGTAGTAGTCATAGACGACGCTGGTTCCGTGGGCGTCGGTGCTTGTGACGAGCCAACCCATGGCATTGAAGGTCTTTGTTTCGGTTTGGGTGTGCTCGTCGCGGGTGTGGTAGGTGACGCTTTTTTGGTTGCCGTCATAATGCAGGCTTTCGTAGGAACCGTCGGCATGGATGATTTGCGACAGTTGGTGGTGTGAGGAATAGGCATAATGGATGAAGGACTCGGGGTCGCCTTCCTTGTGGGGCAGGGATTTTTTCACTTCTCTGCCGAGGTCGTCGTACTCCACGGTGGAGGACACAGGGTTTCCTTCCAGGTCGTAGCCGGTGGTTTTCAGCACATCCCCAGTGGGAGCGTACAGGGTGATCTTGGTGGGTTGCCCGGTTTTCTTTTCCCATTGCAGATAATCCTTTTCATCCCAGCGAAGCGCGGTATGGGAGACGGTGCCGTCGGGGTAGTGGGTGGTGAAATCGCTGCCGAGCGGATCGCGTTCATGTTGGGTCACCAAACCGTTGTGGTCGGTGACGGTGAGGCAATGGCCATAGACCGGGTCGTAGGTGTAGGTGGTGGTATGTCCCATGGCGTTGGTCTGTTTGGTGAGCTTGAGGCGTCCGTACTCCTTACTGTAGGAATAGGTCTCGCGCCGTTCCTCCAGATTGTCGTTGGGGGTGATGATGGTTTGTGAGATGATGTTTCCCACGAGGTCGTACTCGTACTCAGTCCGGGTGATGAGGGGGTCATACAGCAAGCTGCCGTCGTTGGGGTAGTCGGTGATGGCCTGGATTTGGAAAGGCTGCTCGAGATTGTAGGTATAGACCTTGAGGTTGACGACATCCTCGTAGTCGCCTTCGCGGTGGAAACGGGTGGAGGTGGCGAGGGGCTTGTTGATGAGCCATCGGGTCAGGTCGTTGGGCGCATAGCTGGTAGTGACGGTTTTTTGGAATTCACAATGGGAGGGGAGATGGTGTTGCACATTGTCGGTGATTCCCAATTCGGTGGAGATTACGGAGAGGACATTGTCGTATTCGTAGATTTGCGAGCAATAGTTGTTGACGGTGCTTTTCTGGATCTCTCTCTTTAGTAGTCGGTTGGGATTCAGGGGGTCGTAATCCTCTTTGGTTTTGTCGGCCAGGAGGATATAGACCCTTTCGTTGTATTTGTGGGTGAACACGCTGATGTCGTAGGTGGATTGGGCCATCAAGTGCTGGTCGAAGTCATACACTTTTTCTCGGGTCAGTGCCATGAGGATGTTGTTACACCATGGTTCGCAGCTGTATTCTCGGACGGTGGTTTGTTGAAGTTCGTTGTTGATGTAGTCGAGCTGTCGGGTTTTGCTGAATCCGATGAAGCCTTTCCCCCGTCGGTGTACGATGGCGCCTTCGTATTGGCAGCGGTGTACGACGCTTTTGCCGGAGACGTTGGTGGTGCTGGTTTGCCGCAGGGCTCGGAGGGGGACATAAGTGCAATAGAGGTTTCTTTGAGAATTAGAGTTGACGCTGGTGTTGAGGTAGAAGTCGTCCTCGGAGGGTTGCCTGGGGTTGGGCATGAGATAGTCGTATTGCAGGGCGGTGGCTCGTCCCATTCCATCGGTGAGGGTTTTGACTTCGTGCCGCCAGGTCATGGCCGGGATGCGCGACAGGGTGTTGCCTCCAAGGAAGGAGGCGTATTCTTGTCCGAGGAAGTTGCCGAGGCAGAGCCCCATGTTGTCATAGAAACCGAAGGTGTTGGAGCTGATTTGCTGGTGGTTGGCGAAAGGGGCGTTGGTGCCGGAACTCCTGATAGGGCCGTAATAGACATGGAATTTGTTTTCGTGATACAGTGCCAGGTCGGCGCAGCCATTGCCGTCGAAATCACCCACCTTAACAAATTGTGAGGTGTGGTGGGGGTTGTCGAGTGAAAAAAGATAGTCTCCCAAAGAGGTGTAAGGGAAGGTGCTGGGAAGGGGATAGGCGGTGTTGGTGAGTCCCAAGGTGCTGGAGAGATGGATTTCCCAGGGGGCGAGAGCATTATCCTTATAGAGCAGCACGTCTGCGAGACCGTCGCCGTTGAAGTCGCCTGGGAAACAGTCGTCCCAGGAGAGCGTCGCCTTGTTGTACAGTTCTTGGTAGTGGGGAGTCCCGCCGGTCTTGGACAGTCGCACGATGGCGGTGTTGCCGTTCTCTTTTTTGTAGAGGATCTCCGTGAGGCCGTCGCCGTTGTAGTCGGCGGGGAAGAAACGGTTTGCGTCAAGATGTCCCGTTAAGGTGGTCATGACGATGTCATCGATTTGGGGGTCGTACTCGAACAGCATGCTGTTTCGCATTCCTCCGATGCCCTCGTTGACAGACTGGATTAGGAATACATCCTGGCCGGGGACGAAGAAGCTGCCGATGAGCAGCGTTTCATGCATGGAGGAAGGGATGTTGTAGAAAGGGGTTTGGTAGTGGTTGAAGGCGAGGTCGCCGGCGGCGGTGGTTCGGCTCAGGTAAAGTTCCGTGCTCATCCTGTCGGGGAAGGGAATCGGATTGCGGATGCGGTAGGCCATCAGGAAGTCGTCCATGCCGTTGCCGTCGAAGTCGCCCACATAGATCCAGCTGACGTTTTGGTTCAGGGAGAAGGAACGGAGGTACTCGAAGCTCAGCTTGTCGGTCACACCCCGGTTCAGGTAGAGTTCGGCGGTGGTGTGGGAACCATCGGCGTTGGGCCTTGTGGCGATGACGTCGGTGTAGCCGTCGCCGTTGAAGTCGCCGCTGAATTTGACGGCGTTGAGGAAGTTGGCGTAGGTTCCAGTGGTGGTGACGTCCATCTTCACATTGGCGCTGTTGGTGACAGGGTAGTTGTTGCCACCCCATTGGATGCGGGTTGGGTTGTAATGCCGGTCGCCCGCGGAGAAGGTGATCTCTTGCAGGAGGTGGTAGGAGTAGCCGTTGCCGGGGTTGGGTTTCTTGTATTGGAACTGGTAAGCGTACATCTCCACGTTGTTGTTTTTGATGGAGATGCGGGTGAGTAGGTCTTTTTTCTCGTATAGGGTGCTTCCCACGTAGCTCAGCTCACGGTCGTCGCGGGTCTCGTATTGGAATTCTACGCTGAAACAGGGGGCAATGTTGTCGTTGTTGTTTCCGGAATAGGTGATCTTTTGGAGCTGGTACGAGTTGGCGCTTTGCTGGTAATGGTATTCCATGAGATTGCCATATTGGTCCTCGACGCGTTTGAGCAGCCAGGCTCCAATGTTGTTGCTGCTGTTTTTCAAGGCTTTGGAGTCTGATGTGTTGCCATAGTACAGGGTGTGTCCGTCGGAGGTGCGAACGATGAAGTAGGCGGTGCCGTTGGTGCCGCTTTCCGTGTAGGAGGTGATGTTGCTCAAGGCGTCTTCCTCGGTACGGTAGCTGACGTTGTTGTTTCCGTATGAGCCACCTCCGACTTGCAGGAGGTGCTGTCCGTCGAGGAGGAACCGGTCGGTGTTGTAGTTGACAGGGGTGACGTAGCTGTCGTAGTAGAGGCTTTTCCCCGTCCTGGTGATGGCGGAGAGGCCGGCGAGGTCCCATCCCCAGCCCAAAAGGCCGTTCTTTCCCTGGCTGTTATAGCAGAGGCTCAGGTTAGGTTTGAGGCCTCCCAGTCCTTCGGGGACTTGGAGGGGGATGGTGTAGGTGGCGGCGCCCAGCGTCCCGACGTCGAGTTTGCCTTCAATGCTGCCGACGACGCCTTTGTCGCCCGGATTCGGCCCGCCAAGCTCCCCAAGCGCTGGAGGGAACACTCCGTAGCTGTCGATGTCAAACATGACTTCGTGGCCGTTGATGGGTTGCGACTTGAACCCGGGGGCCAGGATGATGTGGCTGTTGGCGGTGTAATGGTAGTCCTTGTTGTTGGGGAAGGTGGTGGAGAAGGTGTAACTGATGTCGGCCTGTGCGCTGAGGCACGCCAGAAGAATCGCGGTCAAAGTGAGAAATGGTTTCATGGCGTGGTCCCTTTCTTTAAGGCTGTCTCTTGATTACTTTCCAGGTCTGTTGTCCATCGGGTCCGTCGGTCTCCAGCAGGTACATCCCGTCGGCTTGTCGTGACAGGTCGAAGATGGTTCTCGTTTCGGTGATCTCTCTCTCTTCGAGGACGGTTCCTGACGGACTCAGGAGCTTGGCGTGAAGGCGGGTGTCTTTTTTCGCGTCTTTCAAGACGAGGGAGAACTGCCCCGGGGTGGGGTTGGGGAAGAGCTCGTAGGTGCCGTCCCCGTGGGACTTCGGGTCTTGTTGCGGACCGTCCATCTTCTTGAACTCGAAATACCGTGCGACGCGGTTGCCGTTCTCGTCGTAGGAGAACCTGACGTTTTTGTTGTCTTGCGGTTGCCGGGCTTTCAGACTGTCGATCTCCTCTTGCAGTTGCAGGAGGTAAAGGGTCATCTCTTCGATTTTTTCCATCATGATGAACTGCATCTCTTGGAGGTCATAACCGTTTTGGACCACTTCCTCTTCGGAAGGGACGCCGGGGAGGTGCCGGTGTTGTCTCAGATACGACTTGAGCTCCTCCAGTCTTGGCAAGGAATAATGTTCGGAGAACACATGGTCGGGCCAGTGGTTCACTTCTTTGACGAATACTTTGGTGGTGATGATGCCGCCATTGACGGCGAGGGCGTAGTCGTTGAGCACACGGTCTGTGTTGATGCCTATCTTTCCAGAGAGAGAGATCTGGCCATTGAGGCCGATGTTTCCTTCCATGCCGATGGTGCCGTTGAGGCCGATGTTTCCTTCCATGCCGATGTCGCCGTTCATGCCGATGGTGCCGTTCATGCCAATGTCGCCTTCGGTGCTGATTTGGAGGGGGGCGGTCCAGTTGGTGATTTCGGAACCGCGCGGGTCTTGGTGTTTGGCGACCCGGAAGCGCAGGGCGTTTTCGGCGAAGTCGATGGCAAAGGCAGGGCCGTTGTGTTCGCGTAGCTCGGTACTTTTATCGCGTTTCACGTTGTAGTAGAGGGCGGCGTTGCCGTCGGTGTAGAGTCGGGCTCTGTTGCCATTGGCGCTGCCGAAGCAATAGTGTTCGCCCATGAGGTTGACGCTCCCGTCACCGGCGTTGATGTCCATGGAGGCTGATTTTCCCACAGTGATGGTGTGGTTGGCGTCGTACAGTTGAAGGAAGGCTTTTTTGGTGTTTTTGTTGGTAGGTTCGAGAAACAGCCCCGCGTCCTCGTTGCTGTCGGCTTTGATGTGCAGCTTGGTTTGGGGCGAGGTTACCTGTCCGATGGCCACTTTGCCGGTGTAGTTGTTGTTCATGGCCTTGGTGATGAGCAAGGTAGGTTTGTTGCTGTTGACGCCGAGCGCGATGCTGTAGGGGGTGTTGTTGGTAAGTGGATAGCTGGTGGTGGTGCCTGCGCCGATGGCAAAGGAGTTTTGGGCGCTGGCTTTGACATTGGTTCCTAGGGCGGCGCTGCCGATGCCGGTGGCTTGTGCGGTGTTGCCGATGGCAAAGTTGGTGTTTTGGGTGGCTTGGCTGTTGTAGCCGAAGGCGAAGCTGTTGCTGCCGGAGGCTTGGGACCCGTAGCCGCCCGCGAAGGCGTTGTTGCCCGAAGCGGTGGTGTTGTAGCCGATGGCCGAGGCATTGTTGCCGGTGGCGGAGCTGCCGTTGCATTGCACGCAGCCGTTCTGCGCTTGGGAGGTGAGACCCATCATTAATAGGAGTCCCAAAAGGATGGAGTGTTTTTCAATTCTTTTCATAATAATCAGATTTTCAAGATGTTAATAAAAAATAGTAGCAATGTTTTTGGATGGTGTGGCCGGAAGCCAGTCCAAAAAGCATTGCTAAGCGGACTGGCTCAAGCCACTTTTATGGAAGGATGAATAGCGTTTACTGTTTGATGAACCGCTCGGTGAGGAGGGTTTGGGAGGGTGTGTAAATACGGTATTGATAGGTTCCGGGTCGCAGATGGGCCACATTGAGGTGCAACGTGCCTTTGGAAGGGCCAATCCGTTGGTCGGAGACAATCCTTCCCAAGAGGTCCACCACTTGGCAACGCAGCTCGTCGCTCTCAGTCAGGTCGAGGGGGATGTGGAGCAAATGGTTGGTCGGGTTGGGGTAGGATAGACCTGTTGCCGGACCGGAATCTTTGTCGGACACTGACCATACGACGGTCTCGAAGTCGTCGCGTGAGAGCCGGTGCAGGTAAGGATGCTCCTCATGCACGACATACACGCAGTTGCAGAGGCCGTTGACGGCGAGGCATCCCCCGTCGGGGGTGGGCAGGATGAGCTTCGACCGGTAGCAGGGAACGTCATCGTCGAGATGCCTGCCTACGATGTCAAGCCGGTCGTTGAGCAGATACACGCAGGCCACGCCTGGGTCGTATGGGTAGCGATGGTAATAGAAACTGAAGTAGAAGGTGCTGTCGTTGACTGCGGCCATGCAGCGGCGGTTGGCTACCTCGTCGAGGGTGTCGGGGCGTACATGGAGGGGCAGGTACTGGAGAAATTCACCCTGGGTGTTGACGTGCGCCACCCGCAACTCGCTGTGTTCCCCGTCGCAATTGCTGCTGAACACCAGTGCCTCGTCTTCATTGAACCAGTAATCGGTGTAACAGTCATCGCACAACACGTCGAGATGGCCGCCGTTTTCCTGGTAAAGAGGGTGCTCCTCGATGTAGTTGAAGGCCGAATCGAAGGTGATGAACGACATGACACCGCCGTACCCTGGTGCCAGACACAGGAGGGTCTCATCGTCGCGGTACCACATCTGGCGCAGGTGGAACTGGCTGAAGTAGAACAAGGGATTGGGATAGTCTTCGATGAGGTAACGGTGGCTGACAAGCCGGCCTTCTGTGTCGAATTTGAAGAACACACCGTGGTTTTCATAGTAAGGATAGGGGGTGCTTTGTCGCACCGACGAGGCGACGATGACTTGGCCGTGGGTATCGAGGGCGGCCTGGCATTTGCCGAACGACAGTGCCTCTACTTCTTTGGGGTAATACCTTTCGTGAATCAGGTTGAGTTGTTTGTCGAGGATGAGCACCATGACAGAGTCGTCGTTGGGACCTTGGCAGTTGCCCGCGATGAAGAGGCGGTGGTCTTGCAACTCAAGGATGCAGGTGGCTTTGGTGTAGCATCCTGCCTTGTGGTGCAGGTACTCGACATGCTCCCCGTCAGGCTCGACGCGCATGACGAGGGTCTCCGGCTTTTCGTGGCTCTCTCCTTCCTGGCCGACCAGGAAGGTGACCCCCTCCTCGTCCATCACGGCGTCAGCGAACGCGGTGACCCCCGAAGGGACCCCTTCGTAGTCGATGACCCAATGCTGAGCGAACAGCGGACTGCACAGCAGGCAGAGCAACCCTATTATGGCACGTTGTTTCATAAGGCATTCACTTCTCCAAATTCATCGGTCTTGACTTGCAGCCGTTGTCCGTAATAAATGGTGTTTTTGTGGGTCACGGCGTTTTGGTCGTCGGTAATCTCCCCTTTGACCTCGATGGAGAGTGGGCTGTAGCCCGTCAGGTGGTACAGCTCGGGGATGGTGTAGGCAATCATTTGGTATTCCGCATGGAAGTGGTCGTTCATGAACCCGTTGGTGATGCACAGATGATCCATGTCGGTGTTGTAATAGATGCCTGGCACGTTGGTTCCGTCGAACATGAACACGACACGGTTGACATAGATGTTTCGGTAGCCCGGGTTGGCATCGGGGAGGATGCCGATGAGGGTGTCGAACAGTTTTTCTTGCAGCTGCTCGTCGGCGCCGGAGGGGATGTCGGGGTCGTCGCATTTCCCTAAGGGAGCGGCAAACATCCAGTTGTCGTCGGGGCCAAACGGCCCGTCGAGGTGGCATTGTGGCGGGTTGTAAGCGGTGCGCTCGCCGACTTTGCCGGTGAAATCGACCCGCACTGTGCCGTTGACGACTTCTGTACTGCTGATGCTCAAGGTGATAAACTCCCGGTTGGAACGGCTGTCAACAGCTTCTCGCGCCTGCTCCACCGTCTCCGAATAAAGACTCACGGCATCATACACCGACACCTGCTCCTGCTCGTCAACGGGCAGGTAAAGGCTGAACTGGTGCTCGGTGATCTGCGAATAATAATGCTCCGCGTCGGTGTAGGTGAGGTTGAAAGTGTTCTCAATGTCCCACAACGCCTCTTCGAGCGATAGGGTCACCTCGCTCTTGGCGTCTGGATGGGCCTTCACCTCCTCCATCTGTTTGCGAAAAGTCCGGAGCCTTTCGATGGGGTCGTTCCCTTGAACAACCACGACGTCAGTGTTCGTTTCAATGGCCTTGTCCTTGCTGCAAGCTCCCAGGACAAACGCCGCACAACATAATGTTGCGATGCTTAAAAAATGGTTCTTCATAACGTTGATAGTTTTAAGTGGATGTATAAATCTGGATTTGATCAAATCATCGGCAAAGATACAACGTTATTTTTAATTGTCAAGCTTTTTTTTAAAAAAATGAAATAAAAAAAGTGGAAAAATTGTCATATTCCTATTTTTCCACAAGTTACACCTTATTTAATTAATAGCTTCCCTTATTGAACCATCATCTCATCCATGAAAATCCAAGAGTCATAGCCGTATCCAGGCAGTCCCTCCGGGATCTTCCCAGGGTTCTTCACCACGATGCGAAGGTATCGAGTTGCCAATTTTTCCATAAAAATGGATTCCCTGAACGTGAAGTTGCCTGAATGCCCCACCTCGGTTTGGAGGAAATGCCGCTTCAGCAGCCGATAGTCTTTGCCGTTGTCGGAGACATACACCGCCACTTCATTGGGCCGAAGGATCCAGTCGTGGGCGTTCACCAAGAAGCCGATCTGGATCTCGTGGAGAGTCTCTGGTTTTTTGAAATCCAGCTCCACGTCGGCATCCACCCCGTAAAAGCCTTGCCAATGGCCATCCTTGTAATCGTCGCCTCCCAAGTGTCCGTCAATCAGGGCGTTGTTACCGCCTCCGGAGTATTCGGGCCGGTAGTTGCCAGGGACGCTGTTCAGGGCTTTCAGCTTCCCCATGCCTTTGTGATAGACGAAATAGCGCTCGGCATTGACGGCGCGTCCTCGCTCGTCGAAGCAACATGCCTTGACCAGGCAGGAGTGCTCAAGGGTGAGGGGATGTCCGTAAACGGGGTCGCTCGGGGTGACTTCCTTGCCGTCGAGGGTGTAATGGATGGGCTGGTCGCCATAGACGGTGCGTAGGGTCACCACCACCTTGCCGTCCTCATCGGCTCCGGCGTCGATGAAAGGCAGGTAGGGCAGGGCGCGCAGTTCCCTCACAACCGCATCGTATTTGTTCATGTTGACTTCCAGCCAACAGGGTCTGCTTTCTTGCTCCCATACTTTGATATATTCGCATTTCAGCTGATGCAAGTTTTTCAAAAGGCTGTCTATCTGACGTTTGGATTCCTGTATGTTCGCTTGGGAGGGATTCAGTAAAGTCTTGTGAAGTTGGCATCGCGCAATGTTTCGGCGGAGGCACCATTCGATACGATGGAGGGCATAGAGGGCGTTGTCGATGATGCCGGCGTTCCTTTGGACATTGGGTCTGTAGCGACGCAGGAAGTACTCGGTGCCGAGTTGGTGCGAACCGTAGTGCAGTTCCTCATCCAGTAGGCTTTGGTAAAAGGCATTCATGCTGTCGCCGACTTGGGATGGATAGAAAGGCGTCATGGGTTCCCACATCACGCTGAACCTTCCGATGTCGTTGAGCTCGGATAGGCGGGCGACGGCGTCCAGGGCTTGACAGATGGGGGCAACGGGATCGGGGTCACCGAGAAAATGAATAGAGAAATTTTTGGGGATCTCACGTTGTTTTTCTTCGTGATCGGCTTTTGTTATTTCTGTGTTTTTGAGAGGGTTCCAGCTCATCTCGGCGCCGAGAGCGAGGCCGTAGAGGGCGCTGTTGATGAGCGACTCGCCAAAGTCGTCCCAGCAGGTGTTCAGCACGCCGAAGGCTCCTTTGCGGAAGCCGTCGCGGCAGAGGTGGGGGATGTTGGAGGCATAGTCGGTTTGGTAAGGCCATACCCTCGACGAGAGGCTGACGCCGGGACAGACGATGAACTCGTGGCCGGATGCCAGGTAGGGTTGCAGGAATTCGTCATAGCTGTCGCGGCCCGCGTAGCTCCAGGCGAGCAGGATGAGGTCCTTGTCGAGGTTCTGGAGAATCTCGGGGTGCTGGTCGGCGATGTCGCCCCACATCATGGCACGTTTGCCGTGGCGTTTCACGATGTCGTTCACGCGGTTGAGGTGCCGGTAATAGGCGGTGGTGCTTCCCACGGAATCCACATAGGCCTTCGCTTTGCCGCTGCCAAGGCTCTCCGTTTCGTCGCAGTTGATGTTAAATAGCGGGGAGGAATAGGCTTCGGTTTCCTCGCGGATCAGGTCGTCCAGCAACTCGTAGGTGGCTTCGAGGCCTGGGTTGAGGTTGTCGGGGGCGTCGGCGAGGGGTTCGTAGAAGGGGTTCTTGAGAATTTCCTCGAAGTGGGCGAAGCACTGTTGGTTGCCGATGAGCTCGATGTGATATTGTTTGCAGAAAGCGTCCAACTCCTTGATTTCCTCGGCGGTGAAGGCGTCGGCGGGGGCGATGTCGGGATGGCTTTGGGTGCGGAAGGTGTGTTCGGTGTAGAGCGAGAAGGCGTTGACTTTGCATTCGGCCAGCTGTGGAATCAGCTGTTTCAGGTACTCCATGGTGACGATGGGACCCCGGCTGATGTCGTCCTGCCAGCCACGGAGTTTGAAGTCGGGCCAGTCGAGGAGGGTCATGCAGGGGAGGGCCTCGCCATTCTCGGTGAGTGTGGCATAGCGGTGCAGCTGCTTCAGGCTCTGCTCGGCGTAAAAGAGTCCGGTCTCCGAGGTGGCTTCCATCAATACCTTTTTCGGGGTGATGGTCAGTCGGTAGGCTTGGTCTTCGTTTCGAGGTACATCAAGGTGCGCCACCAGTTTGATTTCGATGCGTTTTTCATTCCAGATGAAATACCCTTCCTCCCATTTCACTTGTTGTGGGGTGGGGAGGATATGGGTGTTTTGCGCCCAGCAGGATACACTGACGGTTAAGGCAAGGCAGAGGAGTAGTCGTTTTGGACTCATGATGCAAAGCTTTGTTTGGAGCCTCAAAGGTAGTCTTTATTCTTTTTCGATTTCACATTTTTTTTACTGTCATGCTAGGGCACCGCAGGCACCGCCACAGGTGCGTCGTCAGGTTTTTTTGGGGGGGCACCGCAGGTCCTGCGGACGCTGCGGTTACTGAGCGGGGACGCTTTCAGCGTCCGGCTGAAGACGAAAATGGAAAAGCTGTCGGTGCGGAGTGGGACTTATAGGTTAAGTTTGAGCTGGATCTCCTCGACTTTTTGCTGTAGCTCCCGCACCGTGCGGACCAACTCCTCCTCGCGGAGACGGTTCTCCTGCCGCTCGGGCATCTGGGCACTGATGTAATGCACAAACTTCCACACCTCCTTGATGTCGGAGGCAGCCAGGTCGTAAGGGTGGTAGAGTGGGTTGAGCGAGCTCAAGGTGAGCTTGCCCTCGTCCTCGATTTTGTTCTCGGCAATCTTGAACACGATGCCGTCGTCCTGGGTGAGGATGATGTAAGGCTGCCCGTTGCGGATGTACGTCCAGTCGAGGACGTACTCACCGGTGACGTAGGAACCGTCGGGGATGGGCAACATCGAGTCGCCACTGATCTGGAAAGTGCGGTACTTGCGCTCCCGGGAAAGGAAAGGCATCGAGAAGGTGGGCAACACCTTGATATACTCGGGGTCGGCAAAGCCGGTGGCATACCCCGCCTTGGCCTTCTCGGTCACCAACTCGATGTTGTCGTAGTTGTCGGGTGATACCGTGGTGGCCAACACCCGCAGGTTGCCCCCCTTCAGATGGGCGTCGAACCCCCGCTCCAGCTGCGAGAGCTGCCCCTCGCTGAAGGTGCTGAGATCGACTTTCACCAAAGTGTCAATAGCAATGTTGAAATATTTTGAAAAGGCTACCAAAGCCTCAATGTTGGGCTCGGCCACCCCGTTCTCGTAGCCACTGAGGGTGGATCGCTTCATATTCAGCGAGAAAGCCACATCATCTTGGGTGCGGCCCCGATGCTTGCGCAAAAATTTTATGTTTGAATTGAAATACATTTTTTAAGAATTTAGAAGGAAGAAGAAAGAAGTAAGAATTTTTTTGTGGCGGATTAAAAAAATATGATTAAATTTACGTCGTTGATTTTGATTAAAAACTCGTCAAAATTACAAAAAATTCGGACATGTCAAGAAAAAAATGAAAAAAAAGATGGAAAGAAAAATTTTGCATTTGGACTTGGACACGTTTTTCGTGTCGGTGGAGCGCTTGATGAACCCCTCGTTGGACGGGAAACCGGTCATCGTGGGCGGGATGTCGGACCGGGGGGTGGTCTCGACGTGCAGCTACGAGGCGCGGAAGTTTGGGGTGCATTCGGCGATGCCTATGCGTCTGGCGCGGCAACTCTGCTCCCAGGCAGTGTTCATCCGGGGCGACATGGAGCTCTACAGCCGTTACTCACGTTTGGTGACGGAGGTCATTGCCGACAGCGCACCCGTGTATGAAAAGATGTCGATCGACGAGCATTACCTCGACCTGACAGGGATGGACCGTTTCCACGACTGCCGGCTGTGGTCGCACGAACTGCGGCATCGCATCATCCGCGAGACGGGACTGCCCATCTCGTTCGGCCTCTCGGAAAACAAGACAGTGGCCAAGATCGCCACGGGCCAGGCCAAGCCTAATGGGGAACTTCAGGTGCCAATACCTTATATTAATGACTTCCTCGACCCGTTGCCGGTGCGCAAAATCCCCATGGTGGGGGAGAAGACCTGCCTGCTGCTCCGCTCGATGGGGGTGGAGACCATCGGCACCTTGCGACACCTGCCGCCCATGGCCCTCGAGCAGACCTTCGGCAAGCCGGGCCTCGTGATATGGAAAAAGGCAAACGGCCAAGATAATTCCCCCGTGTGTCCCTACCAGGAACGAAAGTCGATCAGCAAGGAGCGCACCTTCGAGCAGGATACCATCGATGTGGCAACGATCCGACAATGCCTGTCGAGGATGGTTGAGAGCCTCGGGTTCGACCTGCGCACCCAAGGCAAGCTGACAGGCTGCGTGACGGTGAAGATTCGCTATGCCAACTTCGACACGCACGATAGGCAGCAACGCATCCCCTACACCGCCTTCGACCACCTGATCCAACAAACCGTCAACGGCATCTTCGACCGGCTCTATAACCGGCGCATGATGATCCGCCTCATCGGGGTGCGCCTCAGCGACCTCGTGAACGGAGCCCCGCAGCTCACCCTCTTCGACGACCAAGCGGAGCTCACACAGCTCTACGCCGCTTTGGACAAGATCAAATTGAGGTTCGGGGAAAACGCCATTCATCGTTCCACAACCATCTTTCACCCTCCGGGTGATTCCCGTTCACCGCTGGTTTCTAACCATCTTTCACCCTCCGGGTGATTCCCGTTCACCGCCGGTTTTCTAATCATCTTTCACCCTACGGGTGATTCCTGTACATCACCGGTTTTTCTAATCATCTGTCACCCTACGGGTGATTCCCGTTCATCGCCGTTTTCTAATCATCTTTCACCCTACGGGTGATTCCTGTACATCACCGGTTTTTCTAATCATCTGTCACCCTACGGGTGATTTCCGTTCTCCGTTTTCCGTTCTCCGTTCTCCGTTTTCCGTTCTCCGTTCTCCGTTTTCCGTTCTCCGTTTTCCGTTCTCCGTTCTCCGTTTTCCGTTCTCCGTTTTCCGTTTTCCGTTCTCCGTTTTCCGTTTTCCGTTTTCCGTTCTCCGTTTTCCGTTTACCATGCTTTCCCTCCATTCATATAATAGCCTGTGCTACGGCACGATGTCCGTCGAGACCCTCGTGGAAAGGGCTTCGGATTTGGGACATGTTGTGCTGGTGTTGACCGACATCAACACGACCATGGGCGTGCCCGACTTCGCCTTCGCCTGCCAAAAACAGGGTGCCAGGCCTGTCGTGGGGGTGGAGGTCCGCAACGGACATGAGCTGCTTTATACAGCCATCGCCAAAAACAACCAAGGGTATCGGGAGCTGAACGAGTTTCTGACACAACACAACCTCACCAAACAACCTTATCCCGAAACAGCACCCGATTGGGAGCAGGTCTTCGTGATTTATCCCTTCGGGAAACGTAAACCAGCACAACTGAGAGAAGATGCGTTTCTCGGCGTGCGTTTCTCCCAGCTCACCAAGCTGTTCGCCTGCCCCTCGCTCGACAAGATGGTGGCCCTGCAACCCGTCACCTTCGGCACCGCCGACGACTATGGCATCCACCAGAACTTGCGAGCCATCGACGACAACGTACTGCTCTCGCGCCTCGACCCCCGCTCCTGCGCCGCACCCGACGAGCTCCTGCTGCCCCCCGAAAGGGTCAAAGCCGCCTTCGCACTCTATCCCCAACTCCTCGACAACGCCGGAAAGCTGCTCGATGCCTGCGAGTTCGACCTCGACCGGACGGTGAAAAACAAACGCACCTTCACCGGTAACGTCTATGACGACCGGGAACTGCTCCGCAAACTGGCCTTCGACGGGATGTGCTACCGCTATGGACAGACCAACAAGGAGGCCTACCGGCGTATCGAGAAGGAACTCGACATCATCGAACGGATGAACTTCTGCGCCTATTTCCTCATCGCTTGGGATATCGTCCGCTACTCGATGGCACAAGGTTATTACCATGTGGGACGGGGCAGCGGCGCCAACAGCGTGGTGGCCTATTGTTTGAAAATCACCGATGTGGACCCTATAGAGCTGGACTTATATTTTGAAAGGTTCCTGAACCCCAAGCGCACCAGTGCCCCCGACTTCGACCTCGACTTTTCATGGAAGGAACGCGACTCCGTGATCGACTACATCTTCAAACGGCATGGCCGCGAGCATACCGCCTTGTTGGGTGCCAAGGTGACGTTTCAGGACCGCTCGGTGCTCCGCGAGCTGGGCAAAGTGCATGGGCTCCCCAAAGGGGAAATCGACCAGATGGTACGCCACCCGGAAGCCTTCGCCCAACAAAGCGAGCTGGGCCGACATCTCCTCGGCATTGCGGAACGCATCCACGACCTGCCCTGCCAACGCTCCATCCATGCCGGTGGCGTGCTGATTACCGAACTCCCCGTCACCTGCTTCGCCGCCCTCGACCTGCCGCCAAAAGGCTTTCCAACCACCCAGTTCGACATGTACACGGCAGAGAAAATGGGTTTTGAAAAACTCGATATCCTCAGCCAACGAGGCATCGCCCATATCCGTGAATCCGTTGAAATGATACAGCAACAACGTGGTATCATTATCGATATTCACCAAGTGGGAAAATTCAAAGAGGACCCCTTGGTGCGGCAGCAACTGCTCAAAGCCGAGACCTGCGGCTGTTTCTATATCGAGAGCCCGGCGATGCGGGGACTGCTGCGCAAGCTGCGCTGTTCCGATTACACCACCTTGGTGGCGGCCAGCTCCATCATCCGGCCCGGAGTGGCTAGGTCGGGCATGATGCGCGAGTACATCCAACGATTTCATCATCCCGAAACCGTCGATTACAAGCATCCGTTGCTGAAGGAGCTGCTTTCCGAGACCTACGGTGTGTTGGTCTATCAGGAGGATGTGCTCAAAGTGGGGCATTATTTCGCCGGGTTGGACCTTGCCGATGCGGACGTGCTGCGCCGTATGATGGGCCATAAGATGCGCGACAAGTCCGACTTTGAGGAGGTGACAAAACGTTTTTTCGACCACTGCAAGGCAAAGGGTTATCCCGATGCCTTGGTGCAGGAGCTGTGGAGGCAGATCGAGTCGTTTTCGGGCTATTCGTTTTCCAAGGCCCATTCGGCTTCGTATGCGGTGGAGAGCTACCAGAGCCTCTACCTGAAAAGCCATTTCCCACTCGAGTTTCAGGTGGCCGTGATCAATAACTTCGGAGGGTATTACCAAACCTGGTTTTACTTGAACGAGGCACGGCGCATGGGTGCCGCCATCCATCTGCCCTGCGTCAACCGGAGCCGCTACCTCACTTCCTTGGAAGGCAAGACGGTGTTCATGGGATTCGTGCATCTGCAAGGCGTCGACGGCGGTTTTGTGGAGCGGCTTGTCAGGGAACGGGAGGCGAGGGGACCGTATCGAGGTTTGGAGGACTTCATCGCCAGGGTGTCGTTCACGATGGAACAGATGGTGTTGCTCATTCGGGGAGGTGCCTTTGGCTTCACGGGGAAGACCAAGGCAGAGCTCCTTTGGCAGGCCCATCTGAACAAGGGCCAAGCCAGGAAGGAACAATCGGAGACACTGTTTAAAGTTGAGAATCAGCGGTTTGAGTTTCCTGATTTCAAGACCGACCATTTGGAGGACGCCTACGATGAGCTGGAGCTGTATGGCTTTCCTGTCACGATGACTTGGTTCGACCTGTTGCAGACCCGTTTCCGGGGGGAGCTGATGGCCTCGCAGATGCTCCAAAGGGTGGGACAGCGTTATCGGATGCTGGGCAAGCTGGTGACGGTGAAGTATGTGCGCACCTGCAAAGGCGATTTGATGGCGCTGGGCACTTTTATCGACTGCGAGGGCGAGGCGTTCGACACGGTGCATTTCCCTCCCGTTCTGAAAAGCTGGCCGTTCCAAGGCGACGGAGTGTATCTGCTGCTTGGCAAGGTGGCCGAGGAATTCGGGCAGCCCTCCCTCGAAGTGGAGAAGATGGCCCGGATGCCCTATCGCCCCAATCCAAAATCTGTGTGATTTTTATGCGTAGTTCACAAAAAGATAGTATCTTTGCACCTTTAAAAGAATCATGGAATATGAAGAAACTTAATTGCCTTGTCGCACTGGCGATTTGCCTGCTGACGATGTTTTCCTGCCAGAAACCTGAAGGCACCTTGCCGGGCTCATCCATTTTTTCCGGAAATAACGGATTGATTCAATGCTCGGTGGTCGGCAACATGGACTATGCCGTCTATGACCTGCAAATTAATCTCAAAAACTCGGACCAGATGCAGATCGACAAGCTGGATTTGCACTATGGATTGAGCGATGGCACCCTGAACGAGCACTCGGTTTCCGTCTTGAATGACACCATACTCACAACCAGTTACCATAAAAAAGACACGGTTTGGGGACTGACGCCTGACCGTGACTATAATTATATGATGACGATGGAGGACTTTTTCAGCAAGGATAGCTCCGATGTCCGTAGTTTCAGGACCCTTCCCATCAGCACTCCCGTTGTGAGGCTCGACACTGCCTATTTGAACGAAGGACGTGTGTGGTGTCTGGGAACCCTCCGGTACCATTGGCGCGCCCCTGTGCCGGTTGACTCCATCACTCCGTTCGCCTGGACGTTGGCCTACACAAACGCCAACTCCGTCTCCGATGTGGACATCGTGAATTCCCACCAAGAGGGGGAACTCGTCACCCAAAGGTTCGCCTTCTCGCATGACCTCGGCAATGAGGTTACCTGCCGTTTCGTGACCCGCGTCACCAATGTCTGGAACCGGACGGCTTGGACCGATACCCTTGATTTCGCACTTTTCGACATCAGGGTCCTCACCGAGCGTGTGACGATCGTCGGCTCCAACTCCGCGGTGGTTTATGGACGACCCGTGTCGGAAGGCGATGGCCTGCTGCTCAACAAGCTGGGCTTCTGTGTCGCCAAACACTACAATGCGACCATCAATGACGCGGTGTATAACGCCAGCCCCGGCTCCATGGTCTGGGGCAACCAGTTCCAGCTCCGTATCCCCGACTTGGAACCCGGCACAGAGTATTACTTCAGGGCTTACATGCAGATTAATAGCGACAACGGCAACATCTACTATGGTGCCGAGATCCCCCAAACCACCTGGGAAGGAGTGCCTGTGACGATGTTCCAGCCCGACGAAGGCTTGATAACCAGCTCGGCGGCTTACCTCGAAGGCATGGTGGGTCCCCTCGGACAACAAGAACTCGACGAGTATGGCTTTATATGGAAAGAAGTGGATGACAGCGATCCCTTGAACGACGCGGTCAGCTTTGACGAAGGCCAATACCATGGCTATTATGCCTGCAACAACATCAACGAGTTCCAGAAGTTCTCCGGCTTGGTGACAAACCTGACCGTCAATACCAAATTCTGGTTCAAGGCTTACGCCAAGTTCAAAGTCAACAACGAAGTGAGTTACAGCGAGTCCTATCGGGTCGATACTAAAAGATAAGGTTTCGTTTTATGAAAAAAGCATGGTGTTTGCTTTGCTGCCTTTGCCTCGCCTGGCTTGGCACTGCAGCACAGCAAAAAGGTGTGGTCACTGGCGTGGCGCGTGACGCTGACTCGGGAGAAACCCTTGTTGGAGTGGCAGTCTATGAGGAAACCCTCAAGATTGGCGTGGTCACCGACACAAAAGGCACCTTCAAAATGGAGCTTCCCTACGGAAACCATGCCTTGCAGTTCTCCTTTGTCGGCTATAAAACCCTGGTGAAAGAAGTCGTCGTCGGTGCCAAACCACAACAGCTGAACGTGCGCCTCCAACCTGAAGCCACCACCCTCACCGAAGTGGAAATCGCCAGCCAGAAAAGCGATGAAAACGTGTCGCGCATGGCGATGAGCGTGCAGACCCTCGACATGATCACCATCAAGAAAATCCCTGCCCTCATGGGGGAAGTTGATGTGATAAAAACCATACAACTGTTGCCTGGCGTTCAAGCTGCCTCCGAGGGCTCCTCGGGTTTCAGCGTGCGCGGCGGCGGCACCGACGAGAACCTCATCCTCCTCGATGACGCCCCGATTTACAATGCTTCCCATTTCCTCGGCTTCTTCTCGGTGTTCAACAATGACGTGGTGAAAGACGCCACGCTCTACAAAGGCGACATCCCCGCTAACTACGGCGGTCGCCTCTCCTCGGTACTCGATGTGACCGTGAAGGACGAGATGCCCAAGAAGCTCGCTGGACAAGGTGGCATAGGCTTGGTTACCAGTCGATTGATGCTTGAGACTCCCGCTTTCAACCAACAGACCTCCCTGCTGCTGGCGGGTAGAACCACCTACGCCGGACTGGTGATTCCTTTCTTGGGGGAAGAAGCCGAAGGGTCCAACATCTATTTCTATGACTTCAACGCCAAAGTCACCCAGCGTATCAACGACAACAACCGTCTCTTCGCTTCGGTGTATCATGGCCGCGACCGTTTTGATATGGTGGACATGCTCGGCCTGGGTTACGGCAACTCCAGCGCCACCCTCCGGTGGAACCATATCTTCGGGAAACGCCTCACTTCCAACCTTACTTTGTTAGGCACCCGATACAACTATGACATCGACATCTGGTTCGACCCTTACGACTTTTCGCTGCGTGCTGGCTCCGAGGGTGCGGAACTGAAATACGATTTCGCCATGCTGTGGAACGAGAACCACACCTCGCGATTCGGCTTCACCTCCTCGTTCCTCTCGTTCGACCAAGGCGAGCTGGAGGATCGTGGCGGGGCTCTGGCGCAATACCTGAACCTCGATAGTCTCACCGTGGTCAAGCGAAAAGGCCTCGAACATGCCTTGTATTTCACCCACGACCACACCATCACCCCAAGGTTCTCCATGCGCTATGGGCTGCGGCTCTCTTGCTTCCAAAACATCGGCGCGGAGGACTTCTACCTGTTCGACGAGGAATATCAGGTGAAAGACACCCTCCATTACGGCAAAGGGGAGATCTTCCACACGGAGATCCATCCCGAACCCCGCCTGGCGGCCATGTTCCGCATCGACGAGGTGTCGTCGGTCAAGGCTTCCTATTCGCGCACCTTCCAATATGTGCAGGTGGCCTCGGCGGCTACCGGCGGACTGCCTTTCGACGTCTGGTTTCCCATCAGTCCCAACGTGAAACCCCAACGTTGCGACCAGTTCGCCATGGGCTACTTCAGGAACTTCGATCACGACGCCATCGAGACCTCCGTGGAGGTGTATTACAAAGACCTTGCACATGTGATTGATTTCAAGGATAACGCCATGACTTACGGCAATGTGTTGATCGATGGTGAGTTGCGATTCGGTAAAGGACGCTCTTTCGGGGTGGAACTACTGGTGCGCAAAAACACGGGTAAGCTCACAGGTTGGATTTCTTACACCTATTCACGCTCGTTGCGCACCATCGAGGGCATCAACTTCGGAAAGGAATATCGCTCGCCTTACGACCGTCCCCATAATTTCGTCGTCGTGGCCAACTACGAAATCACGCCCCGGCTGAGCGTGGCGGCCAACTGGATTTTCAACACGGGCCAGCCGGTGACCTATCCCTATGGGCAATACACGTTGGGGGGCATCACCTACGCAGTCTATAACGGCAGCCGCAACGAGAGCCGTTATCCCGCCTATCACCGCCTCGACCTCTCCATGACCTGGCAATTGCCCGACCATAAATGGAAACGATGGGACAGTGAACTGAATGTCTCGGTATATAATGCCTACGCCCATCACAACACTTGGGCCGTCACCTTCTCGCAAGATGAGCAGGGCGGTATCAAGACGGAAAAGATGTACCTTTTCTCGACGGTTCCTTCCATTTCGTATCATTTTAAATTCTGAAAGCCATGAGGAAACTGCTTTATTTGTTTGGTTTACTGGTGTTTGTGAGTCTTGTTTCCTGTAGAGAGGACATTGAGATTGATTTGGAGGAAGGCCTCCCGTTGATCGGGGTGGAGGGCTCGTTTACCGATGAACTTAAGCATCATGAGGTGATTCTGAGCTATACGGCCGATTTTTATCATAGTGGGGATGTGCGGATGGTGAGTGGTGCCCGGGTGCAGGTCACTGACGGCATCGACACGGTGGAGTATTATGAGCAGCCGGAGCTTCCCGGACATTACCTCACGCCCCTGGCCGCGGGTCACAAAAACACGCTTTACACCTTGTTGGTGGATGTGCCGCAGGAAGGGGAAGCCGATGGCTGGCTGCATCTCAAGGCGGAGAGTTTCATGAGCGACAATGTGGAGTGCATCGATTCGCTGGTGATGAAGACGAATCCTTTGTTCGAGGGTTTTTCCCAGAGAGACACCCTTTATATGCTATATCCTTATTTTCAGAGTCTTCCTGACCCGTCCATTGTGTATATGGTGCATCTCACGGTGGCTGGCGACCCTCGTTATGACACCCTGACAGGGGCCGTTTCCATTCCGATGGCGGGCTATGCGGGCTATTACGTGAATGGTCCGGAGATGTTGGAGCACAACATGGAGATTCCGGTGGGGATGGTGCGGAGCAGCAAACTATCGGAGGGCGACACGATTCGTCTGGATCTGTTGAGCATCCCTTACGACTACATGATGTTTACTTTCAGTGTGAAAACCTCGATGGGCAGCAATCCCTTGTTGGGGCCTCCCACCAACGTGCCCACCAACGTGCAGCCCGCGGGCAAAGCCGTCGGCTGGTTCTACGCCGCCTCGGTGGTCTCGGCGGAGACGGTTTATTAGGGTGTCGCAAAGACATTTCCCTGTTCCACGAGATAACGGAGGTCATCAATGGTCATGGCACGGCTGACATTGCTGTCGGAAAGCAATGAGTCAGCCAGATCGCGTTTGGTCTTGTGCAGGCGGAGAATCTTCTCCTCAATAGTGTTCTCAGCGATGAGATGATACACGGTGACATTCTTGTTCTGTCCGATGCGGTAGGCACGGTCGGTGGCTTGCTGCTCGATGGCGGGATTCCACCATGGGTCGAGATGAAGGACGTAGTTGGCACTGGTGAGGTTGAGTCCCAACCCTCCGGCTTTCAGACTGATGAGGAACACTGGTGCCACACCATGCTGGAAGTCGGCCACCATTTTCTCGCGACGGCGGATGGGGGTGGTACCGTCCAGATACAGCAGTTTTTCTTTTCCCACACGCTTCTCAATTTCTACTTTGACCATGGTCAGGAAGGAGGTGAACTGACTGAATACCAGTACGCTGTTGCCTGTTTCCACAATCTCGTCCACCAAGTCGGTTGCGGCGTTGATTTTTGAGGACTCGTAGTTCCAATCGTGTTGCACCAAACTGATGGCGCAGGCGGCCTGCCGTAGCTTGGTGATCTGGGCCAGGGTGTTGACATCCACCTTGTCTTCCGCTTCGAGGGCGGCTTCGGCGGCCTGACGCAGGGTCTCGTAAGCCACCTTCTCGGGGTCGCTCATCGCAATATGGTGGATGATGTCGGTCTTGTCGGGAAGCTCCTCGATGACCTCGGCCTTGGTGCGGCGGAGCATGAAGGGGGCAATCATGCGCTTGAGCTGTCGTTGTCTTTCCTTGTCTCCGTCCTGCTCGATGGGTACGATGTATTTCTTCACGAAGCTGTCGAACGACCCCAACAAGCCGGGGTTGAGGAACTGGAAGAGGTTCCACAACTCGGAGAGGTAGTTCTGTATGGGTGTGCCGGTGAGGATGACACGATGCTGCCCCTTGAGTTTCATGGCGGAGGCCGACATCTTGGTGCTGCGGTTCTTGATGGTATGGGCCTCGTCGAGGCAGATGACGTTCCAGTCGATGTCGGTGAGGGCTTCCGCCTCGCGGACAAGGAGGCCGTAGGTGGTGAGCACCACGTCGTAAGGCTTAGCGTTGTTGAGCATGGTGTCGCGGTCGGCAGCCTCGTTAAGGATCTTGATGGCCAGGGTGGGGGCGAAACGGCTTAACTCGCTGGCCCAGTTGAGCATGACGGAAGCGGGACAGACCACTAACGAAGGACCTTTGGCGGCGTGGTGCAGCATGAAAGTGATGGCTTGCACCGTCTTGCCCAAGCCCATGTCATCGGCCAAGCAACCACCTGCGCCCCATTCGGAGAGACGGACCATCCATTCGAAGCCCTCCCGTTGGTAGTCGCGCAGCTGGGCTTGCAGCTGGGCAGGGACGGCGATCTTCATCTTTGCCGCTTTGTCAATCTTCTTCATCAGCTCGGTCATGCCCTTGTCGGATGTCACGCCACCCTCGGAGTTGTTGACAATCTCGGCTAATGCCCCGACTTGGTAGAACGGGATTCTCGACTTCCCATGGAAGGTCTGTGTCAGCCCTTCAAGACGGCTGAGGTATTTGGCCAACTGCTCGCTGAGGGCGATGTAGTCGGTCTCGTTGAGTTTGACGAACCGCTTGTTGACGACACCGTGTGCGATCAGGTTGAGGAACTCCATGGCGGAAAACACATCGTTGCCCACCTTCACCTCACCTTCCACCTCGAACCAGTTTTCCTTGGTGCGTAACCCCATGTTGAAAGCGCTGCGGTCCACTTTGGCTTTCAGGCTGAGCTTTTTGCTTTCTGGCCATTCCATCTCGAAACGGTCGGTTTTGTCGCTCACAAATTCCAGCAGGTTGAGGAGGTCTTCCACCGAGAGGGTGGCCTGGTTGGTGCCTATTTGTACGAAAAGTTGCGATTGCAGGTAGTCTTTGAGCTCGTTGAACCCTTTTTTTTCCTCTTCAATCCGGCGTGTCACTTGGTAACGGGTTCCATCGGCCTCGTCGAAGATGTCGGTCTTGCCCATACCGGGGACCAACCTGATTTTTCCGCCTTCGAGGGGTTGGGCCTGTATTTCGAGTGAGAATTCCTCTTTGTCGGGGATGACACGCAGGATGAGCTTGGCGGAGCCTTCCTGTTTTTGCAAGGAGGACCCTCCTTCGAGGAGCTCGGAATGGACTTCGATTTTGCCGGAGATTTGTTCCAGAAATTGGCGCAACGCGGGCTCGGCGTGGAGGGGGAACACACCTAACGAAGTCAGGGCGTCGATGGCTTTCAGCTCGAAATCCGACAACTTGAATACGGTGTAATGCGTGTCGTTGTCACGCCTGACGATGTTTTTGTCGTTGGTGTAGTTGTATTCGCTTTTTTGTACGTTGGTGGTGATGAGGAAACCTTTGTCGGTTTTCTCGACGGTGAGAAAGGGCTTTTCCTCCACAATGGTCACGGGCGAGCGTCCCACTCCTCGTTCCTCAAGGAACACACGGTCGCAACCAATGAGTTGGGGGAAGGCATATCGTACATAAAGGGTGTAGCTGCTGTAGGATTGTGATGCCTCGGCCACTCTTTTGTCAGTCTCGTCCATGTCCTCTATTTCTTTGTGGATGAACTTGTCCATGGAGACCTTTGTCCCGGCACTCCAACGTCCGTTTTTCAGGATCCGTTGCGACAAAACAGTAATGGTATTAAAGTATTCGATGACATAGACAAGCCGTGTTTGCTGGGTGGTCTCTTGGGGCTTGGTCGTGGTGGGTTCTGTCAGGGTTTCGAGGACGGTTTCCCAGTATTCCTTGAGGTGGAGACTGCTGAGGATGGGCTTTCCGCCGAAATTTTCCTCAAGCTCCTTTTCGTCGCCTACATTAATATAAGGTGAGAGCTCGTGGCGGAGCAAGGCGCATTGCGGAACCATGTCCAAAGGTGTGTTTTTGCCGCCAATCTCGTTTCGGTTTAATCGGAAATAATGATAAAGCAAGCTCGCGAAATGAGTTGCTATAGGTTCTCCGGCCATCCCTTTCAAGTAGTTTTTGACATGAATTGAAAGCCGATATTGTGGTTCAGCGTTGATCACATGGATGACGAGGATGCGGGCAGGGAAGTAGCGAGTGTAGTTCTCGATGGTTTTCTTTTTCAGGAACTGGTTGGCTTTTTTGATGGTTTCCGGAGTGTTGGCCTTGGCATAATAGAGGACGAGGAAGAAGCTCAGCAGCTCGTTTACAAAGATGTTCTTCTCCGATGCGTTTTTGTTTCGGATTTTCAGGGCGCTGTCAAATTGTTTTCCCGCCAATTCCAAATCACCCCGATAGAGGGCTTGTATGGCTTTGACCACCAGCGACCAAAGGGTGTCTGTCTTGCTGTCCCAGGAGGGGACGGTGCCTTCCAAGAAAAACAAATAGGCTTTCAAGAGATCCGAAAAATAACTTGCCGCCTCGTGATGGATGATGCTGTAATACTTGATAATGTCAGCGATGGCTTCCGTTTTTTGATGGTCCGTATCGTCGTTTCTGATCAACTTGTCGAACTCGTAGGAAAGAAACACATCCAGTTTACTTGGGTCCAAGGAATGGAACACGGGCAGGAAGTCTTTCTCGTAAAATTGGGGGTCAAGATATTGAAAATAATCATTGGACCAAAAAGGGTGCCTTTGAATTTCGAAGAATTGGTTGGCGTCGTTGGAATAGACGGCGCAAACAATTTTCCAAAGAAACTTGTGTTCATTCTCCACTTGTAGTGGGAGTTTTGAGAACATTTGCACCCAGTCGGGATGGCGGTCGATGAGGAGGAAGGCGACGGTGAAGTAGTAATAGGGGTTGACGTAGGGCTTGAATTCCCAATAGTGGTTGTTAAGAATTAGATGGTTGCGTTCAAGCATGGTCAGGATGCCCCAGACTTCCTTGTTGCTGAGTCCGTGTTTCTTTCTGGTGGTTTGGAAGTCTTCGGTATATAGTTCTTCGCCGAAGTAAGCGGTCATGCAGAGGATGAAGAGTTCGTTTTCGTTGAGCTTGACGGGTAGTTGTAGTCGTTCGTCGGGAAATCTGAAAGCCATGATTGATTACAAAAATGTAGAGACGTCATTTTTTGACGTCTCTACGTGCTATTAATGATGAAAACAAACAAAAAAATGTTATGCTTCTTTCACGTTGTCCATGCCTACCTGGACGGCCTGCATGTTGAGCGGGATGAGCTTGTGGGCGCGCTCCGGGAGGGAGTGGCGCAGTCCTTCTTCGACGTTCTTGTTGTCGATGATGGGGCGCAGCTTCAGGAAAGCGCCCAAGATGATCATGTTGAACACCTTGCTGTTGCCCATGTCGGAGGCGAGTTGAGCGCCCTCGATGGTGTAGATGTGGATGTCCTTGCGGGTGGGTTTGTGGGTGATGCCGTTGGGGTCATAAATGAGGTAGCCACCGGGTTTCACCTTATCCTCGAACTTGTCGAGCGACTGCTGATTCAAGATCACCGCAGTGTCGAAGGCGTTGAGGATGGGGGAGCACACGCGCTCGTCGCTGACGATGACGGTCACGTTGGCCGTGCCGCCGCGCATCTCCGGGCCGTAGGAAGGCATCCAGCTGACCTCCTTGTTCTGCATGATACCACTGTAAGCAAGGATCTTACCCATTGACAAGACACCTTGTCCGCCGAAACCGGCTATAATAATTTCTTCTGTCAT
>CACZQL010000070.1 GCA_902783365.1 uncultured Bacteroidia bacterium | reverse complement strand
CCTCTGCGTGGAACGCTCCCCTCTCCACTATGGAGAGGGGCCGGGGGTGAGGTCCTATAACCATCTCTCGCCCTAACGGGCGATTCTCCGAGGGAAACCATGTCCGCATTCTTCATTCCGCATTCCGCATTCCGAATTCTCCCCCCTCACCTTGCGAGCCAATGACCGGGATTGAGGCACTCAGTGCCTTGGCGGAGCTCAAAATGAAGCTCGGTCTTGCCCTCCGTGCGGTCGGTGTGGATTTTTCCAAGGTCCTGTTTGGTTTTTACCCGGTCGCCTTTTTTCACATAAACCTCATCCATCTGCGAATACACGGTGAAATAGTCGCCGTGACGGATGATCACCGCCATGTTCGATGCCGAGGGTTTCACCACCGACACCACTTCACCGTCAAAGATGGCGCGGGCACGGGAGTTTTCCGACGTGGCAATGTCGATGCCGTTGTTGGTGATATACACTTTGTCCGACACTGCCGACTGGTGTTTGCCAAAGGTGGTTGACACCACTCCACGCTCAACCGGCCAAGGGAACTTGCCTTTGTTGGCCACAAAACTGGAGGAAAGGGCTTTCTCCGAAGGGGTCAATGTCATGCCGGCCTTTCCTGTCTTGCCCGCCTTGCCCGCTTTGGCATTCTTCTCGTTGGCCTTGCGGATTTCCTCGGCGATGATCTTATCTATCTCCTTCTGGAACTTCTTGGCTTGAGCTTGTTTGTCCTTAATGTTTTGCTGGAGGCTTCCCTCCTTCTTCTTCAAGGCAGCCACCTGGGTGTTCAGCTCGGCTTTTTCCTTCTTCAGCACCTCCTGCTGGGCCTTCTCCTCCTCCAACAGCCTCGCCTGCTCCTCGCGGTTCTTCCTGAAAGCGTCCACCTCGCCGCTCACTTTGTTCTTGGTGCTGACAATCTGGTTCATCTTGGTCTTACGGGCTTCCGCGAACTGTTGGATGTAGCGTCGCCTTTGATAGGCCTGGTTGAAGTCTTCCGACGAGAAAAGATACTCCAGCTGGTTGTAACGGTCTCTGTTACGATAGGCGAAGACCACCATCTTGGAATATTCGTTGTGAAGGGTGTTTAACTCGCCGTTCAGCTTCTTGATGTTGTTCTCTCCCTTTTTGATGCTCTTGTCCAACTCTTTGATTTGCTCGTTGTAGGCGTTGATGAGCTTCTGCCGGTCCTTGATCTTCTTGTCCATCAACGACACTTGGTTCAGGGTCACTTCTTTGTTTTTGGAAGTCTCCTTGAGGAGCTTGTTGGCGGTTTCGATGTCCTTCTGCAGCGATTTGATTTCTGCCTGGAGTGCCTCCTTGGTGCGCTGGGCATAGCCGCCACCGGCCAACAGCAGAGCCATCAACAACAAAATCAATCTTCTTTTTTTCATTGTATTGTTTATATTATTTTTTATTGTATTCTTTTGTACTTGTCGCTTATCTTGATCGGAAAGGTGGTGGGTTCGTTCCAGTGGATGTCGGAATACCTGATTTTGGCGGTATAGGGCCCGAACTGCAACACGGCTTGACCGGAACCGTCGCCGACGAGCATACGTTGTCCGTCTTGCAGGGAGAAGGGGATGTTCCAACGGCTCGTGACTTCGTTAAGGGGCTTTTCGAGGCAGGTCTTGTCGAACCGGTTGAGCAGCACCACTGAGTCCTGGGTGATGAGGGCGCGGATGGTCTCCATGCCCATCAGGGCGGAGGCGGAGATCCAGATGGCGCTGTCGCGACGCATCCTGAGGGTTCCCGTCACGTTGTTAAGCTCCATTCCCGGGGCACTGACTTCCATGGTCATCTTGGCCGTCATCCATTCGTAGGTGGCGGCGGGGTCGGTGTTCACCAACTTCTTCCTCGCCGAACACGACGAGGCAAGCAGCAGCACCACCACAGCCAAGATCCCTATATGAAGTCGTTTATTATTCATACAAAGTCTTTTCCTTCAGTTTCTTGTCTAACAGCTTGGAGCCTCCACCGGCTTTTTTTGCCCTCTCCCAATACTCCACAGCCTCGTTCTTTCGGTTCAGCCTGAAAAGGATGTCGCCATAATGTTCAAAATACGTGCCATCGGGGGCACTGAGCAGGTTGAGGGCTTTTTTCATTTGCGCCTCGGCGGCTTGATAGTCCTCGAGTTTGTAGAGTACCCAAGCATAAGTATCGAGATAAACGGCGTTGTTGGGCGACAGTTCCACGGCGTGGAGCGACATCTCCTTGGCTTTATTGAGGTCTTCGCCGCGCAATGAGAGGTAATAGGCGTAGTTGTTGAGCACCAACGCGTCGTCAGGTTTGGTTTGCAGCACTTTTTCGTAAGCCTGGAACGACTTCTCCACCTCGCCCACCGAGTGGTACAAGTCGCCGAGATAGCTGTCGAAGTCGGCGAGCAAAGCCTTGTCGGTGACGAACTTACGACCTTTCTCGAAGTATTTGATGGCTTCTTCGTCCTGTTTGTCATAGGCATACGACACCCCGGCGAACCAATAGAAAACAGGTTGGGTGGTGTAGAAGTTGAGGGCTTGCACGGAATGTTTCATCAGCGAGTCGTTGTCTCTCAGAGAGGCGTCGCTGATGACGAGTTGCTGCCAGGCGGCGAAGCTGGTGGGGTCGGCTTTCAAGGCTTTGAGGGCCATGTCGCGGCAAGGGCCGTATTCCTCGCGGTTGTAATAGTAGGAACCCAGCACCTGGTAACCCATCTTGCGGTCGGGGTAGTTCTCCACGAACGCCTGTCCGGCTTGATACGCCTGCTGGTCGATGTCGCTGGAGGTCTGGAACTTGTTGAACCAATATTCGTAGATGTTGGCTTTGGTGTTGAAGTCGAGGTTTTTGTTGTTGATGGCGGAGAGGAGTTCCTCGAAAGCCTGTCCAAGATTGCCTTTCTTTTCGTAATATTCGAGCAGCGCGATGTTGATATAGGGGTCGTTGGGGTCGAGTTCCTTCACTTTTTCATAGAGGCTGATGGCTTCTTTTTCCTTGCCTTGCTCCATATACACCTTGGCGAGCATGTTGTAGTAACGGGTGTTTTCCGGCTCGTCGGCAATCATTTTCTGCAACTCGGCGACGACTTTCTTGGTATTGCCTTGCCGCTTGTAGATTTCGACCCTTTGCTCGCCCACCAAGGAACTCATGCCGACTTGTTTTTCCATCACGTCGAGTTTTTTCAGGGCGAGGTCGTAGTTTTCGTTCACGAGCAGCACATCGATCAGCTCGCCAAGCATGTCGATATCCTGAGGATATTGCTCGGTAAGGCGGTCGTAGAGGGCCACAAAGTCGTCATATTGCTCAAAGTTCTTGTAGAAGCGACCGAGGCGCATCTGGTACCATTTGTTGTCGGGGTCGAGTTGGGCGGCCTGTTGTATCATGTCGAAGGCATCTTCCACGCGACCAGCTTTGACGTATTGTTCGCTGAGCTCAAACATGCTGGCAGCGTCGTTGGGCATATATTTCAAGGCCGTTTCATAATTCTTGATGGCCCCTTCCACGTCATCTTTGTATTTGCACTCAATTCCTTTGGAGAAATACTCGGCGTTGCTTCTCACATTCACCTGAGCCATTCCTTCAACACATAAAACAAAACATGTTACAATATATAATACTCGTCTCATAAGCTAATCATCTTTCGCCCTACGGGCGGTTGGCAGTTTACAGTTTGCAGTTGGAAGTTGGCAGTTTTCATCGTTTGCCTGTATGTCCAAATCCCCCTTCGCCGCGTTCGGTCACAGAGAGGGTCTCCACCTGTACGGGCTCCATCTGTTCGCACCGGGCGATGATGAGCTGGGCGATGCGGTCGCCGCTGTGAATCACGAACGGCTGGTCCGACAGGTTGATGAGAATGACGCAGACTTGACCGCGATAGTCGGCATCGATGGTGCCTGGACTGTTGAGCACGGTAACACCGCTCTTGATGGCAAGGCCACTACGGGGTCTCACCTGCCCCTCATAACCCACGGGAATCTCCATGTAAAGGCCTGTGGGTACCAAAGCGCGTTGCATTGGCTCAAGGGTGACGGGACCCTCCGGCAAATAGGCGCGGAGGTCCATGCCAGCGGAGTTTTCGGTCTCGTAAGCCGGCAAGGCATTGTTTGAGTGATTGACAATTTTTAACTGCATTGATTCACCGTTTTATTCAGTAACGAAAAGATAGGGATTTTATGATACACAAACCTCATCTTCTTATTTTTCTCAGCAAACCTTTCACCAAGTCGCGCTCAAACCAAAGGATGACGGCGACAAAAACCAGCAACAGCAGGGTGTTGACCACCAGGGTCCAGGCTTTGCTCTCGATAGGAAGGGCGCGCTGGATGAAAAACAAAGCGATGGCCAGGGCGAAATAGCCGAAGGCGGACTTCAGGTCGTATGGGATTGGGGCGCGCTTCTGCCCCACCAAATAGGAAAGCACCATGCAGACCCCATAGCCCGCAAAACCGCCCCAGGCACAGGCGAAATAGCCGTATTTGGGCACAAAAATGAAGTTGATGGCCAGCAACACCGCACAGCCGATGCCGGAGAAAATGGCCCCCCACCAGGTCTCGTCGATGAGCTTGTACCAAAACGAAAGGTTGAAATAAATGCCCATGAAGATTTCCGCAAGCATCACAATGGGAATCACCCCCAACCCCTCGCGGTAAGCCTCGCCCACAAAATACTGCAACAAAGGCATGTACATCACCACGGCGAGGAAGGCCAACAAGGTGAAGATGATGAAATATTTCATCACTTTGGCTTGCAACTCCTTGTCGTTCTTATCGTGATGGCCGCCAAAGACGAAAGGTTCGTAGGCATAACGGAAAGCCTGGGTAATCATCGCCATAATCATGGCAATCTTCACGCAGGCGCCATAGATGCCGAGCTGGGTGTCGCCTTCCTTGCCTGGCACAATGTAACGGTAGCATATCTTGTCGGCCACCTGGTTGAGAATGCCCGCCAAGCCCAACAGCAACAGGGGCCAGGTGTAACGCAGCATCTTCTTGAGCAAGGCCCGGTCGAGGCCCAAACGCAGTTTTTTCAGCTCGGGAATGAAACCCAGCGTGATGAGCGTGGTGCATATTAAATTTACAATGAAGATATAACCCACCTGATAGCTGTTTTCGTACCACCCCATCAGGCCTGGATGGCTTTCCTTCAGGCCGGGAGCCACCAGAAAGATGAACAGGTTCATCCCGATACTGAGCAGGATGAACAACAGCTTCAGCGTGGCGAACTTGAGGGCGCGGTTCTCATAACGAAGTCGGGCAAACAAAATGGCTTGGAAGGCGTCGAAACCCACGATGATGGCCATAATCTCCACAAACTCGGGGTGGTCGGCGTAATGCAACGCATTGGAGATGGGCTTCAGGAAAACACTCACCATGACGATGAACAACAGCGACACGAAACCCACGGCAAGGGCCGCCGTGGAGAAAGTCCTGTCGGGGTCGGAGCCTTCCTTGTTGGCAAAACGGAAGAAGGTGGTCTCCATACCAAAGGTCAAGATGACCAACAACAGCGCGGTATAGGCGTAAAAGTTGGTGACAAGGCCGTAGGCCGCCGGACCTCCCGCCTCGGCGCATATCTTGTAAGTGTATAATGGCACCAGCAGGTAGTTCAAAAACCTGCCCACAATGCTACTCAATCCGTAAATGGCGGTCTGACCCACCAACGATCCCAGCTTGCTTTTCATAATGATCAGTTTTCAGTTAGCAGTTTTCAGTTCAACAATAAATTCCGTTCCCACGCCTTCTTCGCTCTCAAACGAGAGGGTACCACCCGCCACCTGGATGATGTTGTAGGCCAACGAAAGGCCCACTCCGGAGCCTCCCGACTTGGTGGTGAAATTCGGCATGAAGATTTGGCTTCGGTATTCTTCTTTGATACCTTTTCCGTTGTCTTTGATGGAGATTACAAATCTGTCGCCCAACGCCTTCAAAGCCACATCGATACGCCCATTCTCCTTGTTGCCGATGGCCTGCACGGCGTTTTTCAGGATGTTGCCGATGGCGCTGTTCAGGTTGGTCTTGTCGCCATTGAAGGTATAGTCGTTTTCGGGGTTGCATTCGAAATTGACCACGATGTTCTCTTCATTGCTGTAGAGATGCACCAGATTGCCCACCAACTCGGCTAGGTCAAGGGGTGCGGGATGGTTTTCGGGCAGTTTGGCGTAATTCGAGAACGAGGAGGCAATGTCGGAAAGGGCGTCGATTTGCTCAATCAGGGTGTGGGCGGTGCGCATGGCGCGTTCGTCCAAGTCGGTGACCCCGTTTTCGATGTTGCGTTGCAGCATTTGCACACTCAAACGCATGGGGGTCAATGAGTTCTTGATTTCATGGGCTACCTGCCGCGCCACCCCTCTCCAGGCCGACTCGGCGGTGGTGCGCCTCAACTCGGCGGCACTCCTTTCCAAGGCCTCCACCAACTCGTTGTATTTCTTAATCAAAGCGCCAATCTCATCCTTGCTCTCCCACTCAATCTGCTCGTTGCGTTTGTTGATGTCCACCTGGGGCATCTTCTCCTGCAACTGGGTCAGAGGGTAGGTAATCCTGCGGGTGAAAAACAGCACCAAAGGCAGCGCAAAGAGGAGGATCAGCACGATGATGTTGATATAGGTCAGGATGTAATTGATGAGCTCTGAACGGAACGACGACTTGTTGGTGAAATAGGGGGTGTTGAGATAGGCCATCGTCTTGCCGGCATCGTCCTGGATGGCGATGTAGGCCGACTGATACACCGCTTTGCCCAACTGCTCGTCGTGGATGAAATAAAGGGTTTTCTCCCCCCGCATGTTATGGTAGGCCTCCGGATCCATCAGCGACGAATAAAGGCGCAAATCCATCATCTCGGGCGTGGTGGTGGCCAGCAACCTACCGTCCAAGTCATACACATTGATGTCGGTGAAAAACGTCTCGGAATAATGGCGCAGAATCTCGTCGAGCACCGACTTGAATCCCGGCATCCGCAAGAAAGAGAAATCCACCTCCCCTGTGATGTCGAGCAAGAGCGTGCGGGTACGCTCAAAATGAAAATCATTGGTTTTCTGATTGTAAAGCCGGTTCATGTAGATCACCGACACCGGCCCGACCACCAAGAACGAGAGCCCCAAGGCTACCAGCACCATCATTTGGAACTTGCGGCTGAGTGTGTTGGCCAAAGGATGGCCTTTGCCGCGGAAACCCACCCAATACACCATCAGATAAATCAGCAGCAGGGAAAGGAAAAACACCATGAAAGGCGAGGTCAACTCCATCCAGCCCCGACGGTTCAAACAGATGGCCACCACCTTGCCGTCATCGGCCTGATAAGGATAGTGCTTCAACTTGCGGCCATAACTGAACTCATTGAGGTTATGATGATAGTCGGTAAGGTAATTGGGAAAGATGTAGGCACCCAACTTATAGACCAGGAGGCTGTCGCGATAACAGGCCACCGAATAGTCCATGGGCAGCAGACTGTGGGCGTCTTTCAGCATATTGGGCAGGCCAAATCCTTGAGGGGCAATGGGTTGGTTGAATTCCAAATACAGCGTGCTGAGGTCCAATGTGTCGGAAAGACTGATGGATATAGCCCCAAGATAGTTGGGGTCCAGAGTGTTGTAATCAACGAAATACAAGCCATTGCCCAAGGAGATTCCTTCGTTTTCGGATACCTTGGCAAGAAAATACTCGTCACAGTCACGCACCATGTCGTGAGGCTGAACCACCAGCTCCATGCCTGGATTACAGAGGGTCACCGACACATTATAGCGGTTCATCACCGAGTCGAAAAGGAAATTCCTGATGTAATCCTTCACCACGACGTCCATCACATCCTCACTCAACATCATCTGATGGAACAACGTGTCCCTTTGGGCCGCTTCCACAAAACCATCGTAAGCGGTCTCGAAGGCATCGTCACGTTCCTCGGACAATGAAATGGCCAATTCTTTAACTTGTTGATTCTCAAATTTTTGGTATTCAATATCATAAATTAAAGTGAGCATTAAACTCAGAAGGAGAAAGTGAAGCACGGTGACAAACACCGTCCCTTTGCCGGAAAAAACTCTTTGATAAAAGAGCATGAAAAACACGACAAACGTCACCATGAGCAAGATGCCTATAAAAAGCATCACCAGGCATAGGTCGAGCCGCATTCCCGCGGGAATGAAGAATCCACGAGAGAAGAAATGACGGAAAAGGTAGTAAAACAACACCGCAAAAACCACATAGCCAAGCAAGGCAACGCCGAGTAGGGAGAAGACAGCAGGTTTGGATCGGTTAGTTGGTGGAGCATTGGGGACATTTGCGTTAAAAAGTGGGTTGGAAGTCAGGTACAAAACCAGCAGAAAATAGGCACAAAGCAGCATCAGAAGCAAACAAACCACCAACAGCCCCATATTCGCGGAAGCGCCAGGTTTAGGGAACGAGAGCGAGCAATAGGCCAGCAAGGTGCCTGAACGGGAGAACACCGGAAAGGCATCCGAAGAAAAGGATTGCGTGAAAGTAAGATGATGACGACCTAAAATCGGGATAAATCGATTTATAAAAAACTCATTTTCAATAGGATAATGAGTATTCAGCAACGAAAATAGATAAACTTGATTCTCCAAGCAGGAGAAGGAGTTCACCAGATAATCGCCACATGAGAGTTGCAGGATGGTATCGGTAACCGAACCAAGGTGTTTTCTAAGCAGCTTAGGCTCCATACGGTTGTCGTTCCAATAGACCAAGGTGTCATTATGATACACAAATAAAGAGACATCCTTGGGCAACGACACTTGCTCCATGGGGAGAATTCCAACCTCATTCCAACGTTCAAAGGATTGAAAGAGATCCGTTTTGGCTTGTTGAATATGGTCATCTATTTGATATACAGCATGTTGTACTCTTTTAGCAAAGAGACGATGCGAGACTTCAGAAAAAGAAAACAGATGAAAAGTAAAAACCAGGGCTAGCAGGCCCAAAAGGATGGAAAGTACCCATTTAAGAGTGGTCCGAGGTTTACGATTCCTGTTCATCTTACTTAGGATTGAAATCAAGCTTTGTTAAAAACGTACACCCTACTTGAATATTGCGCTGAAGAAAGGGCTTTCAGATTGGATCGGAGACCAACGAAAGCGCCGCGCAGCAAAGGCAAGCGATGGTGGAGGTATTTTTCGCTCAAAAACGAAATATAATAGGCATCCCACCGCAATTTTTCAACTTTTTTCAACTGAAAACCACTCGGAGTAAGGATATCAAGGAGTGATTCTTGGCAGAAATGATTCAGATGGCGAGGCACATCCCAAGCGGCCCATTTGGCCCCATAATAACGCGCGTCGAATGATTTGAAGTTGGGTAATGCCAATACGAGGCGTCCACCGGGTTTTAGTAGCCGAACAAAGTCGGAGATTTGGGCGTGAAGATCGTCGATATGCTCCAAAACGTGCCATAAGGTAATCACATCGAAGGAAGCGTCGGCGAGGGTATGCGCTTCAGAAGGCATCAAGGGGTGGAGGTTGGAGCGCTGGGAAGCGATGGTACGGGCTTGCTGGGAAGGCTCAATGCCTTGGACAGTCCAGCCTGCCTGCTTTGCTTGAATCAAAAAATCGGCAACTCCACAACCGATGTCTAACAAATGGCCCACTGGAAGATCGTCAAGCGCCAGGCTCACTTTATGTTGTAGATTCACTTTTTTGACAGCCTCATAGATTTTCGGGATAAACCCAGACTTGTTTTCCTGGTGGCTATAGTACTCTTTTGACTCATAGTAAGCCGAAATCTTGGAGGGGGCGGGACGAGGATCAGTGAAGAGCAGATGGCAATGAGGGCATTCAAAGATATCGAATTCTTCCTGCGAAAGGAAGTCGTCCTTCACATGCAAATAAGGTTTGACAGCGGTGTTATTACACCAAGGGCAATGGGTCATATTGTAGAGGTTTTCACGTGAAACATTTTGCTATCTTCCTAAAAATATGGCTAATACAGAGATATCCGCTGGAGAAATACCGCTTATGCGGCTGGCTTGTCCCAGGGTTTGAGGGTGATATTTATTCAGCTTTTCGCGCGCTTCGAACGAGAGTGAGTGAAGCGAATGATAATCAAAGTCGAGAGGCAGTTTCACATATTCCAGGCGATTCAATTTATCCGCCAAATCATACTCTTTGGTGATATACCCATCGTATTTGACTAGTATTTCAGCTTCTTCAAGGCACTCGTTCACGAAGGGATCCGTCAAATCAAATTGTTGCGCAAGAAAATCGATGGCACGAACCAGGTCAAAAAGATGCAGTTGGGGACGCAGCAGGATCATGGACAGTTTGGCCCTTTGTTCGATGGGGGAAGTGCCGTTGGCTTCCAAAAAACCATTGATTTGTTCTGGTTTGACGCTGGTGGTGGCCAGCAATTCCTTGATTGCCTCTACCCTACTCTTTTTCTGCACGTAATGTGCATAACGTTCTTCGGAGGCCAGCCCGAGCTGGTAAGCGCGTTCGGTGAGTCGGGCATCGGCATTATCCTGCCGAAGCAGGATGCGGTATTCGGCGCGGCTGGTGAACATTCTATAGGGTTCATCAACCCCTTTGGTAATCAAATCGTCGATTAAGACGCCGATATAAGCTTCAGAACGCGAAAGCACCCAGGGCGCCTCATCGTGCAACAGAAGGTGTGCGTTGATGCCCGCCATCAAGCCTTGGCAAGCGGCTTCTTCGTAGCCTGTGGTACCATTGATTTGCCCGGCGAAGAAGAGTCCATGGACGCTACGGGTTTCCAAGGAGTGATGCAGTTGGTCGGGCGGAAAGTAGTCATATTCAATAGCATAGCCGGGTCTAAATATCTTGGCGTGTTCGAAGCCTACGATGGCTTGCAAAGCTTCATATTGGATATAGTCCGGCAAAGAGGAGCTAAAGCCATTCAGATAGAATTCCTGGGTTGTCCAGCCCTCGGGTTCCACAAAGAGTTGGTGAGAGTCCTTGTCGGAAAAGCGTTCTATTTTATCCTCGATGCTAGGGCAATAGCGGGGTCCGACGCCTTGGATGCGACCTGTGAACATGGGAGAATATTGGAACCCTTTTCTTAAAATATCATGTACTTTTTGTGAGGTGCGGGCAATATAGCAGCTCCGTTGATGGAGAAGACGAGGATGAGGCATATAGGAAAAGCCCGTCACTTCCTCATCACCAGGTTGTTCAGTAAGTTTTGAAAAGTCGATGGTACGACCGTCGATACGCATCGGGGTACCCGTTTTGAGGCGTTTCACCTCAAAACCGCGTTCCTTCAATTGGTCTGACAAGCCATGACTCGACGGTTCTCCTATCCTACCCCCGGAGAAGTGCATTTCACCGATGTGAATCAGCCCATTCAAGAAGGTGCCGTTGGTCAAAATCACGGCCTTGGCATGGATATCGCCACCCATGAAAGTATGCACACCACACACCCTGTCGCCCTCAAAAAGCAGGGCATCCACCGAATCCTGCCAAAAGTCCAAACCCTTCACCTGCTCCAAACGACGCCTCCATTCCGCAGAAAACATCGCTTTGTCGCTCTGGCACCGTGGACTCCACATAGCAGGACCTTTGCTCTTGTTGAGCATTCGAAACTGAATCATGGTGGCATCCGACACCAAACCCGAATATCCTCCAAGGGCATCCACCTCGCGAACGATCTGGCCTTTGGCGATACCCCCCATCGCAGGGTTGCACGACATGGACGCGAACAGCCTCAAGTCCATCGTCACCAACAAAACCCGATTTCCAAGGTTCGCGGCGGCAGCGGCGGCCTCACAACCGGCATGACCGGCACCCACAACAATAATATCGTACTTTTCAAATATCATAATCAAAATGTTTCACAAGAAACAAAGCTTATAAATCACTGTATATCAATTATTTAAAAAGAATTTTCAAACATTTATCCTCCTGAGAACGCATTTTTTTGCGGTCTTCGTCCGTCAGGTCGTCAAATCCGACAAGGTGAAGCACTCCATGGATGATGACACGGTGCAACTCCTCCTCAAACGTTCGGCCCAACACCACAGCGTTGTCGGCAACACGATCCACACTGATGCAAAACTCACTCGAAATCACTCCCCCCTCCAACGACAAAGGAAAAGTCACAATGTCCGTGTAAAAGTCATGACCTAGCCGGTCACGATTAATCGCTAACAAGGTATCATCACTGCAAAAATAATAATGCAACTCCCCTACCCGATAGCCTTCACCTTCCACCACCCCCAAAATCCAATCACGCACCTTGTCCACAACCAACAAAGGCATCTCTATGTCTATGGCATGAAACTTTATCATCTCAATGGCTGTTCTTCTTTAAATAATACTCGTTGATTTTCGACTTATAATAAGGCTGGTACTGGATCGGATGCTGCTTCAGGAACTCCTGATTCCGCTTCAAACTCTGCTCATAGAACAACTCATCAATCTGGCGGTCGAACTTGGAGCCTTTGTACTCATTGGACTTCCGTTTCTCATCCTGATCGCGCTTTTCTTGAGCTTTCTGCGATTCAAGCATCCTCGAAACGATTTCCTTGTTCCTTTCCAACATCTGGTTCGTGATCTTCTTGTTCACCAACTCCTCTTCCAGTTTTTCCATATCCTTGATAATTTGGTTCAAACCGTCATCGCCGATTTGACCGTTGGCTTTCATCTGATCCAGCATCTGCTGCATCCCTTGGCGAATCATCTCCTGCTCGGCGGCCATACGGGCGAACTCTTCCGACATGGAAGGCATCTGCCCACCGTCCTTCTGCTGCTGCATCTTTTGCTGAAGCTGTTTCAGCTGCTCACCCAGTTGCTCTTGGAGCTGTTTCATATTTTGCATTTGCTGACCCGACTGGTTTTGCTGCGGTTTTGACTTTTTATTGGAATTGCCCATTCCCGACATGGAGTTCTCCATCTCTTCCAACGACTCGGCCAGCATCAGCGCCAAATTATTCATGGACTGCAAAGCGGCCTGTTGGTTGCTTACAGAGAGACCAAAGCGAAGGTCGTTCATGTATTTCAAGGCCACATCGGTCTGCTGGTCGATGACGCCCAATTCGTCGAAAACGAAGTTCTTGATCGCCGATTGGCGCATGGCCATGGCTTTCAACGAGTCCTCCACCATCGCGAAGTTGTCGAGCAACTCCTTTTGCAGCACAATCTTTTCGGTAATGGACGGGTCGTCGGTGCTCATCTTGCCAAGTTGCAACATCAGGGATTCCTGTTGATGCGAGGACCTGACCACATTCTCCAACAACACGCGAACCAGATGCGCGTCCTCCGCCAGTTGCTCCTCATCACCCATCTGCATCTGCATCATCATGCCATTGGCCATCTGCTTCATTTTATCACCAGCTTGTTTTTTCTTTTGGCTAGGAGAAGAAGACGAGGGACTGGACGGGGAGGAATTGGAACCCTCTTGAGGTTCCTGCGGCTCATCGGATTCCTCGCTTTCAGAAGCTTCAGAGGATTCCTCTCCAGATTCTTGTTGATCGGACTCCTCGCCTGACTCTTGTTGGTCCGATTCCTCACCGGACTCGTTTTCCATCGCCGCGGCGTCCTCCAGGTCTTTGTCGATAGACTCCTGCAACGCTTGGTCCTTTTGGATATCGAAAGGATTCTTCAGGTCTTTGTTTTTCTCCTGTAGGCTGTCGAGTTTTTGCATCATCGCGTCGAATTTCTCTTTCGCTTCCTCGGCAGAGATTTGTTCTTCCTGGGGTTTTTGAAGCTCATCGGCCAACTGGTTGAGCGCATCCATCAGTTCGTTAAGGCTTTTCTCCATGCGGAGTTGTTCGAGCAGCGAGAGATTACGATCGAGCAGGTCCTGCATCTTCATGTTATCCTTTTTCATATCCTGCAACATCTGCTGCATCTGTTCACGGGGCATCTCATCGAGGAGCTTTTCGATTTCCTCCATCATTTTCTTCATTTCATCCGGAATCAACTCATCGAAAAGCTTGTTGATTTCCTCTTGTTTTTTCAGGGTTTGCTCATCCGCCAAGTTATTTTCTTTCATGAAGTCGTGGAGTTGCTGTTGCTCTTGCTGAAGCTTGTTCCATTCTTCTTCCATCTCGGCTTGTTTTTGCATCAAATCCTTGATTTTTTCCTTGTCGGACCAGTCGAGTTCTTTCTTAGAGGTGAGTTCCTCAAGGAGTTTTTGGAGGTAGTCTTTGAGTTTTGAGGCCTCCTCGGAGTGTTCTTCGAGCCGGCGGGCGATGTCGGATTCCGTTTCATCCGCCACCGAGTCGAGGGCGGCCAGGGAGGGTTTATAATAGGTGAAGGTCTCTGAGCGTTTCGATTTGGGGCCATGGAAGCCGTCGTTGTCCCACACCTCGAAATAAACCTCCAAGTCTTGCCCGGGCAGGATGCCCAAACTGTCCATATCGAAATGATAGAAAAACGAGGTGCGCGACTGGGACTTGTCGAAAACCACGGGAAGAACCACTTTGCGTTCCTGGGGTTGTTTCACGTGGCAATTGAAGGTGAGTTTGGAGAAGCCATAATCATCGGCAATCAAACCGGAATAATAAACTTTGGTGGACAGGTTTTCGTCGAACGACTCGACGCGGATGTCGGGATAGGCGTCGGGCAGCACATCGACCGAGAAACGCAGGGGGTCGAAGCGGCGCGACCAGGAGTTATGGCAGAGGAAGTCGAACGAAGTGGAGGAGGAGGCCACAAACTGATAGGAGGCAGTGGCGTCGTGCAGGGCCAGGGGCACCTTCAAGGAGTCCACCACGACGAAGGCACTGTCGCAGTCGCGGAGCGAGAATCGGTAGTCGAGTTTGGAGCCTTGAGGCACCATGACCCTGGTCTTGCTGTCGAACACTTCGGGGGCTCGATGGATGTAGGCAGGGTAGGTGACGCGGCATTCGTAGGAGAGCAGCACCGGGTTGGGATGGACCGTGATGGCGACGGGTTGGCTGACATACTCACCGCCAACCACCTGGAAACTGAGGTCGTGATACAGGTTCTTGAATTGGTAAGAGAACTCGTTGACCGACTCGCGTTTGAAAAGCTGCTGTCCTGAGGCGCTTTTGACATAGAAGGCGTCGGGCACACGTTCGCCTTCGACATGGATGCTGAAAGGAACGTCGGCGCCTTGGTTGGTCTCGATGTTCTGAGCCGAGAGTGTGACACGGTAGGGGAGGGGCTTTTCGAACTCCTGCCCGTAATGCACGATGCGTTGGGTGGGTTGCACGGCGAACTTAGGCAGGAAGAACACCAGGGCGAGAAGCACCGCAAGCAAGGCGAGGAACACCCAGAGGTATTTGCGGTTTCCTTTGAGATCGACCGCATCGGAGAAGCGAATGGGGGAGAGCTGCTCGGTGCGTTGCTCGATGGTCGCCAACAGGAGCTCGTTATGGGTGTCGGACGAAAGAGAATCCGACAACTGAATGGTATTCAGCAGTTTGTCTTTGATATCGGGAAAGAATTTGCCGATCAGCAGGGCGGCTTGTTCCACGCTCATCTTTTTCCTGAAACGCAGGAGGTTGACCAAGGGAATGAGGAAATAAAACACCAGCACCGCGGCACTACCCGCCACGAGCAGGACAAAAAGTGCGAAGCGCACGTTGGACGAGAACCACGAGAAATACTCCAAGGCATTCACCAGCAGATAAAAAACAATCCACAGGGCAGCGCCTATCAACACGCCTTGAATCAGGCGGTTAGCATAGAATTTACGGGCAAAACGCTCTATCTTCTCGATCAAATGTTGTTGTGCAGACATACCCAAAATAAAACAAGTTGCAAAGATAACGGATTTTATTGTAATTTTGCACTAAAATAGGTAAGTATGGCGAAAGTCAACATCTTTAACGGAACCATTTCGGGGAAGCTTGGGCAGATGGTGCTTGTCAACGGCAAGACTGGGGTATATGTACGCTCATTGCCCAAGACCAACGACAAGAAGTCGGAGGCGCAGCTCAGGCAACGGAACAAGATGCAGCAAGCCAATGCTTTTTTGAAGCCTTTGAAGGAGTTTTTGAGCATCGGTTTTGTGGAGCGGAGGCCCAACCAAAACCCCTATCAAGCGGCGACTTCCGCATTGATGCGCGGGGCCTTTGTTGACAACGAGTTGGATTACAGCCGAGCGAGAATCAGCGAGGGGTCCGTATGCCCACCCGCCAAAAACTCTGTGAGCATCAGCGACCATGTGGCCATTTTCCGTTGGGATGACAACAGTGCCGACATCGACGCCAAGGAAACCGACCACGCCGTCATCCTTCTGTACAGTCCTGAAACCGGAACGGTGCTTTGGGAAATCAAGAAAGAGACCCGGAAAGACAAATACTGCCTGCATCTTATCGGGACGCAATATATTGGGATTTTCCACGTTTATATGGCGTTTGTCAATAGGAGGCACGATCGTATTAGCAATAGCAATTATTTAGGTATCATAGAATTACAGAAAACCATCACCGAAGAAGACTTTGAAACATCATGAAAAGAAAAAACATCTTCACTGCGATGAGCCTGCTGGCCCTTGCGCTGGCATTCATCTCCTGCAACAAGAATCAACGTATTGATTTGGCCAAGCAAAACCTTGTGTTCAGTCCCGAGGGGGGTGTGGAAATGATCAGTGTTTCCGCCGACTGCGACTGGACCATTGAGTTGGAGGGGGAACACGACTGGTACACGTTGAGCCAGACCTCCGGCACGCACGACGCCATCCTCTTGGTCAATGCGGAAAAATCCAAAAGCTTCCAGGACCGCCACGGCAAATTCACCGTGGTCTCCGCCGACGGAAAAGTGAAAAAGACCGTGTTGATCAACCAAACCAGGTATGAGATCAACGATATTGTTGGAAAAGCCTGGTTCCTGAGGTTTTACGAACGTTGGAACACCGACTTCTACGATGAGTACATCGAGGATTCCTATCGCCAATGGACGTATTACACCAACCAGGAGTATGTGAACTGGTACCTTTACTTTGTCAACGACAGTATCGGCTACCAAATCCGCACCAAGGACGGCGACACCATTTACTATCCTTACGAATACATCTATTACCCGGACGGCGACAGTCTCTACATCAACTTCGAGACTATCACGGACACCGTTGAGGACTATCATTGCAATATTTACCAGTTGGACGATGAGATGTTCGTGTTCAGCAACGAATACCGTCGGCATTATTTCGAGAAGCTCTACAATTACAACGTAACTGCCACGAAAGCCTGTCTCAACCCGAATCCGGATCCGAAAAAGGTGATGGCCAAGCCTCGGGGTCCCATGGTACAAATTGAGCCGTGATGCCCGACAAGCTTTTGCGACATCTCAGTTGGGTCGGCATCGGCGTCTATATGGTGTCGTTGCTCACCGTGAGTTGCCTGTACCGCAGCTTCGCCCTCAAGCCACTTTGGATGGCTTGGGGGGTGGGTGCGGTATTGTTTTTTTTCGGTTTGACCTATCTTTTCCACCGGAGGTGGTGCCACGACGATGCCAAGCGTTTTGTCCGGAAAGTGTTTTGGGTGGCCTTGGGCATCCGGCTTTTGTATCTCGCCGGCATCATTTTCTACTATTACCAACAAACCGGCTTGAGTCTGGAGTACGATGCCGCCGACAGCCTCAACTACCACCGTTGGGCCAGTTATTGCTCCAACCTGGCCCGTCAAGGGCAATTCAAGGAGATTATTTTGACCCTTCACTACAACACCATGGGGTTTTCTGATCAGGGTTATACCTTGTATCTCACCATCTTATACACCCTTTTCGGAAAAAACATCCTGGGACCGCGCATCCTGAAGGCGTTGATGAGCGCCTATCTGTGCGTGGTGGTCTATAAGCTTGCCGCGCGGAGTTTGGGCGAGAGGACGGCGCGGATCGCGGCAATGATGGCCGTTTTCATGCCCCATCTCATCCATTATCCCGGCACTTACCTCAAAGAGATGGAGATGGTGTTTTTAGCCACCTTGGCCTTGGAGCGCATGGACTATCTGATACGCAGCAAACGCTACACCTTTTGGAACATCATCTGTCCCATCGTGTTGACCGCCCTGACATTCGGGTTCCGCACCGTGGTGGGCATGGCCCTCATCGCAAGCTTCCTTTTGTTTGTGCTTTTTGGGGAGCGGCAATTGCTGACGAGAAAGACGAAAGGCATCGTTGCCGGCATGGTAGTGCTCTTGGCCGTGGTGTTTCTTTTCACGCCGATAGGGTGGGAGATGGCTGTGATTTTCAAGCTTCGTTTCAGTGACTTGGGTTTTTTAAGCCAGAAATACCGGGCGCTTGGCATGAGATACGCCGAGTTTGCCCACTGCAAATATTTATGGCCTGGGGCTTTTGTGATGCCTTTGACGAATCTGGTGGAGGTGGCCAACAGCACGCAGAAGATGATGAACGGCGATTTCTTTGTGAAGAACTATCTGGCATTTTTCGCGATGTGGGGTTTTGTTGTGGCTGTGCGCGAGAGGCAATGGAGAAACATCACGTTGCCGGGGGCATACACGCTGTTTTATGTACTGATTGTCACGTTTTCGTTTGCCGCGATGAGTGAGCGGTATCATTTTCCGGAGTTGCCCGGGTTCATCCTATTGTCGGGATATGCGATAGCTCATTGGAGGAGACAGGATTTCAAGTGGTTATATATATATAGTACCCTTTTGATATTGGCAATTGTGGCATGGAACACCTTGAAGTTGGCGGGGCGGGGAATAATTTTGTAAAAAAAAACTTGCGGTATCAAAAAAGATATGTATCTTTGCAGCCGAAATTGGTACTGTGGCCGAGTGGTCAGGCAGAGGTCTGCAAAACCTCGTACAGCGGTTCGATTCCGCTCGGTACCTCAGCAGAGCCCGCTATTTGGCGGGCTTATGTTTGAAAGAAGCCACTTTAGCTCAGTTGGTAGAGCAACGCATTCGTAATGCGTAGGTCGTTGGTTCGAGTCCGACATGTGGCTCAGCCTCTCCCTCCCCCCTCTCCAGAGGAGAGGGTTTTAATTCGGAATGCGGAATGCGGAATGCGGAATAAGCCTACCGGTAGCAGGTCATTATTCCGCATTCCGCATTTCGCATTCCACATTATTTGTGCGGTGCTGGCCTTGCTTTGCGCCTGCGGCGGTAATGGCCGTGGCGGGGACGTTTCGGGAAACTTTGTCTGCTGGAAAGTCAACGACGAAACCGTCTCGACCGAAAACCCCTACCGCTATCGGGGGCGGACACACAGGTCCGCCCCTATGGCGAGGACCCTGATTCGGAACATAACCCGTAGGGGCGGACCTATGTGTCCGCCCCAAACGACCTGGCCACTCCATAACCATCTTTCGCCCTAACCATCTTTCGCCCTCCGGGCGATTCTACGAGGGAAACCATTTACGATTCTAACCATCTCTCGCCCTATCGGGCGGTTCCCTATTAATGTTCATCGGTTCCGATATATAGCGGGTTCACCCGGAGGGTGATTAAATTCGGAATTCGGAATTCGGAATGCGGAATACCCCGCCCCGCCAAATTATTCCGCATTCCGCATTCCGCATTTCGCATTATTAATTATCTTTGCCGACATGAAAAACACGACAAGGTCATTATTCCGCATTCCGCAATTCGCATTCCGCATTATTTGTGCGGTGCTGGCCTTGCTTTGCGCCTGCGGCGGTAAGGGCCGTGGCGGGGACGTTTCAGGAAACGTCTCCCCGGCGTTGGCCGACATCGACTCGATGATGTGGCGGCAGCCCGACAGCGCCTTTGTCATGCTCCAGGCTTTCGCCTCCTCTCCCTCAGCCGACAGCCTCGGCGAGTTCGACGGGCATTATCTCCACCTGCTCCTCTCGGAGCTGCTCTACAAGAACGATTATGCCCAAACCAACCGCGGGGAACTGCTGCGGGCTGTGGAGTATTTTGATTCACTTTATGCCAATAAGGGTTCCGACAATCTGGCGTTCTTGGACGCGCGGTCGCATTATATCAAAGGTGTGGGCTACTACGAGCGCGACAGCGTGGTGGAGGCCTGCGGGGAGTACTTTAAAGCTCTGGAGACCATGGAGG
>CACZQL010000069.1 GCA_902783365.1 uncultured Bacteroidia bacterium | reverse complement strand
CAATGGTACACAACAACAAGATTATGGTGGAAGAGGTATCGGCGACGCTTATATTTACGTTGGCGGCAATGCCATCATAGGTGGAGATTCCCCCACTACCATTCCTAATTTAAATAATATCCCAGGAACGGTTGGTGGCAATATTTTCGGAACAGGGCGTGGCAGTTATGGAGGAGAAAGCGTTCCCTCGTCAATGGAAAACTCCTATGTGGTAATTGCTGACCATTGTGATATTCTTCATAGTGTCTATGGTGGTGGCAACCTCGGCCGCGTGTTCGAAGGCGAGGGTCATGCCGCCAATGTTTACATCCTTGGTGGTACGATTCACGAAAATGTGTATGGTGGAGCCAATTTGGCCAATTCTCAGATGGCCTTCATCCATATCAAGGATGGTGTTGTGGAAGGCAGCGTCTATGGCGGCAGCAATACCGAAGGAACAGCGAACGGTTTAGCCCAGATTAACATGAGTGGAGGCTCAGTGGGCGGCTCCGTCTTTGGTGGCGGCTATGGCGTTTCCACCAATATGAATGCTGGCACTGAGGTCAACATCAGCGGCGGTATTATTAATAATAATGTGTACGGCGGCGGTGAAGAAGGTACTGTCACGAGCAACACCAACGTCACGTACAGCGGCGGCTCCGTGCAAAACTTGTTCGGTGCCGGTAAAGGTGTCGTAGGAGGCTCTACCGCTCTCATTTCCGGACAAACCAACGTCATCGTCAAGGGTGGCACTGTGAACGAAAGCGTGTATGGCGGTGGCGAGGCTGGTGACGTGAACAATGGCACCAACTTGGCTTCTACCGTAAACATCACCGGTGGCACTGTCAAAGAGGATGTGTTTGGCGGTGGTAAGTTGGGCAAAACCACGGGTAATGTCATCGTCAATGTGTACGAAGGCAATATCAACGGCAATGTGTTCGGTGGTGCCTTCGGCCAAAGAGGAGGTGTGTATATCGCGGGTACCCATACGGTCAACATCATGGGCGGCAACATCTACACCAATGTGTATGGAGGCTCCCGTAACGCCAACGATGCCTTGTCAATCAACGATCCTGAGTCTACCGACCCGAATGCTATGATCAACTGCGTCAACATCAGCGGTGGACACGTCTATTACCAAGTGTTTGCCGGCGGCTTCTTCGGTCAAAACTATGGTTCGGTATATGCATTCATTGGCCAGAACGCCATCTTCAATGCACCCCACCACGCTCCTACCACGGGATTGAGCTACAATGTTACCTCGCTGATTATTGATGGTTCTGTGTGGGCCGGTGCCGACTTTGGAAGCTTCGATGGTAACGAATTCGGTGCAGAAACCATCGAAGGCTATTCCAATGTGTATATTGATGGATTGGGCTACAACACCGTCAGTGCCATGCCCTCCGATGCCGGTTACATGAACATCGGCACTTCCGTGCTCGGCGTGGGTACTTCATGCTATGCCGGAAAACTCAACAGCGACCTCATCTTCCGCAACTACGGCCAGACGATCAGCAATCCTGCTTACGGCGGCAAAGACGATTACATTGAGCCTTATACCTCGGCCACCCGTAACCTGATGTCGATCCAGTTCTTCGACAATGCGGTTGTCGACCGCGTCCACGTCCACTACATTGGACAAGGCCGTATCAATTCCTTGCTGACCACCGAGAAATATGCCATCTATGATATCAAAAATGTGTTGCGCATCACCAATGGCGGCTCCCTCTTCATTGATTACCCCATTGACCAAATCAAGAAGATGGGCAGCTACACCTGTCCTGATGTATATGCCGGTTCACCGACTTACACCAAACTGGATTATGGCGATCTCAACCCCGCCCCAGCACAGGGCAAAGACAACAAAATCCGCGTCAACGCCGGCGCGTATGTCAATGTCAAGTACCTCAATGGTTTTGGCACGGGCAAGCATTATGGCGAACTGGAAGGCTTCTTCTACATGATGACAGATGGGAACAATAGCGTTTGCGCCTACGCCCGTCCAAAGCAAAGTAAGGATGATGGCAATCAAATCAATCCCAGTTATGACAATCCCCTCGATGGCGGCTTCGTAAGCTACATCAATGGCAACAACACCTACACGGCGGGTACGTTGACCGGTGGTGTGTTCGCTTCGCCGAATGACGCGCCCGGTGATGGAACGCCTGGCGTACAGATGCCTTACGAAAACCATACCTTGACTGGAAGCGCCAAAGCTGGCGAAGAGTATTTCCGCATCTGGCGTTACGGCGGCATGTACAGCTACCGTCAGGGCGTGTTCAACGCGGTGGCCAAAACCGAAGAGGGTTACTCTACCACCGATGTCGTGATTTCTTTGCCCGCCTCACGTGGCGACGGCTCCTTCTTCAGAATCAAAACCATTGGCGGCTTCCCCAATATCAACTTTGGTGACGATGTGCTGACAGTGAACGCCGGATGCTATGGTTCCACTACAGAAGAGGAGTGGATGTATTACGTGCCGAAGGCCGGCGACACTCCCGGCTATTTCGTGACCGGACTACCTTCCACCAATACAGAAATAACGAGAGGCCTTGATTTGCTTGAAAACAATGTCAACGCCAACTTTGGATTGGTGGCCATTCCTCAAGGTTCCTTGGTGGGTGGCACGAATGGCGATTGGCTAATCTGCAATGCCGCCAGCGACGAAAACGAGTTGCTCACCACCACCCAGTGGACCAATATAGACCAAACCATCAACCCAAGCATCCTGTTCCGCCTCACCTATAACAACCAGCTCACCAACAACGTGGTCTGGGATCCCATCACCATCATCTTTGAGCAATGCGTCATGGATGGTGGAAACGTTGTGGTGAAAGACGAAATTGAGGTGGCGCTTTCGGTGAGCACCAACACCACCATCGAACAGGACTTCACTGCCCAAACCTTCGCCCTCATGGATGGTTCAGGCACCGTAGCCTATAACACCTTTACCGCAAAGGTGGTGCTGCCAAGCTACTTCACCTTTATCCAAAATCCCGGAGACCTAAGTCAATGGAAATTTGAAAGCGCAACATGGATACCCAATGACACAGTAGCTAGCGGAAGCCATGTTGAGTTTAATGCTAACTCATGGAAAGCGGGTTCCGGCTATACCAGTCGCCCATACGAAGAGTTCTCCATGGAGATTCGGCCCAGCTACAACTTCGACAACACCTTGGGTTGGACTTCCTACGACCATACTGCACATGATTTGTATACTTTGCAACACACTACTGGAGGCGCAGGCACAGTCCTGTCTGCCACCGACGGCCGTAACAACGCCGCCTTTGATTTCATCCTGCACTACGACCGTCAGGTCAACTGTAACGATGAAAAGCTGATGGGTGTGCTACGAGTGACCATGTTGATTGACAACTATAAGAGTACGACAAACACAAAAGAGGTGGTCATCGATGTGGAAGTGTGGCGTCGTGGCATCGGTATCAACTACTACCTCGATGGCGTGAACGGTGACAACTTCCGCGATGGTCAGAACCCCAACACCGCCAAGAAAACCCTGAGCGGTATTTTCAACCACTCGAAATACAAGCCAGGCGACAACATCTTCATCGTGAACACGGTCACCGCTGACGCAAGCACCGCCTTGGATTGGAACGGACAACAATATAGCCAGGTCATCATCTACCGTTATCCCGGCGGCCATCCGCTTGCAGAATTCGTAAACCCGACCACCGTCGATTGTTATCTGGACTACAGCACGGTTTACAACCCTGACAACATCGGCTTTGCCGGTCCGTTGGTAAATGTGGAGACCAGCATGAACATGCACGGCATTGTGTTGGACGGCTTCCAAAACATCCGTACCACTACAACACCCGGTGGAAGCAATATCTTGTATTATGATGCAGACAAATATGTAACCCCCACTGCTCCTTTGGTCGAGATTGCCGAGAACGCCACCCTCACGATTTATGCCGAGAGTGAAATGCGGTGGAATTACAGCAATTGCAACGGCGGTGCTGTCCACAACGCAGGAACCTTGATCATGAACGAAGGCAGTGACATTGTCCACAACGCCGTGGTGAACAGTAACTACAACGGTGCCGGTGTCTATCTGACTGGCGGTGCCACCTTGATCGTGTCCGATTCGGTGAACATCGTCAACAACCATGTCGTAACCCATGCCGGTGTGGCCACCAATGCTGACCATTATAACAATGTCTATCTCGAAACACCTTCAAGCGTAATCCAAGTGGGCACCCTCGACCCGAACGACCGTCTCGAAGGCTTGGATACCATAACCAGAATCGGTGTCACCAAAGGTGAATGGGGCCAATACTACTACACGCCGATTGCCTATTCCAATGCCGGGTATCTCAACAACCTGATTCCTACCAATGAAGTAACCGCATCGGCTCAAGACTACCTGTTTTTCGATGACGGTTTGTATTACCGTTTGCTTACACTCAACGATACGGAAGGCTACGAACCCTCGAACTATTATCTGTTCTGGGTGGGCACTTGGGCCACTGCAGTGCATGAACAACCGAGCACGTATGTCCCGACTACAGGTAGCACTCCTGTCAACATCACCAACGCCAACGACTTGGCTTGGGCCATCTCCGTGGTCAATGGATTGAACGGAGTGGATCCCGCAGTACCCAGCACCAACTTCATCGTCACGAACGACATCGACATGAGCGCTAACATTTGGGTGCCGATTGGAACAACCGTCAATCCTTACACGGGTACTTTCGATGCCAACGGCCACGTCATCACAGGCATACACAGTCCCTTGAACACCGACAACATGGGTATGTTCGGCACCATCACCGGTACTGGCACGGTTGAAAACATGGCCCTTAGTGTTGACTTCTCGGGCGGTAACTCAGTGAAGATGGGTTCCGTTGCCGCAGAGATGGTTTCAGGCGGTACCATCAGTAATGTGGAAACTGGAGGCACCATCGTCGGCACCACCACCACCACTACCATCGGTGGCATCGTAGCCGACAACAACGGTACCGTCCAATCCTCATTTGCCGTGAACACCATCACCGCCGCCATCCCGAACACACACATTGGCGGCCTCGTCGGTGACAACGCTGGCGACCTCTATAACAGCTATGCCAACGCTACTATCAGCGGCTCCGGCCAAATCGGTGGCCTCGTCGGCAATAACAATGGCCACGTCGAGAACTGCTACGCCGTGTTAGAGGGCCAGGACTTCCCGGCCTTCGCCTACCTCAACGCGAACACTGGCATTATCAAGTATTGCTATGCCGAGGACGGTGTCACGAATTATGTGGGTAGCAGCGAATCGAACAGTACCCTCAGTGGCCACGGCAACTACAGCGCTGTGAAAGACCGCAAAGAAGTCGGTTATATGTATTACGACAACGCTGTGACGCTGTTCAGTGGAACAACGGATTATGTCCATGGCGATGTCATCGACTACCCCGATGATCACAAGATTAATTGGAACGGTCTGCTTTGGTCGCTGAACAAGTGGGTGACCGTAAATCCCGAAGGATTGAATCCAAGTCCTACCCCCTGGTTCCGTCCCACCACGCAGACCATCAACGGCGACCTGCCGGTGTTGGGCTTCACCAGCGGCAACAGCCTGGCCACCTTCGATGCCGATGGCAAGTTCCTGCAATACGGCTCCATCGCCAACAGCGCCAATGGCATCGATGTCCTGCTCAAGGACTTTGCCGACAAGGAATCCAGCATCTTCCTCTATGGCAGTGCCACCGCTGTGAAGAAAGTGCCTACCGCCAACGAGAAGGTCTTCATCAACGAGGATGCCGCCCTTATCCAAGACGCCTCCGCTACCGGTGACTTCATCAACACCACCGTGGGTGTCACCTTCGACAACTCCAATCATCAAGGCACGGTCATGAACAACCTTACCGGACAAAATGAAACTCTTAACTACGACTGGCATTTGATGTCGAGTCCGCTTCAAGCTGCCTCGATTGGTATCACCTACACGACCGACCAACAACAGAACTACTGGAACGGTGAAGCCGCTGGCCCTAACGCTCAAGTTGCCTCGGTGAGCGGCAGCTACTTCCCCGACGGCATTGAAAACGCCAACAAGCCCGGTAGCACCACCGATAAGGTGACATGGGATATCTACACCTTCTGGGAACCCCAATACCACTGGATCAACCTGAAGCGTAACAGCGCCAGCCACTACCACTTCGACAACCCGCACGAAAACATTAAGTACACCAACGAGACCATCTTCAAACCCGGCAGAGGCTATATGATGGCTATCAACACCGACAGCTACCTCTCCAGCACTGGCACGCTGACCAACAGCGACTTCGACACGACCATCACCTATCGGTCGCCCATGGAGCGTGAGAAAGGCTGCAACCTGCTCGGCAATCCCTACCAAGCTTACTTCGACTTGGAGGCCTTCTTCGAAGAAAACACCGACTTCAACACCGCATGGGTGTATATTGCTGAAAGCAACAAATACGTTCCCTATACCAAGGATGCCTCCGCGAACCCCAAACTGCCTTCACAGTACGTGCATCCCCACCAGGGCTTCTTTGTGAAAACCACTGAGGATAACAAGAAGGTGTATTTCAAAAAGAGCATGGCCACTGTCAATGCTGACGACTACACCTATTTCCGTGGCGAGCGCGTCAACTACCCCTTGGTGAACCTCTTCGCCTACAACGAGGCAGGCGAGAGCGACTTCATCGTGGTGGAGTTCAACCGTCCTGAAATTGGCGGCGCCCCCAGGATGAACGCCAGCGAGAACAAGTCGCTGAGCCTCACCGCCCAGAACGGCCAGGAGGAATACACCATCCTCTTCACCGACCAGCACGTGAAACGTGTGCCTGTGCGCTTCCGCACCGCCCATGACGGTACCTTCACCCTCAGGTGGGACACCTACCACGGCACCTTCAGCAAGCTGCTGCTCATCGACAACATCACGGGTACCACCTGCGACATGACCACCCACGACTACTACACCTTCACGGGCCGTGCGGATGACTACGCCAACCGCTTCTACATCGCCTTCGGCGTCACCGGCGTCGAAGAGTACGACACGGACGGCGAGGCCGGCTTCGCCTTCTTCAACGGCAACGACTGGGTCGTCACCGGAGAGGGTCAGCTCCAACTGATCGACGTCACCGGACGCATCCTCCAAAGCCAATACCTGACCGGCGAGACCAACTTCGTCCAGTTCGGCAAGGTGGCCGCGGGCGTCTATATGCTCCGCCTCGGCGAACAAACGCAAAAAATCATCATTCGATAACACAAAAAATAACCTGATATGAAAAAAAGATGGATCACCGCAATCGTCACCCTGTTCATGGCCGTCACCACGGCCATGGGACAGGTGATTTACCTCGATGAAGACGTCAACAACCTGCGCCAAAACCGTGACCCCAACGAACTGGGTGTGATTATCCCCTTGCAGGACAAACCTTACGACCAATACGACCTCGTGCCGGTAGGCGAAGGGATGCTGCTCCTGCTCGGCTTGGGAGGCGCCTACCTCGCGGCGAAAAAAAAGGCCAAAAAGTAAATGAGTTTGCTTTTTGTTGACACGCATACCCACCTCTATGACTCCGCTTTTGAGGGAGACCGCGCCGACACCGTTCGGCGCGCCCTGGAGTCCTGGGTGGGTATGATGTTGTTGCCCAACGTGGATGCCTCCACCATCCAGCCCATGCTCGAAACCCACGAGCTATTCCCCGACTGCACCCGCATGATGATGGGCCTCCAGCCCGAAGAGGTGAAAGGCGACTATAAACTGGTGCTGGCGCGGATGGAAAAGGAACTGCAACGTAATATATATATAGGTGTCGGGGAGATCGGACTCGACTTCTATTGGGACCGCACCTTCGAACAAGAGCAACTCGATGCCTTCGAGACCCAGCTCGACTGGGCGAAACAGTTGCAGCTGCCCCTCTCCATCCATTGTCGCAACGCCTTCGACGCCATGGTAAGACTCCTCGAAAAACATCAGGATGGCCGTCTCCGCGGGGTGATGCACTGCTTCACCGGCACGATGGAGGAAGCCCAGGCCTATCTCGGACTCGGATTCCATCTCGGCTTGGGTGGCGTCACCACCTACAAGAGCTGCACGGTACGCGACTTCCTGCCCCAAATTCCTTTGGATCGTATCGTGCTGGAAACCGACGCGCCGTATCTGTCGCCCGTGCCGCATCGCGGACAACGCAACGAACCCGCCTTTGTGGTGGACACCGCCCGCAAAATCGCCGAGATCTATCAACTCCCCCTGGAAAAAATCGCCGAAATCACCACCGCCAACGCCAAAAATCTCTTCGGGTCATAATAATTTCTCCTCCCCCCTCGTTAATCCCTCTAAATTATAAATTATAAATTCGTCATTGTGACCCAAAAAGAAGAAACCTCCATCCTTGTCCTCTATACCGGCGGCACCATCGGCATGATGCAGGATCCTGCCACCGGGGCCCTCGTGCCTTTTGATTTCGACAACATCTACCAGCACCTCCCCGTGCTGAAGAACTTCGGCTATCAAATCGACTTCTACTCGTTCGACCCCCTGATTGACTCGTCAAACATGACCCCCGACTTCTGGGCCATGCTGGCCACAAAAATCGCGGAGAACTACGAGCAATATGACGGTTTTGTGGTGCTGCATGGCTCCGACACCATGGCCTACACCGCCTCCGCGTTGAGTTTCATGCTCGAGAACCTCAACAAGCCTGTGGTGCTTACCGGCTCGCAGTTGCCCATGGGTGTGGTGCGTACCGACGGGCGCGAGAACTTCCTCGCCGCCATCGAGATCGCCGCCGCCCGTGAAGACGACACCGCCATTGTGCCCGAAGTCTGTATCTTCTTCCAGGACCAGCTGCTGCGCGGCAACCGATGCACCAAGTTCAACGCCGAAAACTTCAACGCTTTCGCCTCCACCAACTATCCCAGGCTCGCCGAGGTGGGTGTCCACATTAAATATAATAAGGAGCGGATCCTGAAACCCAATTTCAAGAAGCTGAAGCTGCATACCGCGATGGACCGCAACGTGGGCATCCTGAAGCTGTTTCCCGGCATCTCGAAGGACTTTGTCCGCCACGCCTTGCGCACCCCCGGTCTCAAGGCCATGGTGCTTGAGACCTTCGGCTCGGGCAACGCCACCACCGACGCCTGGTTCCTCGACGCCCTCAAGGAAGCCATCGACAGCGGGCTCATCATCCTCAACATCACCCAGTGCAAAGGCGGCTCTGTGGAGATGGGAAGGTACGAAACCAGCCTCGACATGGCCCGTATTGGGGTGGTGAGCGGCTACGATCTCACCACCGAGGCCGCCGTGGCCAAGCTGATGTACCTGATGGGGGAGGGCTTGACCCGACAAAAAGTGCTTGATTTGCTTCAAATTCCGATCCGAGGCGAGATGACAGTGACCGAAAAATAAAAAAAATCGAAAAAATGTTTTTTCTAAAGAAATAATGTGTAATTTTGGCAACGATTTCAGAAGGGAAGGAAGAAGGGTCAGAAAATAGGAAACCAAAGGAGAGATGTCCGAGTGGTTTAAGGAGCACGCCTGGAAAGTGTGTGTACTCCAAAAGGGTACCGCGGGTTCGAATCCCGCTCTCT
>CACZQL010000068.1 GCA_902783365.1 uncultured Bacteroidia bacterium | reverse complement strand
GGCATTGCCGCAATCAAATGGCTTCAAAGGAAGTTCTTCGGTAAGCCTAACAATTCTTCGGTTGCTCTGCATTGGTTCGAACTAAAAAGCAAAAGTGAGCATCGAACGGATGATGTCTGCATCCGCTTTAATACGCTTTCTTTCCTCTTCCGACGCTTTCTCGTTCTTTTCCATTTCAGCAAAAAAAGCGAAAGCATCCGAGCCTTCCAACACTGGTGTTGCTTCTATCGGTTTTGCCATAGCCTTTTCTCCTTTCAATGATTTCCGCTTGCAAAAATACACATTTTCCGAAAAACGGCAGAGGTCTGTTTTTAGAAAACACGAATTGTCACAAATTTGCATCGAATTTTACAAAAATAATTTCTTGTCATTCGTGTTAATCATATCATCTGCGGTGTTTCTTCCCACGATTCTTCCATCTGCTTTGTCTGCGTTTGCGATACCATTCTTCCCGCTTCTCTTGCTCGGCCTTCTTCCTCAATTCCAATTTCAAGGTCGCTTCTTGCTCTAACTGCTGTCTTTCTTCCGCTTCCGCCGCATCATAGCTTGCGTTTTCTTCATCCAGCTTTTCCTTGCGGATTCGCTTGATTTCGATGATTTCTTCCGGGGTGAACAACCTTTCCAACGTTTCATCGCAAATCCTCGTCCTGCCACTCCAAGCCGCTTCCTTGATGTAATCATCGTCATACAAATCGTCGGCCAAGTAAATCTCGTCGTTGCGGCGTTCCCTTTCCGCCCTCTCAAAATAGCGCTCTGCTTCTTCTTTCTGCTCCTTTGGCGTAAAACCGTAGAAAGTAAGATGCCAAAGGCAAATGGCGGCTAATTTTGTATCGGTGCAATGCAAGTCTTTGGCTCTCTTCACTGGATAGCCTAACCACTCGTGCCAACTCACTCCCTCCAGAACGCCGATGTAAGGCACATTATATTCGGGGTCATATTCTGCCAAGATGTAATCCTCGTCATGAGGCTTCACTTTCATGTCCCTGATGCAATAGCAAGCCCTCAGGAATGCCCCTCCTTGGTTGACCATTTTGGAATGAAAATCGATGATGATTTCCATCATGGTGTCGAAGTTGCTTTTCATGATGAGCTCGCGGAGCGTGAGCGGTCGAGACCCACGCCAGTCGAGTTTCATCCAGAAGGGGTGTTTGTTTTTCATGGCAGTTGGTTTTTTGATAACGGCTGCAAAACTATAACACCGCCACCGATGTGCCATGGAATGTGGTGAATTATAGGGAGAAATAGTACGGAGCCAATCGTCAATGGCGATAGCTGAAGATTCCGCCGATATAGAGCTTCTCGTAACGGTCGCCGAGATGCGGAATGATGTAAAGCAGAAACTCATGAAGGGTGAACAACTCCCTGTCTTCGGTGTGGAAACAAATCAGTGTGTTGTGAATCTGGCACACCTCTGTTTTCCACCAGCCCAAAGGATTAGGGTTCGAGATTATCCGGTCGGGATGCTTCAAAAGGTCCTGAAGACGTTTGATGGTCTCTTTCAGATAGTCGTTGTTGCAAGGGTTGACGATGGTTTCGCCTTCGATGGAATAGCCTTGGGGAAGTTGTTTCCGCAGCTCGTCGATGGCGTAATCCCTGATGATGTCCGGCACATCCAAAGGTTCGTCAGGCTCCGCCCACCACGGGTTGTTGATAAAGAAGAAGCGGCTTAGTTCCCAATTCTCTAATCTGTCCTCGGGTGCAATCGGTTCTTCCGACACCTCAAAGATGAAGTTGTTTCCGAGGTTTTCGATGGCCTTTTCACGTGCCTTGTCTTGTTTTGATTTTGCCATGTGTAATATTGTTTGATAAAACTAAAAGTAAGGATTAATTGTTTTCGTCCATCTTTTTCCAGATGTCCCTATACATCATCCTTGGAGCAAGCAACGGCAAAGTATGTGTGCTGCCACATTTTGGGCACTTCATAGGAACTGAAAAAACGGTTGCACCCCATTCAATATACACATCAATGAATATTTTGTGGCAATCGGTGCAGCGGAAGGGGATTTTGCCTCTAATCATAACAAACAATAATTTACGCCATTTCCTTTGAAATCTTTATAATAAGTTTTGTAAGTTCTCCCCGAATGACTTTTAGTTTTTCAACATATTCGTAATTATCATTGTTTTGCTCAATTATTCCATTTCGGATATTTGCAATTTCAGAAATCTTAGACCCAAATATTGCCGAATCCAACTTCTGGTATTGCTCATTTATTTCTGAAATAATATCTGATACGACTGAAGAAAACTGGTTGAATGTTTGGTTCTTGGCATTTTGAACTTTCTTCAAATCAGCATCACCTTTTATTTTACCAAAAACATCTAATATGATTGGCACAACTGAAAGAATTGGACCTAAAACTTTTGTTACTTTTCCTATTTTGGCGGCAATATGAACAGCCTCCCATGGCTTGAACGACTTCCCAAAGAAATGGCCTATCTGAGTAACAAGGTTGTGCATTTGACTTCCTGAGATTGTCGATATTTTTGTAAGATCACCAGTTACTTTCCCTGTGGCATCAGTTACGACCATTTTGCCAGCTTTTTCTGCTGCGGTTTGCGCACCTTTAATTACTTTTCCACTTTTTTCTGAAAAATCCGTGAAATCTTTTATGGTTTTTGCATTAATGGAAATCTTTCCACTATTAATCTCTGAAAACACAAAATTTGCAATATCCGATGATAGCACATCCTGGATTTCATTATTCATCTCTTCAACCTGTTCAGAAAGATATTTTTCAAGCTCTGCTATTTTCTTTTCTGTTACACTTTTGATTTTTTCGTTTACTACTTCACATTCTTTTTCTCCAACCTTTTCAGAACCGATTTTGTCAATAAGAGCACTCGCTTCTTTCATTATTGCCCCTCGCAATTCGTCCTCCATATCCTTAACACGAAGTCCTGTATTTGTCTGGTATTTTCGTACACAGGCTTCCGATTGGCGAAGGACAGCTATAAACTGTTTGTCAAGTTCCGTCCCAGTATTTGTGATTTCCGAATCAATAGCGTCTATCATCAGTCTGCATGGCGTATCAAGACGCCCCGCTAATCCCTTCTCCTTAATATAATCATTCAACAATTCTATGAAATACGTAAAGTTACTATACTCCACTAAATCATTGTCCTTTTCTTCCATCCCTTCAATATAATCATGAGCGTCAATAAATGCAGAAGGAAAATCTTCAAAATTACCACCTTCATTCTTGAGAGTGGTATTCAGGGTCTTTTTATAATTTGACACCAAATCCGAGAAATCTCCACTTTCTTGAGACATTTTGTTTATCAGGAGAAAAATCTTCGATTTATAGGATTCTTTGTATGCTAAATCAACAAAATCATTCAGCAACAAATCATCAAACAGAGAACTTGTGATGCAATACACCAACAAATCAGATTCTTTAATTTTGCGAAGCGATAAAATATCATGTTCTTCCTTAACTCCAGCATACAAACCTGGAGTATCAGTAAGGTAAACTCCATTCCATTCATAATCGGTAGGAACATCTGTTTCAACATTTGAACTTATTTTTATTGATTTATTATCCGTGAGAGCGGAAATAATGGTCGATTTTCCAGCATTATGTTGCCCTACAAAAGCGATTTTGAGTTTTTCTTGAACAACATTTTGATTAAGAACTCCTTCAAGTTTTGTTCCTGTTTCAGGGTTCCTTGAAGCCAACAATTCAAGTAATTGTTCTTGTAGTTTGTTGGTCTGTTTTGATAAATGATGAAAAACAAAGTCTTGTTCCATAATAACCTCCAACTATTTGTATTTTTTATTTGATGTTGATTTCGTTAATACTTTCCCAATCAGTTAGACTATATTGATTTTTTTGGCCGTCCAGGGTGTCGTTTGGCCTGCTCCTCCGGCTTGGGAAGCAGGCCGATGTCCTGAAGGAGCCGCTCATGCGACGGGTTGATCCTTAACAACCTCCAGCCGTTGTCATCGAGTTTGGCTTTCTTGGCCCTGTGAAGGATGGACATCGCCTTGCCATAGGTCATGCGCTCCAGCACATGCGCCTTGTCGAAAGCCTTGATCAAGCGGAAGGTCAGCAGCGTGGACAGGAAGTCGCAGAACTCGCTCCCGATGACCGAGTAGTCATCGTGGACACGTGTCTCGTCAAAGCCGCAGGCGGACTTGTAATAGCGCATGACAATCTCTATCTCCCAACGCTCCGCATACGCTTTGTACACTGTCTCGGGAGCCAGGTCTAGGTCGCATTCCAGCACGATGGTCCCGAACGACCGCTGACGTTCCCGGAACTCCTTGTCGTCGTATGTGCCGCCGGCCTTGGCCTTCCTCAGGTACTCCCTCTCCTCCAGCGCCGCCTTGGCCGTGTCGCGGAACGAGTAAAGCCACTTGTCCTTGCCCTGCACCCTGGCTTTCTTGCAGGTGACGCCCTCGTGGCCGGGGAGCAGGCCCGTGAAAGAGAGCATCCCGTGCCGCTCGATCAGCTTTGAGTTGCGCTTGACGGGGGTGAGGTAGTGGAGGTCGGGGTGGCCGGCGAAGTGGGCCTCGGCGGCTGACGCGGGGAAGCCCTTGTCGCCGACGATGAGGCCGCGCGTGATGTTGTTCTCCGAGATGAAAGCCTCGTAGGCCGTGTAGTCGAGCATGTTGCCGGGGAAGCACTTGGAGCATACCGGCTCCATGACGTCAAGGTCGAAGGCGTACAGGACGGATATGTCGCGGCTGCCGCGGACGGCGGCTTTGCGGGAAAAGTCCGACAGGGAGTTCACACAGGACTCGTCCGACTTCAGCGTGCCGTCGATCAGCAGGTGATGGTCCATGCCCACGGCGGCGGTGCGGTTGCGCATGAACTGGACGATGCGGGAGCAACGCTTGCCCAGGTCGCCGTGGAACTTGGAAACCGTGTTCCTCGACAGGGCGACGCCGGGGTAAAGCTCGGAGAGGAAGCTGTTGTCATACGCCTCCTTCAGCTCGTTGTCCTTGATGCCGGGGTCGCACACCCGCAACACGGCGATGCAGTATATCTTGAGCGCGTCCGCGGCGGCGTACACCTTCTCCAGCTCCCCAAGGATGTCCCTGAAAACGGAGTCGGCGAGCACGATGTCCGCCCAGTCCTTCAGCTCGACGGCGCCGGAGCTGACCGGCGCGGGGGCTTCACTGGCGATGGGGACGTACGCCCCGTCCACGATGTGCCCGATGGTAGGGCCGTTCACGGGCAAGTGGCGCCCGTTGACGTTCTTGCATCCGACCCTCTGGCGGACTGCGTAAAGGTTTTTGTCTTTGCCGTAGGCGATGACCACGGTGTTCTTCGGTCTCGGCACGGCGAGTATGCTGGCTGGTATAGGCATGGCTTTATATAGTCTAACAGCTTGTAAAATTAGACTATATTTTTGAATTACGCAAGCTTTTTGTCGACTTTTTTCATCCGATACGTCAACTTTTTTAGGGAAATCAATCCCACGAAGGTGACTGAACCCAGCAATTGGCTCCGAAAACACCTCTGATATGCCCACTTTGGAGTTGATCATATAGTATCACCCATTGGGAAAGTTCTATTCGTTAAAAACACTATTTTTTCTTGCAAAATATTTGATATTTCATCCTCACTTACAATTAGTTGTTTTACTAACGGATGAATAATTGTCATGCTTTCCCCAAAGTCACGCTCAACAATTATTTCAGACGCATCACTTTCAAGGTTAAAAAGTGACTTTCTTGCACAATAATTCATAATTCTGGCAGCATATTTTTTGTTCAAATCGTTTTCATCCTCGGCTATATCATCCAACAATGGTTTCATTTTCAACAATATTTCATTCAAAGACTGAGTAATTGAAGAAAACTTCGTACTAATTGTTTCTTTTACATTATTATGCAATTCATTAAAATTAGATAGAGTTGATTCTTTAGCTTCGGCTTGGTTGCCGTCAAACTGTTCACATAAACTATTATAAAGACTTTCTTTTGCTTCTTTTATTTTGGTTTCTTTTGATTTAAATAGTAATGAAATCAATGAAACGGCAATACCCGCTACAGCCAAAACAGGACCCACAACTGGTATTCCTATTGCAATAAAAATTGCTCCTGCCAAACCCAACACACTACCTGAAAGCCCAACCCAAAACCTTGTATCGCTAATCTCATCCACAGCTTCGATTTGGAGTTTAATAGAATTCAACTTAAATTCTATGTTTTCTTTGAAACTTTCCAAAACCTCACTAACATCATTTCTATAATTGTTCAATTCCTTATCAATTCTATTATGCAGTTTGTCGTTGAAACCAGAAATTACCATAAACCTACGCAATTTATCGTTAAGTTCCCTCTCTTTACAATCATAGTTATCTTGTGCAAATTTATACAATTCGTTTTTTACAAAAGACTCAAAGACAGCATCAATGCCCCTGCTAAGGTTTGTTACTGTGTTTTTCCCAATTTGTTCTATCTTTCTTTTAATTTCTTTTCCCTGTTTTTCCAAAGTGTCATATAACTCCTTAAGTACCTTGTAATGATTTGACAATTTTTGGTTGCAATTATGGAATCGAAATACTGTTCCATTCAATATTGTATCAGAACGTTTTATTGTTCCTGATTGAAGTACCTGTACTCGTATTTCATCCAAAAAACAATTAATACGGGAACCTTCAAGGTATTTTTTCTTAAGAGAGCGGTCTTTCTCAACAATGGACAATTGAGCTGCTTTAAGTTGGACTGGATAGATTTTTAGAAACACATTGGAAAAATGTTTGTTGACATATTCAGTAATTCTATCAATATGCCCTTGGATGTCATCTTTATCTTTTCTCGTGTACCACAGCAACGGGTCAGCAAGAAACTTTTCACGTGTTCCTTGTGTCCGCTCGAAATTCTCTTTCTTATTGAGAAGAATTATTACTGGTTTATTCTCTTTCTTCAACTCTGCAAAAAAATTGAACTCGGTCTCTTGGATGCTATCTGTTGTAACCACATAACATATAAGATCACTTTCAGCAATAACACTTCGAGCAATCTCTGTATCTGATTTTCCTCCAGGAGCACCGATTCCTGGTGTGTCAATTATTCTAATTCCATTCCATTGATACACCCTGTTGTACCTTGTGGTACGTTCCATACCTTTTCCAATGAACTCTTTATTTATGCCTCCAAGAATAACAGAGTGAAGAGTACTTTTTCCAGCTTTTGTTCGCCCCATGAATGATATTGTGTAATGACCAACAGCTTCTTCTTTT
>CACZQL010000067.1 GCA_902783365.1 uncultured Bacteroidia bacterium | reverse complement strand
CGAGACTCGAACTCGCGACCCCGACCTTGGCAAGGTCGTGCTCTACCAACTGAGCTATTTCCGCCTGCTTTTTCAGCGACAACCGAGCGGAAAACGAGACTCGAACTCGCGACCCCGACCTTGGCAAGGTCGTGCTCTACCAACTGAGCTATTTCCGCTTGCGTTTTGCGCTGCAAAAATACAACTTTTTTCTTATATGCAAGCTTTTTTTTTATTTTTTTTTCTATTTCAGCAACTTCTTGATTTCGTTCAACTTCATCAAGGCTTCCACGGGGGTGAGGGTGTCAATATTGGTGTTCAAAATGTCTTCTTTGATCTGCAACAACAGAGGGTCGTCCAATTGGATGAAACTCAACTGCATGGGCTCCTCGGGTTTCAAAGCGGCCTTGTCCACATGGTCGCCCGTGTGTGACTTTTCCAAGAGGGTGAGCAGTTTTTCGGCGCGTTCCACAACCTTTTTGGGCATGCCTGCCATGGCGGCCACGTGGATGCCGAAGCTGTGGTTGCTGCCGCCGCGTTTGAGCTTGCGCAAGAACACCACCTTGTTGCCGACTTCCTTCACCGTGACATGGTAGTTCTTGATGCGGGGGAAAGAGGCCTCCATCTCGTTCAGCTCATGGTAGTGGGTGGCGAACATCACCTTGGCGCGGCTGATGGGGTGGTCGTGCAAAAACTCGGTGATGGCCCAAGCGATGCTGATGCCGTCGTAGGTGCTGGTGCCTCGCCCAATCTCGTCCAACAGTACCAAGCTGCGCGACGACACATTGTTGAGGATGCTCGCCGTCTCGTTCATCTCCACCATGAAGGTGGACTCGCCCGACGAGATGTTGTCGGAGGCACCCACTCGGGTGAACACCTTGTCGATGAGTCCGATGCGTGCCGAGGCCGCCGGCACGAAACTGCCCATCTGCGCCATCAGCACAATGAGCGCGGTTTGCCTCAACAAGGCCGACTTGCCCGACATGTTGGGTCCGGTGATGACGATGATCTGTTGCTTGTCGCGGTCGAGGTACACGTCGTTGGCGATATAACTCTCACCGGCGGGCAACATCTGCTCGATGACGGGATGCCTCCCGTCTTTGATGTCGAGGACAAAAGAGTCGTCGATGACGGGTCTGACGTAGTGGTTCTTCAGGGCGATGTCGGCAAAACTCAGCAGACAGTCGAGCCGGGCCACGAGGGTCGCGTCGAGTTGGATGGGCTCCACGAACTCGGCGGCGTCGTTCACCAACTGCGCGTAAAGCCGCTGCTCGATGGCGGCGATTTTCTCTTCGGCGCCGAGGATCTTCTGCTCGTATTCCTTGAGCTCTTCGGTGATGTAGCGTTCGGCGTTGGTGAGGGTCTGTTTGCGGATCCAGCCTTTCGGCACCTTGTCCTTGTGGGTGTTGGTCACCTCCAAGTAATAGCCGAACACGTTGTTGTAGCCTACTTTGAGGGAGGAGATGCCGGTCGCCTCCATCTCTCTCTTTTGGATGCCCAGGAGATAGTCCTTGCCGGAGCGGGAGAGGACGCGCAGGTCGTCGAGTTCCGCATCGACGCCTTCGGCGATGATGTTGCCTTTGGAAACCAACGCCGGGGCCTCGGGGTTAAGCTCTTTTTTGATGCGCTCGCGGATGCTGGGGCAGGGGTTGAGTTGTTCGGCGAAGGGCAGGAGGGAAGGGTGTTGGCTTTGGGCACATAGGTTCTTGAGTGTCTCGGTTTGGTCGAGGGCGCGCCCAATCTGTTGGAGTTCCCTGGGGTTGACTTTGGCAAGGGAGACTTTGGAGATGAGGCGCTCAAGGTCGTTGATGGTGCGGATGGCTTCCTGAAACAGGGGGATGTCGTCGGGATGGTTGACGAAGTATTCCACCGTGTCGTAACGGTTGTTGATTTGCACCTTATTTATTAATGGGAGGGCGGTCCAGCGGCGCATGAGCCGGCTGCCCATGGGGGAGACGGTCTGGTCGATGACGTCGATGAGGGTTTTGGCGTTGGCGTTGGAGGTGTGGAGGAGTTCCAAATTCCGGATGGTGAACTTGTCGAGCCACACAAACTGCCCTTGGTCGATGCGCGACAGGGAAGTGATGTGGTTGATTTTGTCGTGGTGGGTCTCGAGTAGGTAATGGATGGCGGCGCCGGCGGCCACGATGCCTTTGGGGAAGTCATCGACCCCGAAACCTTTGAGGGAGCTGGTGTTGAAGTGCCGGTTCAGCACTTCTTGGGCGTAATCGTCGGTGAACACCCAGTCGTCGAACACGGTGAGGTAGAACTTGCCTCCGAAGGTCTCGATGAAGTCGCGCCGTTTGTTGCGTTGCACCAGCACTTCGGAGGGACTGAGGCTTTGGAGGAGTTTGTCGATGTACTCGTTGTTGCCTTGGGTAAGGTAGAACTCGCCTGTCGATACGTCGAGGAAGGCCACACCGGAGGTGTCTTTGTCGTAATGCACCGAGGCGAGGAAGTTGTTTTCTTTTTGCTCCAGCACGTTGTCGTTGTAGGTGACGCCGGGGGTGACCAGCTCGATGACGCCGCGTTTCACCAGTTTCTTGGTGAGTTTGGGGTCTTCGAGCTGCTCGCAGATGGCCACCTTGAGTCCGGCACGCACCAGCTTGGGCAGGTAGGAGTCAAGGGCATGGTGGGGGAATCCCGCCAGCTCGGGGGACGACTCCACGGCGTTGGAGCGCTTGGTGAGCACGATGCCCAACACCTCGGCGGCCTTTCGGGCATCCTCGCCGTAGGTCTCGTAAAAGTCGCCCACCCTGAACAGCAACATCGCATCGGGGTATTTCGCCTTGAACGAATTGTATTGCTTCATCAAAGGAGTTTCATCGAAGTTCTTTGCCATCTTATACGAATTGTTGGACAAAAATAGGAAATTCTCAAACATCATGGTTCTTTGTCATGCCAAAAAAACTTTTTATTATTTTTGCTTTTTAATTAAGAAGAAAGAAGTAAGAAGTAAGAATATGCGTAAACTTGAGATGGAGGAGCTGCACAGGCTTTCGAAGGAGGAATATGAGAAGTCGGCGAAGCTGCCGGTGGTGGTGGTGTTGGACAATGTGCGTTCGTTGAGTAATGTGGGTTCGGTGTTCCGGACGGCCGACGCCTTCGGGATCGGGGAGCTGTTTCTATGCGGCATCACGGCCTGTCCGCCGCACCGTGAGATCCATAAGACGGCGTTGGGGGCGGACGAGACGGTGCGGTGGCGTTATTTCCCGACGACCCGAGAGGCCTGCGAGACTTTGAAGGCGATGGGCTATCGGATCGTGGCGGTCGAGCAAGTGGAAGGCAGTGTCATGCTTCAGGATTTTCAGGCGGAACCCTACACCTCTTATATATTAGGCAACGAAGTGGAGGGAGTGAGCGAGGAGGCGCTCCCTTTTTGTGACGCCGCGGTCGAAATACCACAGATAGGTACCAAGCACTCGCTCAATGTTTCAGTCTGTGCGGGAATTTTGATGTGGAAGTTATTTGAACAAATCGGCCCAAAAGCGGTTTTTTCACAGGAAATCAACAAAACTTGTTGAAAAAATTGTTGAAAAAAAAAGAAAAATTTGGTTGGAAACAAAAAAAATTCTATTTTTGTTCGCTTTTTATAGTGTAAAGACCATAGTTAAATACAAGAATTTATACAGAAAAATAGAAATAATTAATTCAATTACAAACTCAACTAAATTACGTTATGAAGAAGCATTTGACGTTTAGCAAATTGTTGATGATTGTCGTCATGGCAATCCTTCCTCTGAGCTTCTATGCGCAGAAGAATCAATCTCAACCTGTCGAAAGGTACTTCTACATCTTTGCTGAGGGCGGTCTTTCCATCAACCACACTGACTTGGCCAACTACGGTTTTGTGCCATTCTATCAGGATGGAAAATTCGTCTTCAATGACGGGTATGTTTTCAAGAATTTTGATGGCCAGCTCGGTCTCGGCTATCAAATGGGTAAGGTGATGGGCTTGAATGCCAAGTTCGGTACGGGTACTCTCAGTGGCGAAAAGCACGCACAGCTGCTGACTCCCAACGGAGACGCTACCAACGACTACTGCAACTTGATGCTCGACAAGACCACCTTCATGGAGGCCAACCTGAACCTGACCTTCAATTTGAGCAACCTTTTCTTCGGCTACAACCCGAGAAGAGTGTTCAACTTCATTCCTCACGTTGGTATCGGTGGCATTCGCTACCATGCTGGCGCCGTGAATCATCTCCCCACCATTTCCAGCACCACGGGTGGCGGCACCACCACTCCGCTTCTTGCTGCCAAGACGGATCCCGAGTTGACCTTCACCGTCCCGGTGGGCGCTGAACTCAACTTCAATGTCGCCAAGAAACTGGACATCTTCGTTGACTATACCTTCACCTGGGCCGGCAACGACAAACTCGACCAAGTGGAGAAAGTGTTCTACAAAGCCGATGGTACCAGAGTCATTGATGATATCCAAGTCATCAACGATATGTACAGCTCGCTGAACTTGGGCCTCCGCTTCAAGTTCAACAATCCTTGCGACATCGAAAAGATGGCCCGCAACGCCAACCAGATCACCATGACCACCCAGCCCGACCCGCTTGAGGAGAAGGACGGCAAGGTCTGCTTCGACGTGATCTTCGACGTGCCCGCCAACTACTTCCAGAAGGGCGCTGTGATGAACATCACCCCCACCGTCAACACCAAGAACGGCACCATCGAACTTGACCCCGTCACCTTCGTTGGCGAAAAGGTCAGCGGCAAGGGCGACTTCACCGTCAGCTACAGCAAGGGCGGCCAGTTCACCAAGCACTACTGCATGGACTACAAGCCTGAAATGGAAAACAGCACCGTCACCGCCAACCCGATGTTCTATGTCTATAACGGCACCATCTATCCTACCCAGGAAGAAATCATCAAGAACGCCTACTACACCCAAGGTGGCGAAAGAAAGATTGCTGATGGCGTGATCCGCGAAGAACTTCCTCCTTGCGAAGTCAAGAACATCAGAACCAGCGTCAGCGAAAACACCATCACCGTGAGCTGGGAAGGCAACGCCGCTAGCTACGACCTCTATCTGAGCAACACCGGCGCTCCCGCCGCTAACGCCGTTCCTACCGTGCCTGGCTTCAAGGGTAAGAGCTACACCTTCAACGATGTTGAATACGGCAAGTACAGCGTCTATGTCAAGGCCAACTGCGAAGAGAACGTCGGCGATTGGCAACAAGGCAAGGACATCGAACTCGTTGCCCCGAGAGTTCCCGCTTTCGTTTACTACTTCGACAAGGATAAGGCCAACATCCCCGGCAACGGTAAGGCCGTCCGCGACCGCAACAAGGCCGCCAAGAAAGCCCTCGCCGAACTGCAAGCCGAAGGCAAGAACTTCACCATCGAAGCCTGGGCTTCTCCGGAAGGTGAACTCGACCACAACAACGGTCTGGCCGACGACCGCGCCAACGCCGCTGTGAAGGAAATGAAGAACCAACTCAAGAAGGACGCCGCCAACCATCAGTACAACGCTAAGGGTTACGGCCCCGACTGGGATAAGTTCATCGAACTCGTCCAGAACTCCAACCTCAAGGACAAAGACCAAATCATCCGCGTCATCAACAACGCCGGCAGCCAAGCCAGGAAAGAACAAGAGATCAAGAACATGATCAACATCTATCCTGAACTTGAAAAGGATATCCTCCCGCTGATCCGTCGCGCTGAAGTCTATGTTGACTAATCCTTGATGGTTAACCAACAAAAAAGGCCGCCTCTGGGCGGCCTTTTTTTTTAATGCGGAATGCGGAATGCGAAATGCGGAATACCTTACTCCGAAAGGCTTATTCCGCATTCCGCATTCCGCAGTCCGCATTAAAAACTAATCCTGTGTACTCCCACCTCGTAGGGCTGGTCAATGGCCTCAATGATCTGACGGTAGTCGTCCTCATGGGCCACAAAGTCCAACCGGTTGGTGTCCAAAACCAAAATGCGCATCTCGTTCTGCTTCTGACGGATAAAGTCGAAATATCCCTGCTGGATGTGCTCCAAATACTCGTCGCTGATCTGCTGCTCGTAAGTGCGCCCGCGCTTGCGGATGTTGTACTGCAAGTGATCGACATCCAGATACAGATACACCAGCAACTCCGGCTTCGGCATCGTGGCAAAAATGATGTTGAAAAACCTCGAAAACAGCTGGTACTCGTCCTCCTGCAAATTGTTGCGCGAGAAAATCAACGACTTGGCCACATAATAGTCGGAGATGATGAAGTCGTGAAACAGGTCCAAATTGGCCAACTTGTCCTTCAACTGCTGGAATCGCAAGGCCAAAAACGTCATCTCCACCTGGAAAGCGTACTTGTCGGGCTCCTTGTAGAACTTGGGAAGAAATGGGTTCTTGTCGGCCTCAAACTCCTCAAGCACCAGTTTGCCGTTGAAATCGTTGGCGATGCGCGTGGCCAAGGTGGTCTTGCCCGCCCCGAGGGTTCCTTCTATGGAGATGTAATTGTACTGCATAATCAGGGCAAAGATACATAAACTTTGCTTGTGTCGTGACATTTTTCGAGCAATTGTTGCTGGCTCAGCCCGGATTCGGGATGGAGGAAGTCGGGAACCAGCTCGCACAGCGGCATCAGGGCGAACCTCCGCTCAGGCAGCCGGGGATGGGGCGCGGTCACTTTCGCCGTGCGCACGATTTGGTCGCCGTAATACAGGATGTCCAAATCGACCGTGCGCGAAGTGTAACCCTCAATTTCGGGGTGTCTCACCCGGCCCAGCTCCCGCTCAATGTCCAACAGACGGTCCATCAAGGTGTCAGGATCCAACTCGGTCTCCACCACCAACAGCACGTTCAGGAACCATTCCTCTGCCTCAAAACCCCAAGGCTCGGAATTGTAGAGGGACGAACGTTCCACCAGCATCCCGCACCTGTTATTAACATAGGTGCAGGCCTGCTCCAGCAACTGAAGCTTGTCGCCTTGGTTGGAACCGAACAGGAGGTAGCAACGGGTCATGTCTTTTTTTTGCAAATTTACATTCTTTTTTGCTATTTTTGTGCCTCATTTAAAATTCGTGAACCATGAAATTCTACAAAGTAGTCATTGCCGCGTTTATCGGCACGTTAATCGCTTTGCTGATTAACTTCTTCGTGAAAATAGGTGTCATATCCTCCTTGATCTCGAGCTCCCAGAAGTCGGAGGAGGTGGCCACATTAAAACCCAACTCGGTGTTGCATCTCACGTTGGATTATGAGATTCCCGAGAGAACCAGCGACTTCAACTTCGGGATGTTTGATTTTGCCACCATGGAAACCAAGGATGTCACGGGCTTGAACGACATCCTGCGCAATATCCGTCACGCTGCCACCGACCCCAACATCAAGGGTATCTATCTCGACGCGGGCTCCCTCTCGGCGGCAGGCGCCACCTTGCAGGAAATCCGTAACGCCTTGCTGGAGTTCAAGTCCTCTGGCAAGTTCATCATCAGCTATTCCGACTCTTACGCCCAAGCGGCTTATTATGTGGCCTCCGTCGCCGACAAGGTGTATCTCACTCCCGACGGTGTCCTCGACCTCCACGGCATGGTCTCCCAGGTGATGTTCTACAAGAATATGTTCGACAAATTGGGCGTGGAGATGCAGATTGTGCGTGGCCCCAACAACCGGTTCAAGAGCGCTGTGGAGCCTTATTTCCTCGACAAGATGAGCGAAGCCAACCGCGAGCAGATGGAGAAGCTGCTCGGGTCCATTTGGAATGAGTTCCTCACCGGCATCAGCCAAAGCCGCAACATCTCCGTGGAGCAACTCAACCGCATCGCCGACAACCTGGAGACCCTCTTCGACGCCGACAAAGCCTTGGAGTATGGCTTGGTGGATGGCCTCTGCTACAAGGATCAAATCATCGCCGAGTTGCAGTCTCTTACAGGAGTCGATGGGAAGGTCCGCTCCATCAACAACAGCAACTACCTGAAATCCTACAAAGAGAAGTCCACCTCGAAAAACGAGGTCGCCATCGTGTATGCGGTGGGTGAAATTGGCATGGGCAAAGGCTCCGACAACGCCATCGGCTCCGACGGCTTGTCGAAAGCCATCCGTGAAGCCCGTGAGGACAAGGACGTGAAAGCCATCGTGTTGCGTGTCAACTCCCCTGGAGGAAGCGCCCTGGCCTCCGACATCATCGGATATGAAGTGGAGCAGGCCATGAAAGAGAAACCCGTGGTGGTCTCCATGGGCAACTACGCGGCCTCGGGCGGCTATTGGATCTCCGCCAAGTCGAACTGCATCTTCGCCGAGCCGACCACCATCACCGGATCCATCGGCGTGTTCGGCACCCTGCCCAACCTGAAGAAATTCATGAACGAGAAAATCGGTTTGACCGTCGATGTGGCCAAGACCAACGAAAATGCTGACTTCGGCTCTCTGTTCCAACCGCTTAGCGAGGCCCAATACGCTTGCTTGCAGCAGAATGTGGTGCGCACCTACGACCATTTCACCCAACGGGTGGCTGAAGGCCGTAACCTCCGCCAAAGCTACGTTGACAGCATCGGCCAAGGCCGTGTGTGGGCGGGTGTCGATGCCATTGAGCTCGGACTGGTGGACCAGTTGGGTAACTTGAAAGACGCCGTCGCCTACGCTGCCAAGCTGGCTTCGGTGCAAGATGACTATAAAACGGTTGAGTACCCCAAGCAGAAAGACTTCATGACCCGCTTGATGGAATCCATGAACCAAGAGGATGAGATCCAAGCCGCCGTGAAACAGCAGATGGGTCCCTACTACCAATACTTCGAGGCCTTGAAGCAAATCCCCGACAACGCCGAGGTGCAGGCCCGTATTCCTTTCGAGATGATCATTAAATAGAAGGCTTCGTCGGGCGGACATATATGTCCGCCCCTACGGTGTCAATCGTACTCGGATACGATATCTTCGCGCTCCAGCTGCTTCTCGCCCCATTGGTCCATGAGCTGCTGGAGCACCTCTTTTTTCTTGCCATACGACCAAAACAGTTCGTTGTCAACCTTCACCTCAGGGTGCTGGTCGGGATGGCTCATGATGTCGTCGAGGGTGGCCAACTCCTGTTCCATCTGGCCGATGGTGTCCTCCAAACGCTGAATCTCTTTGTCAACTTTGCGCAACTTGGCGTCGATTTGCTTCTTGCGCTCGTAGTTGAGCTTGTTTTGCGACACGGGTTCGGGGGCCGACACCTTGCTTTGTTTGGCGGCGGCTTCCAACTCCTTCAGGTGCGAGAGGTTTTTGGCTTCAAGGAAGTCGTAGATGTCGCCGATGTACTCTTTGATATGGGGTTTGCGGAATTCATACACCTTGTTGGTCAGCCCTTGCAGGAAGTCGCGGTCGTGCGAGACGATGATGAGGGTGCCGTCGTATTGGATCAGGGCGTTTTTCAGGATGTCCTTCGAGAGCATGTCGAGGTGGTTGGTAGGCTCGTCGAGCACCAATAGGTTGGTGGGGAAGAGGAGCATCTTGGCCAGCGACAGTCTTGCCTTCTCGCCGCCGGAGAGCACCTTCACTTTTTTGTCGATGTCATCGCCCCGGAAGAGGAAGGCTCCGAGCAATCCTTTGACTTTCAGCCGCATGTCGCCCACGGCCACGTCGTCGAGCGTCTCAAACACGGTCTTGTTCATGTCGAGCATGTCCTGTTGGTTTTGGGCGTAATACCCAATCTTGACCTCGTGGCCGAGTTTCACCTCTCCCTCATGGTCGAGCACCCCGCAGATGATTTTCGACAGGGTGGATTTCCCCTCGCCGTTACGGCCCACAAAGGCGATTTTCTCCCCACGGGGGATGAGCAGGTTCACATCGTTGAGTACCACGTTGTCGCCGTAGGCCTTGCCCACGTGGTTGAGTTCCAGGGTGACTTTGCCGCTGTGCGGCGCGGGGGGAAACTGGAAATGGATGGCGGTCTTGTCGATGTCGTCCACGGTGATCTCCTCCATCTTCTCCAACAGCTTCACACGGCTCTGCACCTGTTTGGCCTTGGTGGCCTTGTAACGGAACCGCTCAATGAAGGCTTCGATTTCCTTGATTTCGCGCTGCTGGTTGTTGTAGGCGTTGCGTTGCATGTCAACACGCTCCTCCCGCAGGGCAACGTAGTCGGAGTAGGAGGCTTTGTAATCGTAAATCTTGCCGTTGCTGATTTCGATGGTGCGGACGGTGATGTTGTCCAAAAAAGCCCTGTCGTGCGAGACCATCAGGATGGCACCGTAATACGACTTCAGGAAACCTTCCAGCCATTGGATGGACTCGATGTCGAGGTGGTTGGTGGGCTCGTCCAACAGCAACAGATTGGGTTTTCTCAGGAGTATTTTAGCCAGCTCCACGCGCATCTGCCAGCCGTTGCTGAACTCGCGCATGGGGCGTTGCATGTCGTCGTGCTCGAAGCCCAGTCCCACCAGGATGCGTTCGGCCTCCCCTTCGATGGAGTTGCCGCCCATCATGTTCAGCCGGTCGTTGAGGACGTTGAGGTGCTCGATAAGTCGTTGGTATTCACGGCTCTCGTAGTCGGTGCGCTCCATCATCTCCTTTTGGAGCCTTTCCACTTCGTGCTCCAGCTGGTGGTATTCGTCGAAAGCCGCCATGGCCTCTTCCAGCACGGTCCTGGGACTGTTCACGTTTTTCTCTTGGGGCAGGTAGCCGATGGTGACGCCTTCGGGGATGATGACATCGCCTTTGGAGGGCTGTTCCAGTCCGCAGATGAGTTTGAGCAGGGTGGTCTTGCCGGCGCCATTATGGCCGACCAAGCCAATCCTGTCTTTCTCCCGAATCAGGAAGTTGATGTCGGTGAACAAGTCGTCACCGGTGAAGTGCATGCTGAGGTTCTGGATGGAGATCATTTTTGTTTCTTTTTCCAGATTAGGAATGCCACCAAGCCAATCACGGTAATTGCCGCTCCAATGCCATATCCCACGGGTCTCGGAAGCAGCGATCCCAATCCTCCGTCGGAGGCTTTGGCCACGAAGAGGAAACAGCCCGTCACCATGGTCATGAAGAGGGCGGGAATCAAGGTGATGAGATACCAGAGTTTGCCTTTGTTTTTGGCGAGATACACCGAGATGGCCCAAAGGGTCACCGTGGCGAGCACCTGGTTGGCCCAAGCGAAGTAACGCCAAATCAGTTGGAAGCCTTTGGCGTTGGCGATACTATATACCAGGATGAGGGCCGTGATGGCAAACATCGGGATGGCGATAAACAGACGGTTCTTGATGGGCTTTTGATCGACATGCATGAAGTCGGCCACGATGAGTCGGGCGGAGCGCATGGCGGTGTCGCCCGAGGTGACAGCGGCGCTGATGACGCCGAGGATGGTGATGGTGGCGATGACGGGGGTGAACCAGGTGTTGGCAATGATGCCCACAATGGCGGCACCGCTCTTGCCTGTGACATCGACCACGCTGTCGGGCCCGAAGAAATAGGCGGCAGCGGCAGCCCATATCAAAGCCACGGCACCTTCGGTGATCATGGCACCGTAGAAAATGGGTCTGCCCTGCTTCTCATTCACCATGCAACGGGCCATCAATGGTGATTGTGTCGCATGGAAGCCTGAAATAGCACCGCAGGCAATCGAGATGAACATCATCGGGAAGATGGGGTTGTTGGGGGCGTCGGGATGACGGTTTTGCAAGCCGCTCCACAGCTCGGGAATCTCGGGCTTGTAAATCAGGAAGGCGATGAAGATGGCCACCGCCATGCCCAACAGCAGGATGCCGAAGATGGGGTAAATCTTACCGATGAGCTTGTCAATAGGTAACAAGGTGGCAATCAGGTAATAAGCCAAGATGATGATGATCCAGATATAGGGATTCCAGCCCTGGGTGAAGTGGGCGTTGAGCAGGGTGGCCGGGGTGTTCACAAACACCACGCCGACCAAAATCATCAGGATGACGGTGAAGCCGCGCATAATCTGCTTGGCGCCATTGCCCAAATAGGTTCCGTGAATCTCAGGGAGACTGGCGCCTTTGTCGCGCAGCGAAATCATTCCCGCTAAATAGTCATGCACCGCGCCGGCGAAGATGCTGCCGAGCACAATCCACAGGAAGGAGGCGGTGCCGAACTGCGCGCCCATGATGGCACCGATGATGGGTCCTACCCCGGCGATGTTCAAAAACTGGATCAAGAAAATCCGCCAGGGCTTCATCGGCACATAGTCCACACCATCGGCCATGGTGGTAGCTGGCGTGGGCCTATTCGGATCTGCCCCAAAGAGCTTCTCCACAAACTTTCCATAAATCAGATAGCCAAGAATCAATACGGCTAACGCGATAAAAAAAGTTATCATCTTCTTACTTCTTACTTCTTACTTCTCTAAAATTATTTCTTCCCTCCAAACTCCATCAGCCAAGCTTTCAGGAACGCATCGATGTTGCCATCCATAACTCCCTGTACATCAGAGGTCTGGTAGTTGGTGCGGTGGTCCTTCACGCGACGGTCGTCGAAGACGTAAGAGCGGATCTGCGAACCCCATTCAATCTTCAACTTGCCCGCCTCGATCTTGTTTTGTTCCTCCATGCGGTGGCGCATCTCACGGTCGTAGAGTTGCGACTTCAAGAGGCGCAAGGCGTTCTCCTTGTTCTTGGGCTGGTCGCGGGTCTCGGTATTTTCAATCAAGATTTCCTCTTCTTCACCTGTATAGGGGTCTTTGTATTGATAGCGCAGACGCACACCCGACTCCACCTTGTTGACGTTCTGGCCACCGGCGCCGCCGCTTCGGAAGGTGTCCCACGACAAACGCGACTGTTCCACCACAATCTCAATGGAATCGTCAATCAAAGGCGTGACGAATACGGAGGCAAACGAGGTCATGCGTTTGCCTTGGGCGTTGTAGGGACTGACACGCACCAGGCGGTGTACGCCGTTCTCGCCTTTCAGGTAGCCGTAAGCGTATTCGCCCTCAAGTTTCATTGTCACCGACTTGATGCCGGCGTCGTCGGCCTCCAACAAGTTGGAGATGGTGAGCTTGTACTTGTGGTTCTCAGCGTAACGCATATACATGCGCATGAGCATCTGTGCCCAGTCCTGCGCTTCGGTGCCGCCCGCGCCTGCGTTGATTTTCAACACGGCGCTCATCGGATCGGCTTCCTCGCGCAGCATGTTCTTGAACTCCAGGTTCTCCACGATCTGAAGGGTGGCGTTGTACTGCTCATCCACTTCCTCCTCGGTGGCTTCGCCTTCTTTGGCAAAGTCGAAGAGCACGGTGAGGTCGTTGCCGGCGTCCTCGGCTTCCTTGTAACCGTTGAGCCAGCCCTTCACCTCGCGCACCTTCTTCATGGTGGCTTCGGCGGCCTTGGGGTCGGCCCAAAACTGCGGGTCCTGCGTCTT
>CACZQL010000066.1 GCA_902783365.1 uncultured Bacteroidia bacterium | reverse complement strand
CTTGCCTTGCATACGGGCGCGGCGGATCAGGATGTCCTGAATCGTGTTGTTCATCATGTGGCCCATGTGAAGCACGCCGGTCACATTCGGCGGCGGGATCACGATGGTGTAGGGTTCGCGTTCGTCGGGCGTGGAGTGGAAGTAACGCTTCTCCATCCAGTGTTCGTACCATTTGCCTTCAACTTCCTGAGGGCTGTATTTGCTGCTGATTTCCATAGTCATAAAAAAATGAAGTGCAAAATTACAGATTTTTTTGGGCTTTGGGTGCAAGAATTCTTTATTTTTGCGGAAAAAGTGTATGAGAAAAAGAATTTATCAAATTATCGAACATGGGAAACGGAGCGACAAGGCCAGCGTCGCCTATGATGTGGTGATGCTCATCGCTATTGTGGCCAGCATCGTACCCCTGATGTTTGTGGAAGACTGCAAGGCTTTCCATTACATCGAACAAATCACCGTCGCCCTCTTCATTTTGGATTATTTCCTGCGCTGGATGACCGCCGACTTCCGACTGGGAAAGAAGACGCTCTCGTTTTTGATTTACCCCTTCACTTTCTGGGGCATCATCGACCTTCTTTCCATCTTGCCAGGCCTCAGCCTCCTCTCCCAAGGCTTCAAGATCTTCCGTGTCACCCGCTTGTTGCGGCTGCTGCGGGTGCTGCGCTTGTTCAAGTTTTTCCGCTATACCGACAAGATAAAAGTGTTGGGCAAGGTGATTAGGAAAGAGAAATCTGTGCTCTTGACGGTCCTTGGCATCGCCATCTTCTATGTGTTCCTCACCGCCTTGATCATGTTCAACGCCGAGCCGCATGTCAACCCTGAGACAGGAGCTGTCACCTTCCGCGATTTCTTCGACGCACTTTATTGGGCCACCGTCACCCTCACCACCGTGGGCTACGGCGACCTCACCCCCGTCACCGACATCGGACGCTTCGTCAGCATGCTGTCGTCGCTCTTCGGAGTGGCCATCATCGCCCTTCCTTCTGGTGTCATTACCGCCAGCTACCTTGAGGAGCTGCGCCATGAGAAACAAGAAGAAAAAACTTCCTCCAATGATTAAAAACATCCTCTTCGATTACGGCGGCGTCCTCTTGGATTGGAACCCGCATTATCTATATGACCCCTATTTCGGCGACAAGGAAAAGGCCGAATGGTTTCTCACCCATATCTGCACCTACGAGTGGAACGCGCAACACGACAATGGCAAACCCATCGCCGAAGGCACCGCGGAACTGATCGCCGAGCATCCCGAATGGGAAAAGGAAATCCGGCTGTATTATGATGACTTCATGAAAATGATGGGTGGCCAAATTCCTGGCATGGAGGATCTTGTTAAGGAGCTGAAATCCAAAGGCTACCGTGTTTTCGGACTCTCCAACTGGTCGGTCGAGACCTTCGCCTTGGTTCGTCCCGTGTATCCCGTGTTGGACCTTATGGAGGACATGGTGATATCGGGTGTCGAGAAGGTGATGAAACCCGACCACCGCATCTTCGAGCTGGCATTGCGGCGTTTCGGCATCAAAGCCGAGGAGACGGTGTTTATCGACGACAATCCCAATAACGTGAAAGCCGCCTGCGAAGTGGGAATCAAAGGGTTCCTTTTCCAATCAAAAGACTCACTTTATTTAAATTTATATTCTATTCTTGTAGAGTAATACTTTATTATGCAGGCCGTGAGTGCTGTGTAATAAAAAATTTGGAAAATTAAGGAAACCTCCTTATCTTTGCCGCCTATTGTATTATGTAAGATCTAAAACAAACAAATAATCATTAAAAACAAATTATTATGATGGATTTCTTGAAAGAAAACTTGATGATCGTGCTGTTGTGCGTGATTCTGGCTATCGTGATCCCCTTCCTGATCTATTATCTTCGCACCGCGAAGCGTTACCATCCCAAGGGTTTGATCGCAGCCGCTTTAAGCAACATGGGTGAGCGTTTCGGCTACTACATCATGAACGCTATCCTGCTGCTTTTCCTTGTCTCAAAATTTGGTTTGCCGGATGGCGTCGCGGGTATCATTTACTCGGTATTCTATTTCGGCATCTATGTGCTTGCCTTGGTGGGTGGTATTATTGCTGACCGTACCCAAAACTATCACGGCACCATTCAGTGGGGTTTGATTATCATGGCTGTGGGTTATGTGGCCCTGGCCATCCCGCTGTTCAGCCGCGACGCTCAAGGTATCATTGCTGATGGGACCGGCGCTTGGTGGGGTATCCTCATCTTCACCGTCGTTGCCCTGCTCATGATTGCCTTTGGTAACGGTCTCTTTAAAGGCAACTTGCAAGCGCTCGTCGGTCAGTTGTACGACAACTTCGAGGCCGAGGCAGCCAAGAAAGGCCCTGAGGCACTGGCCGAGGCCAAGGATCGTCGCGACAGCGGTTTCCAGATTTTCTACGTGTTCATCAATATCGGTGGTGTGATCGCTCCTTTCGTGGCCCCTCTGCTGCGTGTCTGGTGGCTGAAAATTCACAACTTCCTCTATAACGCCGACATGCCGGCCCTCTGTCACCAGTACCTGAAAGACGGCCAGGTGACGACCAAGTTCGCTGAAACCATGAGCAACTCTGTGATTGATGCCAGTGCCGCCACCGACCTGACGCGCTTCTGCTCCGACTATATCGGCGTCTATAACCAGGGCATCCACTTTGCTTTCATCGCTTCGATGATTGCCATGATGATTTCTTTGGTTGTGTTCATCACCCAAAAGAAGAAATTCCCGCAACCCGGTAAGAAACTGGCCGCCGAAGTGGCTGGCTACACTCCTGAGGAGAAGGCTGCCATGGCCAAGGAAATCAAGCAACGTATGGCTGCCCTGTTCGCCGTGTTGGGTATTGCCGTGTTCTTCTGGCTCTCGTTCCACCAGAATGGACAGTCGCTGATGCTTTTTGCCCGCGACTTCGTCAACTCCGAGTGGCTCGCTCCTGAGATCACACAGTCATTGAACCCCTTGTTCGTGATTATTCTGACACCTATCGTCATGGGTATCTTCGCTGCCTTGGTCAGAAAGGGCAAAGGCGTCTCCACGCCGCGCAAGATTGCCTTGGGTATGTTCATTGCCGGCATCGCTTACCTCTTCCTGATGCTGCTTTCGTTGTCCAATGGTTATCCGTCAGGCGAGGAGTTCCGTGCCATGGACAGCGCCGCAATGGCTTCTGCAGGCTTGCACAAACAGGGCTATTGGGTGATGTTCGTCGTCTATTTCTTCCTGACGGTGGCTGAGCTGTTCATCTCACCGCTGGGTCTGTCATTCGTGTCGAAGGTCGCCCCGCGTCACCTCCAAGGTCTCTGCCAAGGCCTCTGGCTCGCTGCCACCGCCATCGGCAACCTGTTCATTTTTGTTGGACCTCTCATGTACAATGCATGGCCCATCTGGGTCTGCTGGACCGTGTTCTTAAGCATCTGCATCGTCTCCATGTCGATCATGTTGGGTATGGTGAAATGGCTTGAAAGAGTGACTGCCTAAAAGTTTATTTTTTGAAATGGTAAAGGCTTGCCTCGGCAAGCCTTTATCATATAACTGACAACTAACAACTGAACAACTGAACAACTGAACAACTATGTTTAAGGGTCATCCCAAAGGTCTCTACGCGCTCGCCCTCGCCAACACGGGTGAACGCTTTGGCTACTACACCATGTTGGCTATCTTCGTGCTTTTCCTGCAAGCCAAGTTCGGCTACAACGAAGCACAAGCGGGTAACATCTAT
>CACZQL010000065.1 GCA_902783365.1 uncultured Bacteroidia bacterium | reverse complement strand
GATGATAATATGATTGATCATGGGGCAGACAATTATATTAGGGCGGAAACCTATATCGGGGGCGGACACACAGGTCCGCCCCTACGGGTTATGTTCCGAATCAGGGCCCTCGACGTAGGGGCGGACCTATGTGTCCGCCCCAAACGACCTGTCCGCCCCAAACGACCTGTCCACCCCCTAACCATCTTTCGCCTAACCATCTTTCGCCCTCCGGGCGATTCTACGTGGGGCATTTACGATTCTAATCATCTTTCGCCCTCCGGGCGATTCCACGAGGGAAACCATTTACGATTCTAACCATCTTTCGCCCTAACGGGCGATTCTACGTGGGATATTCCGTGGTCTAACCATCTCTCGCCCTCCGGGCGATTCTACGTAGAGGACGGAATGCGTTCTAATCATCTTTCGCCCTAACGGGCGATTCCCAATAGCTCCTCCGCGTAGAACGCTCCCCTCTCCACTATGGAGAGGGGTCGGGGGTGAGGTCCTATAACCATCTTTCGCCCTAACGGGCGATTCTACGTAGAGGACGGAATGCGTTCTAATCATCTTTCGCCCTACGGGCGGTTCCCTATTAATGTTCATCGGTTCCGACATATAGCAGGTTCACCCGGAGGGTGATTAAATGCGGAATGCGGAATTCGGAATGCGGAATAAGCCTGTACGGGCATTTTATTCCGCATTCCGCATTCCGCATTCCGCATTAATTCCTATTTTTGCGGCCATGAAAAAAAGCTCACAAATCCTCGGTCATCTTTGCGCGTTCCTCGCCTATACCATCTTCGGATTCAACATCATCGTGTGCAAAGAACTCACCAACTCCAACCTGGTGTCACCCCTCGGGCTTTTCTGCTTCAGGTCGGCAGGCGCCACCCTCCTCTTTTGGATGATCTCTCTCTTCCTCCCCAAAGAAAAGGTCACCCGTCGCGACATGGGCGGCATCTTCCTCGCCTCCATGCTCGGCTTTTTCCTCACCCAGCTGTCGTATCTCGTGTCTTCCAAATACACCACTCCGCTCGATACCTCCATCATCACCCCCACCACCCCTATCTTCACCATGCTCTTTGCCGCCGTCGCCCTCAAAGAGCCCATCACCCTCAAAAAAGCCGGCGGCGTGGCCATCAGCTTCGCCGGTGTCATCATGCTGGCACTCAACACTATCGGCATCGGAAACAACGGCATCAGCGAGTCAAAGCCCATCGGCATCCTCCTCATGATTGCCAACTGCCTCTTTTTCGCCTCCTACCTCGGCATTTTCCGTCCTCTCATCACCCGTTACCATGTGGTCACCTTCATGAAATGGATCTTCCTTTTCTCCACCCTTGTGGCCGTGCCTCTCGACCTCAAAGAGCTGACCCACATCCCTTTCGCCTCCATGTCAAACAAATATCTTTTGGAGTTGGGTTACATTGTTCTTTTCGCCACTTTCATCGCCTATTTCCTGCTGCCCATTGGGCAGAAACACCTGCGGCCCACTGTGGTGAGCCTCTACACCTACGTGCAGCCTTTGATCGGCATGGTGACCAGCATCTATCTGGGCATGGACACTTTGGGCTGGCAGAAAATCGTGGCTGCCATCCTCGTCTTCACGGGCGTCATCCTCGTCAATAAGAGCCGCGCCGCATCTTCCACCGAAAAACCTGCCAAGGAATCATAAAAAAGCGTACCTTTGCCCCGAAATTAGTTCGTCATGAAATCGCATCGCATCCTATATGGCATTATCGCCGCCTGCCTGTCGCTCCTCGTCTCCTGCAAGGAGGAGCTCGACATGAACATCTTGCAGAAACCCATGTATGACGGGGTGGTGTTCGACGAGGTCAGCGTTGACGACGCTTGGCAGGTTACCATTATCCAAGACAACGAGAAGACCGGCGTGATGCTGGAGTATTCGGCGTTTTTGGAGCCCTACATCAAGGCTTTGAACGCGGGAAGCAGGTTCGAGCTCGGTTTCACCCGAAGGCTGAACCTGCCTTTCAACACGGTGATGAGCGCCACGGTTTACGTGCCCGCCTTGAAAAAGCTGTCGCTCGACGACGCTTCGAGTGCCAACCTGGAGGGTGAGTTCCCCGGTCAGGCCCTTGAAGTGGTCATGGACAACGCCGCCCTGCTGCGGGGAGGGAGCTTTGCCGGTGACGCGAGCCTGCGCCTCGACAACGCCTCCACCATCGTGGAGTTCGCCGTTGATGGCGACCATGTGCAGCTCCAGCTCGACAACGCCTCCGTTTTCAAAGGCAACCTTCGCGCCGCCATCCTTCTTCAGCTCGAAGAGGACCATGCCTCCCGCGCGACGCTCTACGAGGGGGATGCCCCCAAGGCCACCCTCCGGCTCAACAACACCAGCTTCCTCAACATGGTGCCCGTGCGTGTGGAGGAGATGGAGGCCGAACTCGACAACGCCTCCGAGGCCTCCGTCACCGCCGTCCACCAGCTCAACGGAACCGTTAATAACGTCTCCAAGCTGTTTTACGCAGGCACTCCCGCCCTCATGGTGGAGTGCGACGACACCTCCTTATGCCAACCCTTGTAATTTGGTCTGAATTTTGTAATACCCCACCGTCTCAACCTTTAACATCACTACCATGCAAAGATTCCTTTTGACGCTTGCGGCCCTGTTTTTGATGAGCGCCGCTTTTGCACAGACCGCTGAGATTCCCGTCAGCGGCAAGACCCACAAAATCAGTTTCCAAAGAGTGATTCCCACCGAAGGCACCAACACCGAGGTGTTCAACCGCATTGCGGGCGAGTGGCTACGCTCGGCCTACAAGAACCCTCAGGCGGTAGTCATCGGCAACGACGGCTCCACCATCACCGGCAAGCACAACATCAAGATCAACTGCGAGGACGACATCAAGGCCAAGTGCCCGGTGGTGAACTACAAGTTCACCGTCGAGGTCAGGGAGGGCCGCATCCGCTACACCCTCACCGACTTCATGCTCGACACGAGCAAGACCACCAAGTCGCCCTTCCCCATCGAGCGCTGGCTCGACAAGGACGACGCTCTTTATGAGGACGCCTGGGGCGGTTATCTCGACCAGATTGCCGCCTTTGCCGAAGACTGGGGCGCCAACCTGGAGGAGAAGATACAACCTGTGCATACCGTTGAGGAAGAGGAGTGGTGACCATGGGCTCGCGCGAACGCATCAAGAAAGGCTTTTCGAAGCTCCTGAAAGAGGAGAAGCTGAAACTCATCGCCAATTATTTTGAGAATCCCGGCGAGGTGATCAGCCTGCTGAAGAGTTATTGGCATTCCGACACGCGGCAGCAGAAGCTTTTCGACGAGTTCAGCGAGAACACCATCACCAATTTCTTCACGCCCTACGGCATCTCGCCCAACGTGATGATCAACGGGACGGACTATGTGGTCCCCATGGTCATTGAGGAGAGCTCGGTGGTGGCCGCCGCTTCCGCGGCGGCCAAGTTCTGGGGCGAACGCGGCGGCTTTCATGCCGAAGTGCCCGACACCCGCAAGGTGGGACAGGTGCATTTCGGCTGGAAAGGCACCATGAACCAGCTCCAAGAGCTCTTCCCAAGGCTCAAGGAACGCCTCCTCGCCGACACCGACGACTTCACCGCCAACATGCGCAAACGCGGCGGCGGCATCCTCGACATCCAGCTACGCGACTATACCGCCCAAATCCCCGACTACTACCAGCTCCGCGTCGAGTTCGAGACCTGCGACTCCATGGGCGCCAATTTCATCAACACCGTCCTGGAGCAGTTCGGACACAGCCTGCACGCGTTCTTCGCCGAACAAGCCCAACTCCCCGAACCCCTCCGCGCCACCGAGATCATCATGACCATCCTCTCCAACAATACCCCCGACTGCCGGGTGAGAGTGTGGGTGGAATGCCCCGTGGAACAGCTGGAGGGCATCGACGAGCACCTCTCGGGCGCCGAATACGCCCTGAAGTTCAAGAAAGCCGTCGATATCGCCCATATCGACATTGACCGCGCCACCACCCATAACAAAGGCATTTACAACGGCATCGACGCCGTGGTCATCGCCACCGGCAACGACTTCCGCGCCGTGGAGGCCGCGGGCCACACCTACGCCTCGCGCCACGGTCGCTACGAGAGCCTCTCCACCGTCACCCTTCACGACGGTCTGTTCCACTTCGAGTTGGAGGTGCCCATGGCCCTCGGCACTGTGGGCGGACTCACCTCGCTCCACCCCCTCGCCAAGAAATCGCTCGAACTCCTCGGCAACCCCACCGCCAAAGAGCTGATGATGATCGCCGCCACCATGGGCCTGGCCAACAACTTCTCCGCCGTGCGATCCCTCACCACCAAAGGCATCCAGGCAGGCCACATGAAGATGCACCTCAACAACATCCTCAACCAACTGAAAGCCACCGACAATGAGAAACGCCAAGCCCATGACTACTTCAAGGACCGCACCGTCTCCTACGCCGCCGTGGAGAAATACTTAGACTCCCTGAGAAAATGACGCGACAACAGTTCCACGCTAACGGCAAGCTCCTCCTTTCAGGAGAATACCTGGTGCTTCACGGCGCCCTCGCCCTCGCCCTGCCCACCAAGCTGGGACAAACCTTGACCGTGGATCCCACCCCCGCCACAACGCTGCGATGGGAAGCCTATCAACCCGAAGGTCCTTGGTTTAGCGCAGAATACGACAAAAACACCCTTGAGCTCAAGCGTTGCGACAACCCAGCCAAAGCCGAGACCCTCACACACATCCTCAAAGCGGTCCAACAACGCCGTCCCCAGGTTTTCCAACAAGCCTGTCGTTTCGAGACCCACCTGCAATTTCACCCCGATTGGGGCCTAGGAAGCAGCTCCACCCTCCTCGCCAACCTTGCCCACTGGGCCGGCATCGACCCTTACCAGCTACTCAACGACACCTTCGGCGGCTCCGGCTACGACATTGCCTGCGCCACCGCCAACACCCCCATCTTCTACCAACTCCAACAAGGACAACGCATGGTGGAGCAGGCCGACTTCAACCCACCCTTCAAGGAAAACCTGTTCTTCGTGTATTCCGGCCACAAACAAAGCTCCTCCAAAGAGGTACGCCTTTTCAACGAAAGCTTCTGCAAAGACGAGCATCTCGACGAGCTCAACTACGTGTCGGAAATTGGCCGCAAGCTGCCCGAACTCACCGATTTGCGCGAATTCATGCGATGCCTCGACGCCCATGAGGCAGCCCTGAGCCGCTGCTTGCGACGCTTCCCCGTCCAGCTGCTGTTCTTCCTCGACTTCGAAGGAAGCGTCAAATCGCTCGGCGCCTGGGGAGGCGACTTCCTGCTCGCCGCCACCGAATGGCCCTACGAGAAGGTGAAAGACTACTTCCAACAAAAAGGCTTGAACACTGTACTGAAATATCAAGACATCATCATCGAATCATGAAAGCTACCTGGATCCAAGAAGCCTGTCAGGAACCCGTCCCCGAGGACTTCCACGGCGGCGTGAAATGGCAAAGCCCTTCCAACATCGCCATCGTGAAATACTGGGGCAAAAAAGGCCGACAACTGCCACAAAACCCCTCCGTCAGTCTCACGCTGACCGCTTGCCGAACCGAGACCTCCGTCTTTTACGAGAAGTCTGACCGCTTCGGCCTGCGTTTCAGCTTCGAGGGCAAGGAGAACGGAGAGTTCCAAACCAAAATCAGGGATTTTCTGATGGAGCAAATCGATTACCTCCCCTTTGTCAAGCAGCTGGACCTCCATATCAAAAGCCGCAACACCTTCCCGCACTCGTCGGGCATCGCCTCGTCGGCCTCGTCGATGAGCGCCTTGGTGATGTGCCTGCTCGACATTGAACGGCACTTGAAAGGCACCCCTGGCATCGACCTGCGGAAGGCCTCCTTCCTGTCGAGGCTCGCCTCGGGCAGCGCCTGCCGCTCGCTGTTCCCCGTGGCTGCCCTTTGGGGAGCAACCGACAGCATGGAGGGAAGCTCCGACGAATACGCCATCCCGCTGGAGACCCAAATAGCCCCGGTGTTCAAAAGCTACCGCGACAGCATCCTCATCGTCAGCGACGCCAAAAAAGAAGTGTCGAGTCGCGCCGGACACGCCCTCATGGAACACCATCCCTACGCCACAACCCGCTACGCCACCGCCAACAACAATGTCGCCGGGCTGCTCCAGGTGTTGAAAAGCGGCGACTTGGAACGATTCATCCTCATCACCGAGTCGGAAGCCTTGCAGCTCCACGCCCTGATGATGTGCTCCGAACCCTCCTTCATCTTGATGAAACCCAACACCTTGCGTATCATCAATGCCATCCGGGAGTTCCGCAGGGAAACCGACATCCCCGTGTGTTTCACCCTCGACGCCGGCCCCAACGTCCACGTGCTGTACCCCGATGCCGACGCCGAACTGGTGGAACGCTTCATCATGGATGAGCTGGAACCCTATTGCAGTCATAACCAATGGATTGCCGACCGAGTAGGAACCGGCCCCGCAAACTATTAAACATGGAACGACAGTATCATAGTAAAGTCATCCTCTTTGGCGAATACTCGATGATTTTCGACGCCAACGCCTTGATGATGCCCTTGCGGAGTTACGCGGCCACCTGGCGTTACGCCTCGCATCTGCTCGCCCAAGGAGCGGCGGCCTCCAATGCCAGTTTGCAGCGCTTTGCCGACCACCTCTCCACCCTCGACGGGGTGAAGGAACTCCTCGACTTGCAGTTGTTCAACCATGAGCTGTATTACGGCCTCTTCCTCGACTCCAACGTGCCCTCGGGCTATGGCTTGGGAAGCTCAGGCACCCTCGTGGCCGCGGTTTATGACCGTTATGCCCGGCAAAAGACGGACGACTTGATGCAACTGAAGTCCATCTTCGGGCGCATGGAGAGTTATTTTCATGGAAGCAGTTCCGGCATCGACCCCTTGGAGTGTTTCCTCGACCGGCCTTTCCGCATCACCCCCCAAGGTGTCACGTTGCTGCCTGAGGGTTTTCTACCCAAAAACATCCACGTCTTTTTAGCCGACACGGGGGTCAAAAGCAACACCAAACCTTTGGTGCAGTATTTCAAGACCAAACGCGGCGATCCGCAATACCTGCGGGAGTTTCGCGAAGCGTATCTGCCCTGTGTGTCGAGGTGCATGGACACATTGCTGTGCGCGCAAACCGAGGCGTTTTTCGCTTCGCTGCGGCAACTCACCGATGCCCAACTGAGGTTCCTCCGTCCGATGATCACCGACAGCAGCATCGACCTCTTCCTTGAGAAACCCGACTTCCATTTTGGCGTGAAGATCTCAGGCTCGGGGGGCGGTGGTTATGTTTTGGGCTTCACCGACGATGTGGAGCGTACCAAAGCATTCCTCGAAGGCTACCAAATCGTATGGGTGTCATGAAGAAACTCCGTCCCATAGAACAACGTGTCGAGAAGTTGTTGACCACGGTCATCGACTTCTTTTACCCCCCGTTCCGGAAATACATGAGTTTGGAGCTGTTCCGCTATGGCTGTTGCGGCGGATTGAACCTGGCCTTGGAGTGGGGGCTTTACTATGTGTTTTATCACTATGTGTTTCATGCGCGGCTGCTCGACTTGGGGTTGGTGGCCATCACTCCCCACATCGCCGCCTTCGTGTTCAAGTTTCCCATCACCTTCCTGACGGGTTTTTGGATGGCGAGACACATCAGCTTCTCCGGCTCCACGTTGCGGGGGAGGACCCAAATCACCCGATACCTGCTGGTGACCATCGTCAACATCCTCATCAACTATCTTGGTTTGAAGCTCTTTGTGGAGGTGTTTGAGTGGTGGCCCACGGTATCATACGTGATTATCTCTGTTATCTGTGTGACATTCAGTTACTTATCAAATAAATTCTATTCTTTCAAGAAAAACAAACCTGCTCATGGACAATCTCGGGATCCTCAAGAATAAGATTCTTGGAAGGGGGGACCTTCCCAAAAGGCTTCAGCAATGGCGCGACCAGGGGTTTCGCATTGTATTCACCAACGGGTGTTTCGATTTGTTGCACCGGGGTCATGTGGAATATCTCTCGAAAGCTGCCGACATGGGGGATGTGTTGGTGGTGGGGTTGAACACTGACGCTTCGGTGCGGCGTTTGAAAGGTCCGACCCGTCCGGTCAACAAGGAGGACGACCGAGCCCTGCTGTTGTCGGCTTTGAGTTTTGTGGATGCGGTGGTGCTGTTTGGCGAGGACACGCCTTACGAGCTCATCCGGGAGATCCGTCCCGACGTGCTGGTGAAAGGCGCCGATTATCGGAGAGAGGAGATTGTGGGATATGAGTTTGTCACCTCCTACGGAGGTCGGGTGGATACGATTCCGTTTGTGGAAGGGTACTCAACCAGTTTTTTAGTTGGCAGTTAGCAGTTGGCAGTTGGCAGTTAGCAGTTGGCGGTTTCCGCCTAAACCTGTGTGTTCATCCCATTGGAGAAAAAAACTGGCTATTTCAGATTTTCTTTGTACCTTTGCACGATTCATCAAAAATCGCAATGTACGCACTTTTCAAGAAAGAAATCAGCAACTTCTTAAGCTCCCTGATAGGCATCATGGTCATCGTGGTGTTTCTGTTGATTACGGGGCTGTTTCTCTGGGTTTTCCAGAGTGATTTCAACCTGTTGTCGTTTGGTTATGCCAACCTCGACGGCTTGTTTATTCTGGCCCCATGGGTGTTTCTGTTTTTAGTGCCAGCGGTCACCATGCGCAGTTTTGCCGAAGAAAACCGCACCGGCACCATCGAGATGCTGCTCACAAAACCCCTTTCCGACTGGCAAATCATCTTCGCCAAGTTTTTGGCCGCCGTGGCCCTGGTGCTGCTCTCGCTGCTTCCAACGTTGGTGTATTATTTCTCCGTTTATCGGCTGGGGTTCCCTGTAGGCAACCTCGACAGCGGCGGCATCTTCGGTTCCTACATCGGGCTTTTTTTGCTGAGTTCCAGTTTCGTGTCCATCGGCATCTTCTGCTCCTCGGTCACCAACAACCAGATTTTGGCCTTCATCCTTTCGGTGTTCCTTTGCGGATTCACCTATATCGGTTTTGAGTTCATCTATTCCCTCTCGCTGTTTGGCAGCATCGACCTGTTCATCCAGCGTTTGGGCATGGCGGCCCACTACAGTTCCATCAGCCGCGGTGTGGTCGATACCCGCGACATCCTTTATTTCTTGAGTGTGATGGCGCTCTTTTTAAGTATGACGAAACTGGTTCTCGCGAGCCGCAAATGGTAGGAGGTGATGTGATGGAAAACAAGCGCAAGAATCTCAAGAAAACCCAAATCACGACCTTCGTCGTCACCTTGGCCCTCATCGCGGTGGTCAACGTTATCGGGTCGTTCGTGTTCACCCGCTTCGACCTGACCAGCGAGAAACGCTACACCCTCTCCGAGACCACCAAGGAGGAGCTGGGGAAACTCAACGACTACGTTTACTTCAAAGTGTATCTTGAAGGGGATTTCCCCGCCGGATTCAAGAAACTCCGCCGAGAGACCAAGGAGATGCTCGATGAATTCAGAGCCTACTCAAAATACATTGATTATGAGTTTATCAATCCTTCGGACGGCTCGTCACGCACCGAAATCAACGACAACTACAAGTTGCTGTATGAGTCGGGTTTGAATCCCACCGAACTCACCGTGCAGAACTCCGACGGCAGCACCCGGCAGATGATTATCTGGCCCGGAGCCTTGGTGAGTTACCGCAACGACACGGAGATTGCCATCGACCTGTTGGAGAACCAACTAGGCCAGTCGTCGGAGGAAAACCTCAACGCTTCCATCCAGAACCTGGAGTTCCGCCTGCTCGACGCCATCAAGAAAGTGACCCGGTTCCAAAAGCCCACCATTGCTTTCATCGAAGGGCACGGCGAGCTTACCGAGACGGAGGTGTATGACATCACGGAGACCTTAAAGCAGAACTACAATGTGGGTCGTTTGGCCATTGACGGCAAGGTGGACGCCTTGATGCGCCGCTCCGAGCCGAACGCCAAAGGCGAGGTCAACGCCTACCTTAACTACGACGCCATCATCATCGCCAAGCCCACACAGCCTTTCGACGAGAAGGACAAGTTCCTCCTCGACCAATACATCATGCACGGCGGCAAGGTGCTGTGGCTGGTGGAGCCGGTGTATGCCACCATGGACAGCCTCACCTACCAGGAGTCCACCATCGGCACCGAACTGGATCTCAACCTCGACGACATGCTCTTCAAATACGGGGTGAGGCTCAACCGCAACCTGCTTTTGGACTTGAACTGCGCCGCGTTGCCCATCCGCACCGGCCAGGTGGCGGGACAGCCCCAGCTGGAGTTTTACCGCTGGTACTATTTCCCCTTGGTGCAAGCCGCCTCCGAGCATCCCATGGTGCGCAACATGAACTCCATCAAGATGGACTTCGTAAGCTCCATGGAGGCCGTCAATTCGGGAAGCGACGTGGTGAAAACCCCCTTGCTCATGACCTCCAACTACACCAAGGTGTCGGGTGCCCCGGTGTTCATCAGCCTCGCCATGCTCAAACAGACTCCCGACAAGCGGATGTTCCCCTCCAGAAGCCAAAACGTGGCCTACCTGCTCAAAGGCACCTTCCCCTCACTCTACGCCAACCGCATCACCGCCGAAATCGAGGAAAGCGCCGAAATGAAATTCATGGCCGAGAGCAAAACCACCGCCATGATCGTGGTGGCCGACGGCGACATCATCCGCAACCAAATCGACATCAAACGTAAAACCCCGCTGCCGCTGGGCTACGACCAATACACCACCAACACCTACGGAAACAAAGGCTTCATCGAGAACGCCGTCAGCTACCTGGTCGATGGCGAAGGCCTCATCGACATCCGCTCACGGGAATTCAAGGTGCGCCTCCTCGACCCCGACAAAAAAGTCAACCAACGCCTCACCTGGCAACTGGTCAACACCTTGGTTCCCACTGGGTTGGTCATCGTCCTGGGCCTGGTTTTGGCCGCCGTCAGAAAAAGAAAATACAGCAAGAACAACACACATTGACTATGAAAAAGAACAAACCTATCCTTATCCTGACTATCGTATTGATTGCCGTCGCCGGCCTGCTGATATGGAACAACCGCTATCTCAGTACCATCCGCGGCGAGTCAGCCGACTTCATGGTGTGGGACACCGCCTCCGTCACCAGAGTCTATCTCGCCGACCGCAACGAACACGAGTCACTGCTCGAGCGTACCGACGACGGTTGGACGCTGAACCACGACTACAGGGCGCATTCCAAGAAAATCGACCAATTGCTTTATACCCTGTTCCGCGTGCGCGTCAAGATGCCCGTCTCGGTGGCCAGCCACGACAACATCATCTCCCTGTTGGCCTCGCGAAGCACCAAAGTGGAGGTGTATCAAATGGTGCCGCGCATCAACCTCTTCAACCGAATCAAGCTGTTCTGGCATGAGAAACGCACCAAGGTCATCTACGTGGGCGAGGCCACCAAAGACAGCAGCGGCACCTTCATGCTCAAAGAAGGCGCCGACAACGCCTACATCGTCTATATCCCCGGATTCCGCGGCTACATCTCCACACGCTTCTCGGCCAACCCCGACGACTGGCGCGACCACACCATCTTCCACACCGCCCTCGCCGACATCCAGTCGCTCAGCCTCGAATTCGGCGCCAACCCCGACCAAAGCTTCCGCATCGACAACACCGGAAAATACCAGTACCAACTCACCCGCCTCGCCGACCAACAAGTGCTGCCCATCGATACCCTCAAGGTCATCAACCTCCTCTCGCTCTTCGCCGACGTGCGTTTTGAATCACTCCTCAACAACCTGCTGTCCGAACACCGCATCGACTCCATCAGCCACACGCCTTTCGTCCACCGCCTCACCCTTACCGACAAACAAGGCAAGACCACCTGCATGAAAACTTTCACCAAACGCGTGAACTCGGTGTTCGACATCCCCGAAGAAGAATACATCGTCGATGAAGACCGCCTCTACGCCCTCGTCAACGACGACCGCGACTTCGTGCTCATCCAATACTATGTGTTCGACAAAATCCTCAAAGATGTGGACTACTACATCGCGGGGAACCCCATCCAATATCAAATCGAGCATTACCAAGTGATGGAATGAAAATCCTCCTTCTCGTCATAGGGAAAACGGATGAGGACTACCTCGTCACCGGCATCAAGAAGTATGTCGGGAGGATAGGCCATTACGTCCCCTTCGAGATGAAAGAAATCCCCGACATCCGCAACCGTAAGACCCTCAACGAGGAACAACAGAAAAAAGCGGAGAGTTACCTCCTCCTGTCGCAACTGCAGCCGGGCGACCATGTGGTCCTGCTCGACGAGCATGGCCGGCAATACAGCTCCACGGCGTTTGCCGAACACCTCGAAAAAACGTCGGCCTCCGGCGCGAAACGGCTGGTGTTCGTGATTGGCGGCCCCTACGGCTTCGCCCCCGAGGTCCACGCCAAAGCCCACGCCGAGTTGTCTCTCTCGCCCATGACCTTCTCCCACCAAATGGTACGACTGATCTTTGTGGAACAGCTTTACCGGGCTTTCACCATCCTCAAAGGTGAGCCCTACCATCATCAATAAGGCCATGGAAGTCAACCTCCTGCAAACCAACATCAGCTACCTCAAAGGGGTAGGGCCCCGCAAAGCCGAGCTTTTGGGCAAGGAGTTGAAGGTGTTCACCTATATGGACATGCTCAACCAATTCCCCTTCAGGTATATCGACAAAAGCCAGGTCCACAAGGTGTCGCAGGTAAACGACGACCTGGTGTATTACCAGCTCATCGGCACCATCAGCAACGTGCAGCTGGTGGGCGCGCCCCGGGCCACCCGAGCCACCGCCCGTTTCAGCGACGACACGGGCAGCATCGAGCTGGTGTTTTTCAAAGGACTGAAGTGGATCAAAAACCGGTTCAAGCCCGGCGTGAAGTACGTGCTGTTCGGCAAAGCCTCCGAGTTCAACCACAACTTCAACTTCGTCCACCCCGACCTTGAGGAATACCATCCCAACGACCCCCTTATAGGCGAGGGGTTGCAAGGGGTCTATAACACCACCGAGAAGCTGAAAGACAACGGATTGGGCACCCGCCAAATCGCCAAGATACAACGGCAGATTCTCCAGCTGGTGGCGAACCTCATCCCCGAAACCCTGCCCCAGCATCTGCTGCAGCAGGAACAGCTCATCGCGAGAAAACACGCCTACTACCAGATACACCTGCCCTCCAACAACATCGAGATCATGCAAGCCAGCCGGAGGCTGAAGTATGAGGAGCACCTCTTCTTCCAGCTGCGCTTGTTGCGTGCCAAAAAACGCCGCGAGAGCCTCAAACAAGGCTACGTGTTCGAGTCGGTGGGCGACTATTTCAACAGCTTCTACAAGGACCACCTGCCATTCCCGCTCACCAATGCCCAAAAAAGGGTCATCCGCGAGATCAGGATGGACCTTGGCAGCGGCCATCAGATGAACCGGCTCCTCCAAGGCGACGTGGGAAGCGGCAAGACCATCGTGGCCCTCATGGTCATGCTGCTGGCCCTCGACAACGGCTACCAAGCCTGCATGATGGCCCCCACCGAGATCCTCGCCACCCAACATTACGCCACCCTGAAAGCGCTGCTGGGCGACATGCCGGTGCGCTTCGCCCTGCTCACCGGCTCCACCAAGACCAAGGAACGGCGCGAGATCTACCAAGGGCTTGAGGACGGCAGCATGCAAATCGTGGTCGGCACCCACGCCCTCATCGAGGACAAGGTGGTGTTCCAAAAGTTAGGCCTGGCCATCATCGACGAGCAACACCGCTTCGGCGTAGAACAACGCTCCAAGTTCTGGGAAAAGACCGAACGCCCCCCGCATACCTTGGTGATGACCGCCACCCCCATCCCGCGCACCCTGGCCATGACGCAATACGGCGACCTCGACGTGTCAAAGATCGACGAACTGCCCCCCGGAAGGAAACCCGTGCAAACCTACCACCTCTACGACGACGACCGCTACCGCATCATGCTCTTCATGAAACAGCAAATTGCCAAAGGCAGACAAATCTATGTGGTGTATCCCCTCATCAAGGAGTCGGAAAAGACCGACATGATCGCCTTGCAAGAAGGGTATGAGGCCTTGCTGAGGGACTTCCCAGAACCGGAATACAAAATCTCGGTGTGCCACGGCCAGCTCAAACCCGAGGACAAGGACTTCGAGATGCAGCGTTTCATCACAAAAAACACCCAAATCATGGTGGCCACCACGGTGATCGAAGTGGGGGTCAACGTACCCAACGCCACGGTGATGGTCATCGAAAACGCCAACCGCTTCGGGCTCTCGCAGCTGCACCAGCTCCGGGGACGCGTGGGGCGAGGCGCCGACCAGTCGTTCTGCATCCTGGTGACCGACCACAAACTCACCCCCGACGGCAAAACCCGCATGAAAACGATGTGCCAAACCAACGACGGTTTCGAGATTGCCGAGGTGGACCTGACACTCCGTGGCCCCGGCGAGACCAGCGGCCTGCGACAGTCGGGGCAAATAGAAATGATGATCGGCGACCTGCAAAAAGACGGGCCCCTGATCTCACAAGTGCGCGAGGCCGCCCTCCGACTGTTGAACGACGACCCAAAACTCATCAAACCCGAAAACCGGATGCTTCGCGAACAATACAAAGTGCTGTTCGCCCAAGCGTTCGACTGGAGCCAGATAGGGTAGGTGAAAGGTGAAAGGTGAGAGGTGAGAGGTTTGTTGGGAGACTTGGAAGGGCGACATATTAATAGGTGGGGGTGAAGCTTGCGGAACCCCCGACAACGGATAACGGAAAATGAAAAACGAAAAACGATGAGAATATGAGAAAGCTATTAATTGTATTGATGACGGTATTGATGGGTGTTTTATCGGGTTGCAAGAAGGACAATGACTGGACGGCGGCGGAAGTGAAGGACATCCATATTGAGCCGGCAGCCATCACCGCCTACGTGACAGCCAGTTTCGACTATGCGGAGAAACACGAGCTTTTCTTCGAATACAGCGACTACGACGACATGATGTACGCGCACCGCTATCCCATGGTGGAGGACGGCGACGGAAAATACCACACCACCGTGTATAACTTGGAAGGACTGACCACGTATTACTATCGTTTCAGCGCCCGAAGCAAACACGGCACCAAAGAGACGGCGATCTCCAAGTTCACCACCGTGGAGCTCCTCACCCCCACCCTCCAAACCAAAGCCGTCAGCGCCATTACGGTGTTCTCCGGCACCACCGGCGGCATCATCACCTTCGACGGTGGCGCACCCGTGAAAAAATGCGGGGTATGCTGGAGCCTTCATCCCGACCCAACCCTCAACGACAGCGTGCTGTTTTGCGAGCAAGTCTCCGACAACTTCACCTCCATTGTTTCCGGCTTGACGCCCGAGACCACCTGTTATGTGAGGGCCTTCGCCACCAACAAGGCGGGCACGGCCTACGGACAGGTGGAGCACTTCACCACAGGACGCATCACCCTGCCCATGGTCACCACCGGCACCATCACCAACATTAACCGCACTTGGGCTACTTGCCGTGGCGAAGTGCTCGACGAGGGAGGACTGATGGTTTTCGAGCGAGGAATTTGCTGGAGCGACCATCCGAACCCTTCCCTTGACGACTCTTCTGGCAAAACCGGCACAGGCCTCGGCACTTACCTGGTGGTTGTAAACCACCTGACCCCCAACACGACTTATTACGTGAGGGCCTACGCCATCAATGGAGAAGGCCTCACCTATGGCGAAGTAAAAGAGTTCACCACCCTGCCCACTCCCGAAACCCCTGAAGGTGGCTTGGACGGGGCGTTCTCCGTAGCCAACCGCAAACAGGTGTGGTTCTCCCAAGGCAACTTGCAGTACCACCCCGTCAACAACGTATGGCGTTTTGCCGAAGAACAATACGATTATATCGGAAAGGAAAACGACAGCATCTCAGACCATTGGGATGGATGGATCGACCTGTTTGGCTGGGGCACAAGCGGTTGGCCTGGCAGCGGTGTCTCCTGCTACCAGCCCTTCTCCAAAAGCACCCGTCCCAACGATTACCTTGCCGGCGGCATCCTGGACGCCGGTCTTTTCAATGAAAACGAAAATGCCGACTGGGGCTATTACAACTGCATCACCAACGGGGGCAACCTCCCTCACGAATGGTACACCCTCACCAAAGACGAGTGGAACTACCTGCTGGGAGTGCGTTTCACCTTGAGCGGAGTCCGTTATGCCAAAGCCATCATCGATACCGTTCCGGGACTCCTGATTCCCTCCGATGACTGGAACAGCGAGACCTTCAACCTGAACGCCCCCAACCAAGCCTACGCCCCCTTCGAGAGCAATACGCTGAGCTTGGACGACTGGGAGGTTCTGGAAGCGAACAACGTGGTGTTCCTACCCGCTGCCGGACACCGGCGCGGCAAGGTGTCCTCGGAAATCAAGACCTCGGGCAACTACTGGACATCCTCCGGATACGAGTATTCCGTGTCGGACGCCTACGATTTGTTCTTCACCGGCTACCAAATGAACGCCAAGCACAACACCAGTGTTCCCTACGGCAACAGCGTCAGGGTGGTGAAAGCCATCCCTTAACACAATAACACTTCAAGGCCATGAAAAAAACCCTTCTACTCTTGTTTTTCCTGACCGCCAACTTGTGCCATTTTTTGGCACAAGAGGCGAAACCCGTGTATAACGCCTCCAAGTTCGGCATCCGCAGCGACGGTGTGACGATGAACACGCGCAGCATCCAAAAGGCCATCGACTGGATTGCGGAGCAAGGCGGCGGCACCCTGCGTTTCTGGGTGGGACGTTACCTCACGGGAAGCATCCACCTGAAGTCGAATGTGACCATCGAGTTGATGGAAGGCGCCATCCTAGTGGGCAGCACCAACCCTTGGGACTACGACCGGTTGGTGGCCACCAACGACCATGCCCTCGTCATGGCCGAAGGGGTGGAGAACATCCGCCTCATCGGGGTTTACAGCAGCGGGGGCTGCATCGACGGACAGGGGCGCGAGTTGGGCAACAACTGCACCGCCATGGTCCATGCCGGGCTCATCAACGACAAGCTCACCAACGACCGTGTGGCCGAAGGCATCCGTCCCAGGCTGCTGCTCTTCAGGGAATGCAAAAACGTGGAAGTCGATAACGTGACCTTCCGCAACGCCGCCAACTGGGTGTGCATGTACGACCAGTGTGTGAACGTGCGGGTCAACAACGTGCGGGTGCAGAGCACAGCCTTTTGGAACAACGACGGCATCGACATTGTCGATTGCGACGGTTTCGCGCTGACCGACAGCTACATTGACGCTTCCGACGACGCCATCTGTCTCAAATCGCACAGTGCCAAGAAGCTATGCCAAAACATTGAAGTGCGCAACTGCACGGCCCGCAGCTCGGCCAGCGGCATCAAGTTCGGCACCATGGGCGCGGGAGGTTTCAAGGACGTGAAGATTGTCAACAACCGGGTGTACGACACTTACCGCAGCGCCATCACCATCCAGAGTGTGGATGGAGGCATCTGTGAGAACATCCTGGTGGACTCGTTGCATGCCGTCAACGTGGGCAACCCCATTTACCTGAACATCGGTGCCCGGCGCGACAAGCAAAGTTTCATGGATGGTATCGTCATCAGGAACATGTATTGCGAGGTGGCGGCGGGAAAACCCGACGCGGGTTATGAGTACGAGGGCCCTGTGGAGGATTTGCCGAGAAACATCTCCCCTTGCGGGGTCATTGGACTGAAAGACAGTAAAATCAAGAATGTGACGCTCGAAAACATCGAGATTGTGTTTCCCGGAGGGGGCGACCCTTATTATGCCCATCGGGGTCTCGACCAGCTCGACGAGGTGCCGGAAATGCCCAAGGCCTATCCGGAGTTCTCGCAGCACAAAGAGCTGCCCGCGTGGGGTTTTTACATCCGTCATGTCGATGGACTGACCATGAACCACATCCGCCTGAAGGCGCTCAAGGCCGACTACCGCACCGCCATCGTGATGGACGATGTGGACCGCCATGAAATCAACGATTTGAAGGTGGAGGAACCATCACCGAAAGAACCTGTCTTTATCCGGTAATAATCCGTAGGGGCGGACCTATGTGTCCGCCCTAATAATCGGACCTATGTGTCCGCCCTTTACCATACATAACTGACTTTCTTGCGTTTGTAGGTGTTTTGGAAGTTGCCGCAAGCGTCTTTCAAGCCACCTTTGAAAATGCAGCCAATGCTGAGATGGGCTTCCAGTCCTCTCAAAAGTCGGGCTCCTTGATGGTGATAGGCATAGACATTGGTGGCTTGCGAGGTCTCATCGATCTCGTGTGCCGAGAAGGTATCGGTGAAGCCCCAGTCGAGAGCGGTGTCGAGTTTGACGACGAAGATGACCCGTGAGATGTTGAGGTTGAGACGTATGCCTGCTCCAACCATGGCTCCGACGAGGACTCGGTTGAGGTTGTATCCGTTGATGGCAACCTCCTGTTGGGAAGTGGGCATCCCCGATTGGTTGAGAATGATCTTGCCTTTGTAGGCAAATCCAAGGTCGGGACCGGCGAGGAAGTAAGGGGTGAAGGTTTCATTGGGATCCAAATAGACGCAGACGGGAACCCGTAGGCTAAGGTAACAGGCGTCCATCTGATAGGTGGTGGTTCCATGGCCGGGGTTGGGATGGGAGACGATGCCCCCGCGGTATTGGCGGTTCAGTTCAGGTGCCAGGGTAAGGTTGTCGTAGAGGGGAAACTCCACAAAGAGGCTGATGGACGGGTACCGGAGGGTATCGATATGGGTGAGTTTTCCGAGGGAAGGGTTGGTGTAATAAAGCCGGGGCAGGGTGACGCCGCCTTTGAAACCAAAGAGGGTCTGGGCATGCAACCAGGGACATGCCAGTGTCATCCAACACAGCAAGCCGAAAAGGAACGCGCGTTTCATAGGTTGCCTCCTTTCGGCTGTTGGGTGAACCATGCGTCGTTTGGGGAGATGCTGTCGGCATCGCGGTAGATGAAGTAAGCCCCTGGGGTGAAAGGTCCCACAAACGGAGTCAGTTGGTAATCGGAGCTGAGCACGATGCTGCCGTATTTCAGGTTACGGAGGCCCTGCGCGGTTTTATTACCTGAGAACACGACGAAACGTTTTACGTTGAAGTGCGCGCCCTGGAAATCGATTTCCTTGTCTTCGGTGAAGTATAGGGTGAAGGTATTGTCGGCACCCGAGCCCATGATGTAGGCGGTGTCGGTACTTGTCACGGTACCCTGAAAGAGGCGGATGGCGGCCACTCGGTTGTGCTGTCGCGAAATTTCAAGGTGAATCTCCGAATTGTTTTCGGTGATGGCGTAGTTGGAATAGACGAGTTGGAGGCTATCGAGGAGGTATTCGCCTTCTATGTCGGGAGGGACGAGTCCTTGGTGCAAGGTCTCAAAACGGGAAGGGAACGTTGTTTTGAGGCTGTCGATAGTGATAAGGTCTTTCAGTTCCTTGACATATTTTTCCTCCCCAATCAGTATGATGGTTTTTTGGGGGACGTCATCTTTCTGGCAACCAAAGGAGCCAAGAAGGACGCAGAGGGTTCCGATGAGAAGAAGGTGATGTTTCATGGGGCAAAGATAATTTATAATGCGGAATGCGGAATGCGGAATAATTGGTACAAAATTAGTATGTTTTGACAAGTATGTCAAGAAAAAGATGGTTCGGATTGGCACGGGTTTTTTGATTAACGTCCTGTTAATCATTTAAATACTAATCCATAATTATAAATTATAAATATTGTTATATAGTGTATAATACTATTAAAATCAGGGACGGTGATGTTATTTTCCCTCGGCCTTCTTGGCTTCTGTATTGCTTTTCCTTTCGAATCCAACAGGAGATGACAACAATAATAATGCGGAATTGGGAATGCGGAATGCGGAATAATTTAGCGGGGTAAGGTATTCCGCATTCCGCATTCCGAATTCCGCATTCATCTTTCACCCTCCGGGTGATTCGTCGTTCGGAACGCAGAATAATTACCTGCTACCGGTAGGCTTATTCCGCATTCCGCATTCCGAATTCCGAATTTAATCACCCTCCGGGTGAACCTGCTATATGTCGAAACCGATGAACATTAATAGGGAACCGCCCGTAGGGCGAAAGATGATTAGACCCCATCCCATTCCCCACGTAGAATCGCCCGTTAGGGCGAAAGATGGTTAGGGCGAAAGATGGTTAGAAAAAAAATGATGGTTATAGGACCTCACCCCCGACCCCTCTCCATAGTGGAGAGGGGAGCGTTCTACGCAGAGGACCT
>CACZQL010000064.1 GCA_902783365.1 uncultured Bacteroidia bacterium | reverse complement strand
TTGGAGACCTCACCCCCTGCCCCCTCTCCATGGTGGAGAGGGGGGAGTCCCACGCTGGAAGGGATGGACATTAGGCGGCGTTGGCGAGCATCATGACGCATCGGTCGATGATGCCGTTGGCGAGGTCGATGCCGTCGTGGCAGGTGGCTTTTCTTTGGTTCCCGTCGTACCCCATGGAGATGTGCATCGTTTCGTAAGCGGCATTCACAAGGGTTAGCAGTTTCCGGTCGCGTTTGATAATTTCATTACGGTAGTCTTTGATGTCAGGGTAGGGGCGTTGCTTGGTTTTCACCTCGAATACCGCATCGAGGATGATCAATACGGCACTCCATAGGAAATGGCCTGCTGATTTCACATAGTTGGAATCCTCATAACAGTCGGTCTCAGGGTTGTACTTCCCGTTTTTAAATAAGGTGTCTTTTGCGTTCTGCACATAGCGCCGGGCTTCAGCCACAGGATCCGCTATGGGTTCTTTCTTGAAAATGGACATGGTTGTTTCGTTTTACTGTTCTATGGGAACTGCTTTTACGCTGCTTTGACCAGCATGACCTCACAGCGGTCGATGATGTCGTTGGCAATGCGTATGCCGGCACTGCTGATGGCTTTCTCAAGGTTGCCGTCATACCCCATGGCCAGATGCATGGTGTCGTAGCCCCGGTTGACCATGTCGAGTAGCTTCTTGTCGCGTTGTCCGACAACGTTTCTGTAATCGTAGATGCTGAGCCGACCTTTCTTGTTTTCAAGTTGAAACGTTGTGTCGAGGATGAGCAACACCCCGTTCCACAACGTGTTGCCGGCCATACGGATGTACTTCCGGTCTTGATAAGCCTGCGTCTCGGTGTCGAGACGAGCTTTTCCATCTAACAGCTCTTTTGCGTTCTGCACATAGCGCCGGGCTTCTGCCACAGGATCCGCTATGGGTTCTTTCTTGAAAATGGACATGGTTGATTCGTTAAATTGATGATTTGGATTCTATGGAAACTGCTATTACGCTGCCTTGGTCAGCATGACCTCACAGCGGTCGATAATGTCGTTGGCGAGCTTGAGGCCGTCAAGGCAAGTGACTTTGCTTTGGTTGCCGTCATACCCCATGGCCAGATGCATGGTGTCGTAGCCTCGGTTGATCATGTCGAGTAGCTTCTTGTCGCGTTGTCCGACAACGTTTCTGTAATCGTAGATGCTGAGCCGGCCTTTCTTGTTTTCAAGTTGAAACGTTGCGTCGAGGATGAGCAACACCCCGTTCCACAACGTGTTGCCGGCCATGCGGATGTACTTCCGGTCTTGATAAGCCTGCGTCTCGACATCGAGACGAGCTTTTTCTTCTAATAACTCTTTCGCGTTCTGCACATAGCGCCGGGCTTCAGCCACAGGATTCGCTATGGATTCTGTTTTGGATCTTGTCATAAATATAAATGTTTTAATTGGTTATTGAAAAATGAATCGATATCACTGCAAAATTACATAAGTTTTTTCATTTGTCAAGTCCTAAGGCATAAAAAAAAGTGGCCCAATGATGGACCACTTTTTTCAATAATACAGATGTGTAGGATTATTGGACTATCAACCGTCCGATGACGGTGTTGCCGTTGATGTCGGTAACTTTCAAAGTATAGACGCCAGCCTTGCTGAGACCTTGGATACCGGAGGCGTTGTAACGCTCCGCACGGACCATGACGCCCAAGGCGTTGTAAACCTCAAGACGGCAGTCGCTAAGGTCGATGTCGGAAGGTAGCTCCATACGGAAAGCTGTGTTCACAGACACAGGGTTGGGATAGACCGTCAGCTGTTTAATAGGATTGATGCTGAGCGTGAAGGGCGTCTTGACGCTGCCCAACACCAGGTTGTCGGCATATTGCACCCGCTCGTTGGCTAGGTAGGTGTTCTCGCCTTGGCGGACCATGAAGCTAAGCTCGTCGGTGAGCTCGCCATATACCGTGAGGAAGGCCATGTATCTGCCCGCTGGCTCCACATACAACATCTTGGCGCTGCCACGGCATTCACCTCCGACAAACGCACCGATCTCGATGTCTTCGGAGAGGGAAAGGACGGTCTCATCAAGGGTGAGCATCAAAGTGGCGTTGTTGACAAACGGGGACGAAACGGGTGTCCAATGGAGGTCGGCGGATTCGTTTTCGGCAGGGATCCTGGCACCGGCGTGATAGACCAAAGTGGTGTTGTCGGTGGCGGTGGAACGATACATGAAACCTTCACCTGCATGGAGGACATTCAAGCCGCCCCACCATCCGTAGCCGGAGATGTAGGTGCTGAAGAGCTCGCGCGACTTGATGATGTCGTTGTCGTGAGGCGTGTAGTTGGCCAAAGCGGTGTTGACGCTCATGTTCTCATTCATGGGATAACCGATCCAGTTCCAGCCTGGATGCAAGGTGATGGGGTGATTCTCCGGTTGTGCCAAGGTTCCCGAGAGGCTGAGACCTCCACCGCCTTGATTGTTGATCTGGTACATCTGCTCAAGGCTGAGGCTTTGGAGTGAGCCAGACCATTGCGTGCCGTTGAAAATCGCGAAGCCATTGGCCTGCGAGACGATGGAGGAGCCGTTGCCCGTCAACGCCTGTTCCAGCTGGAGCAAGCCTTCGTGGCCGCCAATCTCAAGGTAACTTGAGAACCACTCCCAGCCTTCAGGCAGGGTTTGTGTCTGGTGGAAGATCTGGACGAAGGTGGCCACGATGTTCCTGTTGACTTGGGCGGTGAAGGTGTAGGTAGGACTGTTGCTGACGATATTGCCGTTTTCCTCCCAACCGGTGAACTCAAAGTCGGTGGCGGGGGTGGCGGTCAGGGTGACGGTAGCGCCCTCGTTATAGGTGCCGCCGCCCGTCACGGTGCCAGCGCCGGCGGGTGACATGGAGACGTTGATGATGTAATGGGGCGTTGCGGCCTCTTTGCTGATGGTCAGCTGGTTCTTTACACCAAGCACCGTGCCGTTGTAGGAGGAAGGACTGCTCGGGTTAAAGTTGGTGTTGTCGTCATAAATGCGGATGGCCTGGCTGGCGGCATCGAAGACCCGGCAAGTCATGTGGGGAGAACTGGTGTATGCTCCCGTGTTGTCGTCAACGACCAGGACGAGGTTGGTGTTGCCGTCGTATTCAAACGGTGTGTCGAAACTGATGAGCGTCCAGGTGTTGGGGGTCATGGTGACGGAGCCGCTGAATACCTTGTTGGAGGAATTGACGGCAATCCAGTCGGTGCTGCCCGAGAAGGTGCTTTTGGTGGTGGCTTTCAGGTAAATGTCATAACTGCGGGTCTTTTCGGCCCCGGCGTTATAGAAGGAGATGGCGGTGATGTTTCCGGCTGCGCCAAGTTCCGAGGCGGTGTAAATCTGCTCCGTCAAGGAGTAATTGTAGTAGTTGTAGCTGGGCAGATTGGAGTTGGTGGCGGTGCCGCTGCCAATCACCAGACCTTGGGCGAAGTTGCCTGTCAGGTCCATGTCGCTGTTCACGATGAAGGAGTAGGGGTTGTCGGAAGACACCAGCTGGCCGTTTTGGGTCCAGCCGGTGAAGTGATAACCCTCGGCGGGCGTTGCGGTGAGGGTGCAGGTCTGTCCGAAACTGAATTCGCCGCCACCGCTTACGGTGCCAAGGCTCGGGTTGCTTGAGGTGGCAGTGATGATAAAGCTCTGCGAGAGAATGGCGCAGTTGCAGTCGAACTGATACAGGACACCAGCGCTGGGAGTGCCACTCGACTGGTAGATGATGAAGTCGCCTTCGTAGCTCACGGTGAAGGAACATTCGCTGTCGTAGCTGCCTTGGCCCCAAGTCAAAGTGACGTGGACACCGTTGCCGACCTCAAGCGTATAGTTGGCGGAGCTTCCCGATGCTATGGTAAGCCCCTGCGAGGGTGAACCGTCGCTGAACGACACCGTCAGCGTGGCGCCGTTCCAGCCATCGCCGTAAGAGTCGGACAAATTGAAGTAAAGCAAGCAGCTGTTTTTCAGGGTCTCGGTACCTTGCGCGCTGAGGCCGCCATTGGCGGTCATCGTGAAGGTGACGGGCAGCTGGGCGGTTTCTGGACAGTTGGCGTCGATGGTGACGCTGAAGTCGTAAGTGACTACTTGTCCCACCTCAAGGGTGCCAGCGGTCACCGACGGGGTGTTGATGGTGACATAGCTGCTGGTCGTGCTCAAGGTGATGGCGCTGTTGGTGGCTTGGTAATGGCCCGTGTTCTTAAACGTGGCGGAAAGCGTCAACGTCTCGCCTGGAGTGAAACTGCCGTTCCAGGTCATGCCTTGGTATTCGAGGACGGCTTCCTGGGCGGTGATGATGAGGTTGCCTTCCCAGGTGTCGCTGCCATTGACCGCCGTGTAGTGCAGGGTGACGGGCGTGCCATCGGCCACACCTTCGTTGATGCGGAAACGGAAACCGCTTACCGTAGTAGTGGCGTTGGAGGCCAAGGCGCCGAAGGTCTTGGTGCCGGCGACGACCGTGACATTGGTGCTGCCAGGGGTCAAAGTGACGGTGGTGGTGCCTGTGGTGGCCTGGGTGCCCAAATTCTTAAAGGTGATGCTCAGGTCGGTGTTGTCGCCGACATGGGCGGAAGTGGGAGTGAAGCTGTCCACGCTGACAAAGGCTCCATCGAGGGAGACGCATTGGATCGTCTGCATGTACGGCTGGCGCTGGTTGCGGGTGACGACCACCAACACCTCGCCAAGGGTGTTGACGGGGGTGATCGGCACGTCCACAATACCCGTGGAGCCTACTTGGGCCACACCAAGGATCTCGTTGTCTTTGGTAAGGGCCACGTAGGAACCTGGGTCGGCACTGACAGTGAAGGAGGACAACCCGAAACCCAAGGTGGAGGCATGGCTCACCGTGTTGGTCGTGGGATTGACGTGGTAGGGCATCACGGAACCATCGCCCAGGCAGTGGTAGGCTTCCCAATAATAGGTGTCGGAGACGCTGCCAGTGAAGTTGTTGGCATGGGCGTAGGTCACGGCTACGTTGCCCAGGAAAGGCACGGAGTTCAAGGTGTTGTACATGTCGTCCATGAACATGCCGTCGTAGGCACCAGTCTGAGTGGCCGACATGGCGGGGGTGGTGTTGATGACCGTGGTGGCACCCACACCAAAATAATAATCCTCCCACCAATAGGTCTCAGGGCAGGAACCGATGTAGCCGAAGGCACCTTTGTTGGCGGATCTCAACAACGCCTCGGCCAAGCAAGTGCCATTGTAGCCCCAGTTGGCAGCCAAACAGCAGTTGCCCATGGCCCAGAAATATTTGTCGTTGTTGGTCAAGCTGTTGGCGTCGCTCACTGAGAACGAAGGCCCCGACCAGCCAGTCTCGCCGCCGTGGGCGGTGTAGTTGGCAAAACCGATGCCTGTGTTCATGTTGCTGTAGCAGTTGGTGTAGGAGCTGAGGTATTTATACACATGGTTGAAACCGTGGGCGGTGTTGAAATAGTTGTCGGCGGCATAGTTGATGGTGGGCTGTCCCACTTTCGGATTCCAAGTGGCATCGGAGCCAGCAATCAACAGAACATTGTCGAGGTAGGAGGGGTCGGCCATGGTGTATTGTTCGTAGGTCAGGATCTTGCTCAGGAGGTTGCCAAGTTCCGTGGTGGAGGAGACAGGCATACGGCTGAGGAAAAGGTCGGGGAAGATGTCGCCATCGACGGAGGAATAATACAAGTCGGTGACCTTGCTGGTGGTTGAGCTGCTCAAGCTGTAAGTGATGGCGTCGGTGTCGCCCACGATGACCAGGAACGTCGGGTGGTTCTGGTTGTATTGGGTCTGGATGAACGACTTGATGCTGGACGACGTCGTTCCGGTTTGGGCGGTGGTGAAGACCTCCACATAGATGCCTTTCTGCTTCTTCCAAGTCAACCAGCTCTGGAAGGCCTCGCTGTTGGCGTAGGTTGAAGTGGTGATGACCATCATCTTTACCGGTGTGGTGTAGAGGTCGGGATGATCGGTGTAAGCGTCTAACACGGCCCTGCCGTTGAACAATTGCTTATAGATGACATCGAAGTAGGGACTGTAGGTGTCAATCAGCCTCTTTTCGGTGGCTTGGGCATCGGCGCCTTCAAAGCGGACCTCCACCTCAATGTCGTTGAACACACGCAAGGTGTTGCTTGCAGGGTTGTAGCTGACCGGTTCGATGGTCATCTTGCCGAGCTGCACGCCGCGCATCACGCCTTCGACGCTGACCACAGCTTTGGGCTCGTTGGCCAGTACACGGGTTTGGTAGGCGGCTGCGTTATACACAAAGGGTGCCTCTTCGGGCTTCTGGTCCTTCCTCAGAGAAGGCTGGCGTGGCACCAGGGTGTGGATACCGTATTCGTCGAGCGAGTAGTCGGTGACGCTAAAATGGGTCACACGGATGCTTGGCGTGGCCCCGAAAGGAATGGCGATGAGCTCGTTCACGACGGGGATTTCGGGGTCGCCCTCGTTACCGCCGATGACGGTGTTGGACATGGCAAGCGCCGAGAAAGCGCCGCGGGGCGTCATTCTCTCATTGGCTTCAAGGCCAGAGAAAGAGAAGGTCGCTTTCAAACTTTGATAGTCGCTCTTGACACACTCGGCTTTGTCAATGGAACGAAGCTGAATCTTGCCCTGCGCGAAGGTGGCGGCGCAGAGGGTCAGGAGAAGGAATAATACAAAGGTTTTTTTCATGATATGGTGTTTTTATTGTTTTCAGTCGTTGATGATGAGTTTGCCATAATAAGTGTTGCCTTCGAGGTCGGTGGCCTTGAGGGTGTAGATGCCGCTCTTCCTCATGCCGCGCAGGATGCCGTCGTGGGTGGTGCCGGTATAGACGCTGGCCCCTAACAGGTCGAAGACTTCCACGGTGAGGGTCTGGTCATGGCTGGGAACCACGAGGTGGAGCTCCGTGCCGGCTTGGGTCGGGTTGGGGAAGATGGAGACTTGTCCGTGCAGGGCGGAGAGGCCGTTGGCGTCGAGATGCAACATGAACGGTTGACGCAGGCTGCCAAGGACGTCGTCGCTGCTGAAGCTGAGGCGCTCTTCGATGCCTTCCCACTCCTCGTGGGTGTTCACGTCATACACCTTGAAGCTCACCATGTCACCAGGTTCTCCAGTGACGGTGAGGAAGGCCATGAATTGGTTGTTCACCTGCTGCACCAGGGCGCTGCCGCGACATTCGCCGTTGACAAAGGCGCCGATTTCGTGGCTGCCCTCGCTGAGGGTGACGCCTTCGAGGCTCACCATCATGCTCAGGTTGTGGGCGAACTGATAGGGATCGTTCTTCCAATGAAGCTCGGCGCTGCTCTCTTCGACGACGCCCTTCCCCGCGGTAGGATAGACAAGGGTGAGGTTGGCATCGCCGTTGTTCTGGTACATGTAGCCTTTGCCAGGCTCCAGGTTCGTCAGACTGCCTACCCATGAGGCGCCGTCGTAGGAGGAGAATCCGTCTTGTCCCTTGATGACGTCATCGGCATTGGGCGTGATGCCCGACAGGGCGTCGCCGAGGCTCATGGGGGTCATGGAGAGGAAGCTGATCCACTTCCATCCCATGTTGAGTGTGATGGGGTGCGCTTCGGGGTTGGCGACGCTACCGTTGAGGGTGACGTTGAGGTTCTGGTCAAGCTGTACCATATACATATTCTCGTTTTCAAGGGCGGTCAGGCTGTTGCCGAACCAGTTGCCGTTCTCAAATATCAAGGAGCCGGTCTGCGACTTGATGAGGGCTTGGCTGGCGTTGGAGGTGCTGATGCTGTTTTTGAGGCTGTTAAGGGTGGTCTCGTCGCATTCCATATAGACGGACATCCACTTCCATCCGTTTTCGAGGGCGATGGTTTGCGTGGGAGGAGTCACGAACACCGTCATTTCGTCAACGACCTCGCACCCGTTGCGGGTCACCGTGAGGGTGAAGGTCTGGGTGGCATAGAGGTTCACGGTGGTGACAAAGCGTTGCTGGGCGTTGCCTTGGATGAGTTCGGCGGGCTCCCAGGAATAGACGGCGCCCACCCCGGCGTTGTAGGCCCCAAGGTGGGCCGTGGCGCCGTAGCTGATTGTTTGGTCTTGTCCCGCACCCGTGATGGGCAAGGCTTTCACGGTCACTTGCACCGTGGCTTCAACGGTCTCAATGCCGTCGCTGACGGTGCAGGTGAACTCGGCGTTCGAGGTAAGTGCGGCGGTTGTGGCGTTGGCGGTACCTTGTCCCTCGGCGATAAGGTCGGCGGGACTCCAGGTATAGGTGTAGTTCCCCGTGCCCTCTGTGGCGATGGCGGTCAAGCTAACGCTCTCCTCGGCACAAACCGTGGTCGGGTCGGCGGTGACGGTCACCATCAAAGGTTCCGTCGAGGGAGCGGTGGTGAAGAAGCTGAGTACCTCGGGCTGGGTGATGCTGCCGTAACCGTCGGTGGTGAACGACAGGACCAGGCCGGGGTCGGAATCGTATTCTTCCTCCACACTCGGGTCGTAAAGCTTGAAGGTGATGGCGTCATTGACGTTGCCATAGACGATCAAAGGCAGGATGTAGCGGTCAACGGGCGGGCAGTAAGTGGCCTTGCCGGTACCGCGGATCTCGTCGCCACAGAAAGCCCCGACTTCCAGCTCGGTGCTGCGCTGCTCCTCGCCGTCGAGATAGATGACGCCCAACAAAGTCATGTTGTCGGCGTAAAGTCCCGGCACCAAGGTCCAATGGGAACTGTTGAGCACGGTGCCGTTGAGGGTCACGCTCTTGCTGACCTCGCCGCAACTGACGGTCAAAATCTCCCCGTTGTAGTCACCCATGGCCAGGTCGGCTTTTAAGCGGACATAGACGCTGGCGGTGACCAAGCCACCGTTGCCGCCTGGTGCGGGAAGGGTGAGGGTGTTGCTGTAAGTGCCGGTCGCCGTGGTGCTGACTTCGTAGTCGGCAGGGGCCGTCACCACGATGTTTTCGGCGACATATCCCATGAGGTCAAACGACTGGGCTGCTGACGGACCTTGTCCTTCCCCATAACTGAAACCGCTGAGGGATTCCTCCGTGACCGCCAGACTGGCAGCGCTAGCCGTCATCTTGGTGATGATGATCTGGCTGTTGTACTGCGACTGGGTGGGAGAAACCGAATTGCTGCCGGTGGCTGAGGGATTGTTGTTGTCGTCTCTATAATAAAGTGCTCTGTTGGCACTGGTGGAATAGGTGCGGAAGTAGCTGTTGGTACCCCAACTACCCGTGTTGTCGTCAACGGTCAGTAAGACTTTGCTCGTGCCGTTATACTCGAAGGGGGTGGTTAGCGTAATGGCGTTCCAACCATTGGTAAAGGTCACGCTGCCGGAATAGACAATGTTGCTGGACGATTGTGCGACCCAAGCGCTGAGGGTGGAACTGTTGGTGTTCGTCATATAGATGGTGAGATTCCTGGGCTTGGATGCCGTCGTCGAGTTGTAATAGAAGCTGATGGCGGTGATGGTTCCAGCCGAGCCCATCTCGGCGGGGGTGTAGATCTGTTGCGTGAGCGAATAGTTGTAAAAATCGCTGGTGGGCAAGTAGTTTCCGTTGGTGGTTCCTGAACCCGAGCCGATGGTGGTGTTGCCGCTGGCGGGAAGGACGAAGAAAGCCGTCACGGTGACGTCGTAGTCGGGCATCACAAACTGGTTGTCGGTGACGGTGAGGGTGCTGCTGAGGTCACCGGTCTTATAGACGAGCCAGTCGCCGAGGGTGTAACCCGTGGTGGGGCTGGCGGTCAGGGTGATGGTGGTGCCTCCCAAAGCGGTAGTCGGATTGGCAGTGATGCTGCCGTGTTCCACCTCGGCGAGGGTAACAGTATGTCCCACCACGAAGGTGGCGGTCACCGTGACTTCACCTTCGGGCATCACAAACTGGTTGTTAGTGACGGGGATGTTCTGGCTCTTGGCGTTGGTGGCAACCTGCCATTCCAAGAGGCAATAGCCTGGGTCGGGATGGGCGGTGAGGGTGACGGTCTGTCCGACATAGGCGGGATTGGGTGTCGCGTCGAAGGTGCCGTGCTCGCAGCTTCCTAAGGTGATGCCGTATTGTGCGCCTCCCACCACGCTGATGGTGCCAAGGTAGGTGACTTTGTTGTAGCCGAACACGCAGAGGGTGAGGTCGCCAATCTCATCGGGGGCTTCGTCGAGGGTGATGTTGGCCACGCCGTTGGTCACCGTGGCGGAACCCATGATGGCGTTTTCATAGCTGATGGTGGCCAAAGCACCATTGCCGTTGGGCACCTGAACGGTATAGGTGTTCTGCCCGAGGTTGATGACGCCGGGATGGTTGACGCTCATGGCGGCAGGCGTGTTGGTGCGAAGGGTCAAGGTGGGGTCGCCGAAGATGTTCCAGGTGCAATAGGTGCCTCTGGCGGCACTGGAGGTGCTGTAGTCGAGGACGGCCATGTTGCCGTTGGTGAGCACACCGGCCAAGGTGCGCTTGATGTTGTTGTTGTAGCTCTCCACCAGGATGTCGTTCATCTCGTCCTGTCCTTCCATGGGCGGAATCCAAGGTTGGCTGATATAGGAGAAGATGCCTCCGATGGCGCCGGTGGGCGTGGTGGTGGAGCCGTTGGTGGCGTGCATCCATGTCTCGGCAAAGCAGTCGCCACCGCTGTAGTCGTATTTGCCGTTGAGGCAGGCGGTGGAGATGATGAAGGGAAGCTTGTTGCTGTTGGTCAGGGCGTTGACGTGGGAGTTGGAGTAGTTGTGCGACTGCCACGAGGTCTCGCTGCCGTGGTTGCAGTAGTTGATGATGCCTACGCCGCCGTTGATGTCGTTGCTGATGGTGGTCGTGGTGGAGGTGATGCCGCTCACGCCGTAGTACTCACGAAAGACGGTGCTGTAGGTGTAACCCAACAAATCGTTGCGGATGAGGTCGATATGTTCATAGTCATCCTCGCCGTTATGGCCGCTGCCGTTCTCCTGTGCGGAGACTCCCAAGCCTTTCTTGAGCCATGTGGCGGAAGTGTTTAAGTCGCGTTCGTAGGTGATGGTGCGGTTTACCTGGGTGGTGACTTGCGCCGCGCTGTTGGCGGAGAAACGACCGATGAAGATGTCATTGTAATAGTCGTTGCCGACAATCTGTCCGTAACGCTGGTCTGAATAGCCGCTGTAGTCGCCGAAACTGTTCATGCTCACACCCGGAATGCTGTTGTAGTCTCCCACTAGCAGCACGTGGGTCAGGTTGGGATGGCTATTATAATAAGAGGTGATGTAACTCTGGATGCTGGAAGCGCTGGTGCCGGTCACGCTGGTGCTTACCATCTCGGTGGGTCGTCCGATGGTGATTTTCCAAGTGACGAAAGGCTGCATGGTGCTCATGTAGGAGCTGGGGCAGATGATGAGCAATGCTCCGTTCTCGCCTATGGGGGTGTAACGGTTTTTGACTTCCTGATAATTGATGAACTGACGGCTGTAAACCTCATTGAACTCGGAATCCATCTTGAGGGAACCGCTTTTTCGATTCAGGGTGTTCACACCACCCTTGCCGGTGGATTTCATCTCCACAACAAGGTCGTAATAGACTCTAAGTACCTTGGTGACGGGGTTGTAGGCGAAAGGTTTTACCACGATGTTCTGTCCCCTGAAGTCACGCAGGATGTACGGTTCGTACAGGTCGGCCTGCTGGGCGGGGGTGAAGGCGTCTTGATAGTAGCTGGTGCCGTAAGTGTAAGGCACTGTGGCAGGGTCCAGCTGGCGGCTGATGTCGCCTTTCGACGGGGCGATTTCCATGCCTTCGAAGTCTTGGTATTTGACGTCCACGACCTGCACTTCCATTTGTGCCTGGTCGTCGATGATGGCGGGGATGACCACAAAGGGCAGGTCGGGCTCTCCGCTGAGGTAGCAGTTCGGAGCTTTCGGGAGGGTGATGACCTGTGCCTCGCCACGGTCGGTGGCGACGGTGGTGGCGTAGAACCCCGGCACTTGAAGATGCACCTGAAGCTTGCTGTCTGAAGCGCTGAGCAGCTCAACGCTGGCTTTCGAGGGTTGTTCGTCGAGGAGTCGGGTCCAAGTGGGACTTCCTGCGAGCTGGGCGATTGCCGCAAGGCTCATGAACAAGGATGCGAATAGTAAAAGTGTTTTCTTCATAGTTTTATGATATGTGTTATTTGTCGTCGGTGTTGGAGTGATACATATAGCCTTCCCCGGGTTTCAGGGTCGTAAGGGTTCCGAACCAGCCGTAACCTTCAATATAGATGGCGAAGCGTCGGTACGACTTGATGATGTCTCCTGGCTGTGGCTCAAATGGGGTTAATGCCTCATTGATGCTGGTGTTTTGGCTGACGGGCGAGACCATCCAGTTCCACCCGGGAAGGAGGGTGATGTCTAAGGTCTCAGGATCGAAGGGAAGTCCGGTGAGGGTGAGGTCGAGGTTCTGGTTGGTCTCAATCATGTACATCTGGTTGAGGTGAAGGTTTTGCAAGGAGCCTACCCAGCCGGTGGCTTCGGTGTAATAGGCGACGCCGTCGTTTTGCGATTTGATGACGCTGGCTCGGTTTCCCAAGGCTTGTTCCAAAGTTTGAAGCGCATGGTCCTCACCCAAGTCAAGGGAGGGGACCCACCAGTTCCAACCATTGGTGAGATGGTAGGTGGCCTGCTGAAGGTTGCTGGGCATAAGCTCGATGTCGAGGTCGAGACGTTGCCCGTCGGCAATGGTGACAGATTGGGTGTAAGGCTGATAGCCTTCCTTGCTGACGGTCAGGGTATAGGTACCTCCCTTGATGGGCCGGTGGAAGTCGCCGGCATTGTGGCTGCTTACGGAGGAGCCAAAAGCATCGTGGTTCTCGATGACGATGGAGGCACCGGGGACCGTTTCTCCCGTAAAGGCGTCTCTTACCACGCCATGAAGCCCCCGAAGGGCCTCGCGCATATACTGCAACAGGGCTTCCTTATTGTAGGTCCAGTAGGTGGGGAGGTTGCTGGCATTGGGACATTTGGTGTTGGAACACTCGATGGTGAGCTCACGGCATTCGGCAAAATAGTTCATGAAGTCCTGACGGCTGCCGGTGATGGTGTACCAGGCGTAGCCGTTGGTGATGCCGCTGGAGGAGGGATTGCAGAAATAGCTGCTGTTGTGCTGCTTGACCGTCGTCGCGTATTGTTGGCTGACATACCGCCACCAGGCGTCATCGGGATGGACGGGCTGGTAAGTGTCCCAAGGATAGTTGGCCACCTCGGCGCCTCCATGGTAGTTGGCGCCCATGGTGAAGGGATAGTCGTAGGCCAACTGCATGAACCACTGGGTTTCAAGGGCGTAGGCTTTGCCATCGGGATGGTCACCATCGTCGAAGTCCTTGTAGTTGCGGTTCAAATCGACCCTGTTGGCGTTGTATCTCCTGGCCCCATTGACGGTGTGGTTGCCGCCGTAGTAGGTGCCATCGGGGTTGGCGTTGGGACAGATGAAGATGTCGAGACTGTCCATCAGGCACTGCACCTCGGAGCTGGTGGAAGTCAGCAGGTGGTCGATGAGGCGGAGCATGAGGATGTAGCCCGTGGTCTCGTCGCCGTGCATGGTGGAGGTGTAGAGGAACTTGGGTTTGCCTTCGGTGACACCGTTGTTGAGCCGCACCAGCATGATCTTGCGCCCGCTCTCCAAAGTGCCAAGGGTCATCAGGGTGCATCGGTCGGGATGGGTACTGGCATATTCTTCCATCATGCTTTCGTAAGCTTCATAGGTGGGATAGGCGTCCCATTCATAGCCGGCCCGGCTGCGACCGTCGTACATGCTGGCCTCTTCCAACATCGAAGGCGGGGTCAGCAGGGTAGGGGAGTATCCCTTGCTGAGAAGCAGCTGATATTGTTCCGGATCGGCGTAGCATACCACCTCGGAATCCCTCACTTGGTCAACGGAAACCAAATGATTGAGTTCTTGAATTTCATGGAAATCGCTTACCTTTACGCTGAAGTAGTATTCTTCGCGCATCCGCATCAAGGCGTCCAAATCTTGTCCTGACAAGCTCAAGTCTTGGCCATAGAGCGAAGCTCCTATGCCTGTCAACAGCCACAGCAACAGGAGGGTTTGGATCTTATTTTTGTGAATGTATGCCGTGCGCATTTTTTTATTATTTTTTTAAATGCGCAAAGATAGTGTTTTTTGGTTTCTGTTGATAAGATGTGGTGTTAAACTAATTAAGAATCGGGCACCTCGAAGACACGCTACAGCTCGGAGTGGGTTTTCAGCAGCTGTGCTCCCAATCCGATGGTGTATCCTTGTTTGACGAACACCACCTCGCCATCGGTGTTGGCCATGATGAAAATCGGCAGACTGTTCGGGTTGAGTCGGAGGTTGGTGACAAGCGCATCTTTTAAGGCATCCCCATGCAGCCCGTAGCGTGTTTGATTTGGTAAATTGTTAAAATTCTTTAATATAAATTTCTGGTATTCCTCATCGGAAGGGAAGAGGAGAAGCAGGGGGATTTGTTGTTGCTCAAAATCGTTGCGGAAGGCGGAGATGTCTTGCATGGCGTGGGTGGTGGGCTCGCTGCCTTGGTCGAGGAGGCCGAGGATGTAGTAGCCTTGTCCCACGCTTTCTTTCAACTGGACTTCCTGTTGGGTTTGGAGGTCGAGGAAACGTTGCTCGGCATTGAATTCACCAATGGGTTCTACCTTGTTGTCAGGGGTTCTAAGAATCAGTTCCATGGGGAGGGTCTCTCCAGGTTTGATAGTGAAGAACTGGCTGTGTGTCAAGGCGGTGCCGTCGTCGAGGCGGGTGCCTGAGGTCAGGATGTAATAGCCAGCCTCCAAGGGGGTGGGATGCTCGAATGAGGAGAGGGTCATGCCGTCGTCGATGCCGGGATCCTGGGCGTCGTAGGCCAGGAGACGGAAGCTGTTGCCGTCGAACTTCTTGATACTGAAATGCGTGTAATACTTCGGGTCTGCGACGGCGGTGGTGGGCTTGTAGCTCAGATCGAGGTAGCCGAGGGCGGCGACACTGGGTTGCGCTCCTTCAAAATCCACCGAGGTCCATTCTTTGGCGAAATATTGCACCTTTCCGGTGACGGGGTGGATTTGGGCGGCGACTCCCAAGCTGCGGGCCATGGCCACGAAAAGGATGTCGCGCGAGTGACGGTCGGCCTTGCGGCTTTTCAGCACGCCCAAGGGCGAGATGGGGATGCGCTGGGGATTCAGGTCGTCATCCACTTGGATGTTTTCCCTGATCCAATCCGCCAACAAGGCGGGATTATCGTGGTATGGTTGTCTTTCGGCTTCGGGGAAGAACTCGCTGAGGTCTTTTCTCCACGGCACAATCATCTCATTGCTCACGCGGGGGTTGAGAATGTAGGACTCGTAGAGGTCGGGCGGCATGGAGATGATGGACGAGGTGAGGTCGGGGGTATGGTCGAGATGGTCTTTGAGTACCTCCAGGCTGATGTCGCGGAGGTCCTTGTCGGAGACGTTCTGCAACAGGTTCACGGCTTTGATTTCCTGGTGTTGGTCTTGGGCGTATCGCATGAAATCGGCGATGGTTTGGTAGTTGCCCCAGCTTTTTTCGTAGAGGCGGCAGAGGGTCTTGTTGCCGGTGTTCATGATGAGTTCCTGTTGGGCCTTTTTGCAGTTGGCGATATAGGCGTTGCGGAGCGAGTCCTCGTAGGCGACGCGGCGGTCGTTGTTGGCGCGCATTTCCGGGGTGACTTCCGGGGCGAGGGCGGAAGGCGATGGCGGTACCATGTCGTATTCAAAGGCATCGAGGGAGCCTTCCTTGTGGTCGAGCGTGATGGTGACGTTTTCGTTTTCCCCTCCTTTGAAGACTTGGAAGCCGAAGTGTCCGTCTTTGGCGGCGTAGGCCATCATGTAACCCAAGCCGGAGGTGAGCCAGGTCTGTCCGTTCTCGTCGGTGGTTTTGGTGACCACGGTGCAGAACTCGGCGTAGTTATAGATTTTGAATTCCACAGGGAGGTTAGCTTGTGGCTTCCCGTCTTTGTCCACCACGGTGAAGGTCGTCTTGGCGGTCTTGCCGTATTGTTGCACCACGTTGATTTCCGTGAAGTTGTCGTTGCGGCTGATGACTTCTTCGGGGCCGTCGTAGTCGCCGAACACGCGGGTGTGGAGAAGGAGGGTGCGCGAGGCGGGTTCGTTGAACCATCCGAGGTCGAGCACGGGTTCTGGCTCGCAGGCGCCGAGGAAGTGCCATTGGCCGTCCACCCAAGCTTCTACCCAGGCGTGGTTGTCGTCGCAATGGGCCCAGCGTGGGGTATAGACTTGCCTTGCCGGGATGCCCACGGTGCGCAGGGCGGTGACCAGCAGGGTCGATTCCTCACCGCAACGGCCCCAGGAGGTTTTTATCGTGGCCATCGGCGCGGAGGTGCGGCTGTCGCTGCCCTTGTAGTTCACATGCTCATGGCACCAGTGGTTCACTTCGAGCACGGCGTCGTAAAGACTCAGGTCCTTCACCCGTCCCTTGAGTTCTTCATAATAGGTGGCCCTGAACCGGTCGAGGTTCTCGTTGTTCACCCTCACCGGTACCACAAAATGCTTGAACTCCCGCTCGGGGACACGCTTGCCCCAAGGCATCTCCTCCCTCGCCCGGAAAGCATAAGACACACATTCCTGGTAATAGTCCTCGGTGTAATCCACCTTGTCGCCTAAGGGCATGTATTGGTATAGGAATTCGAGGGCTTCTTTTTCAGTGAAGAGCTGTTTTTCTTGTTTCTGACAAGATGTTGTTATTATTAATGAAATAATAATAAAAATAAAAATATTTTTTTTCATACAATATAAATATTGATATTAATTTTGAAAACCTTTCTTGTATTCTGACAACAAAAATAGTGATTATTTGAAAAGAAGCTTTGAAATTGATTTCTTTTTTTGTTTCTTTGCAGACAAATTAATCGTATTAAGATGAAAAAGAGTTGTTATAAACGATTATTGGCGATCTTGCTGATATCAATGTTGCTGTCCTCCATGATGGTGATGGCTCAACAACCTGGCAGCGGGTTGACCGACATTTTGATCGGGGATGGTGATATTCGGTCTTGTGAGATACCGTTTAATGCATGTACAGGAGGTTGGGCTTACACGGAGAGCATCTATCCAGTTGAAGTCATCGGTGGCCCCTGTCTGATTTATTCAGTTTCATTTGCGTGTCCTGAATCGGCGATGCAATATGGAGGTCCGTTTCCCTATGATACAGATAAGTTAACATTGTTCATGGGAACTACAACACGGTCCAACTATGCATCAACCGCTGATTGGACACCGTCAGCTGATTTGCAGATTTACTGCGATTATCCATACGGGACGATGATAGGTCCTGATAGCAATGGCTGGATTACTTTTGAACTGAACCAACCCTATAGTTTTGAAGGGGGCAATCTGGTGCTGGGGGTCGCTGTTTGTGGCTATTTGGCCATTGGGGATAAAGGTTATGACAAAGATGGGAACGATTATTCTCCCATGAAGATTGCTTGTTCAGAATCCCCCAATGGTACCCTCAGCGTCAAGGGTGGTTGGTGGTATGAATCATTCACTTATCCTCCCGATGCTGAAACCCAGGGAGTTTTATCCGATTTGCGTCCAAATATTAAGTTGACTGCTGTCATGGGGATGAGTCTGACGAGTATTCCTGAAACCATAGATATGGGATTCCGCCCCAATGGATGCTGGACAGAAGGCTTCAATGCCTTGTTGAAGAATGTGGGGATGTCAGGCACTGTCATTTCCATGGCCACCGACAACAATTTCTTCGTGCCAGGTGCATTCCAAGTTCCTCTAACATTGGGAACATTCGATAGTGTTCCTTACAGCGTGTCTTCAGGCAGTGGTGTCGGGACCCAATCCGGCAATGTCATCTTTACGATGGGGAATGGAAACACTTTCTCGGTGCCTATCACCGCAGAGTCTTACGAGCCCCAGACTCCTGATGTATGGGAGGTGGCACAGGTGGAGGATGGCTCTTTTACAGAGACGATTCAAGCTTCGACCTTGCATAACGACTATCGTCTCCCCGGGCAGTTGTCCGATGGCAAGGACGTGGTTTACAAATTGGTTCTTGCCTCGGATGGGAACCTCACTGCCCGTGTGTCAGACGGAAAACGGGGAAAGATGGCTGTTTATCAAGAGGACTTTGAAGGCGAGGACGGTCCCAAGACCGACAATTATATGCAATATGGCGAGATGCCTATGGATTTTGAATGTGATTTTGAGGATGGCACTTTCGGACGCTTTGAAAGGACTCATCAGTACTATTACAATTGGGTGCTTACTGATGCGAATGCCCATACTGGGAACTATTGTATGAAGTCGAGCAATGAAGGTCAAAATTGCGCTTACAGTTCGGTCTTTTATACCGTCGAGGTACCGGTGGATGGCACAATGTCGTTTTACGCCAAGATCTCCTCAGAAAGCGGCTTCGACAAAGGTTATTTCTATTTGGACGGCCAGGTAAAAATCGACGGTATTAGCGGCAATGGCGATTGGATGCTGTATAGCTATCCGGTGACGGCAGGCTCGCATACGTTTCAGTGGAGTTACCAGAAAGACTGTGCGGACAACGCTTATGACGATTGCTTCTATGTGGATGACATTGTTTTCTGTGACATAGCCATTGAACATCCCGTCTTGATTGATCATGAGTTCTTGACGGCAGGCACCTATTATCTTGTTGCCTCTGCCACAAGCCCCGAATTCGAGGTGGAAGTAGAGTTGGAAAACAATCCTTTGCCTTTGGCCGCCACCGCGGTTTTCCCCTTGGACGGCTCCAATTGCTACGATACCCCTCCCACTTCCGTCTCTTGGTACTTGGGTGAATATACCATAGAGTACCGGCTGCTGTTCGGCGAGACAAATCCACCCACCCAGACCTTGGTGGACTGGACGGACAATTTGTCCGGAACCTGCGCGGTGGTGACCGAGAGCAACAAGACCTATTATTGGCGTGTGGAGGAGCGTAACAGCCAAGGTCTCACCCAAGGACCGGTGTGGTCGTTCTCCACCTATAATACTATTAACGTGGGGGAGGACCAAATCATCTATTTGACCCCCACTGGCGCTGGCATCAAGGACGGCTCGTCATGGGCCAACGCCGCCTCCGACATCCAGGCCGCCATCAATGTGGCCTTGTCGGTCGAAGGTGAGAAACCCGTGCTTTGGCTCGCCCAAGGGACCTTCCCCGTCAGGAACACCATCAACTCTCAAGGCATCCATGTCTATGGCGGCTTCAACGGCGACGAATCGCCCGGTTATGACCTGACATTACGCGATTTTGACAATCATGCGACAATCTTGGATGGAGATAACACGGTGTGCATGGTCAGTGCCACCCAAGGGAGTGTGTGGGATGGCTGTGTGTTCCAACATGGCGATGCGAGCAACCTCACCATCGGCGAAGGCGGCGCCACGTTGAGAAACTGCAAGATTCTGGACGGATCGGTCGATGGCTTGCTGCTGGAGGCTTCCACCGATGAGGCTGTGCGACTTTACCATTGCTCCATCGCCGGTAATGCCCAACATGGTGTCAAGCAAAACTCGTTCTGCGACCTGGTCTTATATGATTGCGAAATTTCCAATAACGCCCAGGTGGGTGTCTATGCCAATGGACAACTGGTGCGTTGCCGTATTTGCAACAATGGTACAGGCGCGTTGGTTGTTGACCGTAATGTTGTTCCGGCTTTGGGCAACATTACCCAGGGGGAACACTTTGGCCGATTAGTCAATTGTCTTGTCGCAAACAATGGCATTGGAACTAATTACAATGGCATCTATAACTCGACGATAGTTAATAACAACACTGGTATTACTGAATTACCCACATGGGACGCAGTGAGTGTTTTCAATAGTATCGTATGGGGCAACGAGATCCAATTGAGTGATAAGTGCTTTCGTTATGGAGCCTATTTTTATTATTCTGCTGTTCAAGATATTCGTGAGATGGGGGTTGAGACGGTGATGCGCTTGGCGCCTCAAGGGGCTACCACTGGCATACAGCCGGGTTTCGTGAATCCAACCCAAGGTGCTGGTATGGATTACTCTGGAGGCGATTGGTCGTTGACACCCACTTCTGCCTGTGTCAACTTTGGTGATCCCGAGTTTGCCCTCGATGTCGCCCTTGAATCTGATTTGATAGGCAATCAACGTGTTCAGACAGGCAGAATTGATCTCGGTGCTATCGAATCTTCCTACAACAGGGACTGTCAACTCCCCATCCGGCCCGACGCCGCTAACATCATTTATGTGAAACAAGACGGGCAGGGCGATGGCTCTTCTTGGGAGCAAGCTGCCGGAGACCTGTGGGAGGCCATCCAGATCGTGAATCTGTATGAAACGCCTCCGACGATTTGGGTGGCGGAAGGCCTCTATCAGTCGAGTCATCCTACCGACAAGACTTATTTCAATGGTAATCAAGGCTATTACGTTACTGATTATTACGCTTTTCCCGTCAAGAAAAACTTACGGATATTTGGCGGTTTTGAAGGGGTCGAGCCTGCGGATTATGATTTGAACTTGAGGGACTTTGAGCATCATGCCTCGGTGTTGGAGGGGCATCACACCATGCGCCTGTGGTATCAAAATGCTCCATTGGCCGAGGAGAACGCCGCTTGGATTGATGGTTTCACCCTGATTCATGGTTCCGGTCCCTCTGATGGAGCGGGTGCTTATTTGCAGGCCAACACCACCCTCGCGAATTGTCGTGTCGAGCATAACATCGGCGTTGGCGTTTTTGCGGAGAATGCTACCATCCGTAACTGTGTGGTGGAGAACAACACTGGCCAAAATGGTGGGGGCGTTTATGCCATCAATTGCAGCCTCGTCCAGTGTTTAATCGCCAACAACGAAGCGAGCGAGCTTGGTGGCGGTGTCTATCTCGACAATTCGGATCTCTTGCAGTGCGATGTCGTGAGGAATTCGGGCGGTGGCGTTTATGTCCATTCGGACAATGGAAACGCGGTGTCGCGTTTGGCCAATTGCATCATTTGGGGCAATGAAGGGGAGAACTTATCCTACGCTTCCACCATCCTTCAGGCCAACACCTTCATGATCCATTGTGCGGTGGAGGATGAGATTGGCTTGAATAATGGCAATATTCCTTTGGTTTCGGATAACATGGACGATTTCGGCCCCCACTTTGCCTGTCCTTCCGCCAACGTCGGACTCACTTCGACCTCTGGCAACTGGCATTTAACCGAGGGCTCTCCCTGTGTCGATGCCGGAGCCAACTCCGTGGCTTGGGCGGAAATCCCCCAAAATGATCTTTCTGCCACATCAGTTCGTATTCAAAATGGCCAGGTTGATATGGGGGTCTTTGAAAGCATGTTCGGTGCGGATTGTTTGCTGATGGACCTGCGTGAGGTTTGTATCAGATCCGATGAGAGTTATGATTTCTACGGAACAATGTTGACTACCCCGGGTGAGTATGAGCATCGATGGACAGTGGAATCCTGCGACAGCTTGGTGATGCTTCGCCTCCACGTGGCTGAGGTGGTTTATGTGAGTGAACTTGGTGCCGGAGCCAAAGACGGCTCTTCTTGGGACAACGCCTTGGATGGCAATACTTTCCAATCGAGCCACTATAGCAAACTGGCTGAGGCGATGTCTTCCGCTGCGCCTTATACCCAATTCTGGTTGGCCAGCGGCACGTATTTGACATGTGACGACTCGGACGCCTCGAAGTGCTTCGCCTTGAAGGAGGGTGTCGCTGTTTATGGTGGCTTCGCTGGCACAGAGGCTTCACCTGCCGACCGTGACCCGGCAAATGCGCCTGCCATCTTTTCCGGTGAGATTCAAGGGGATGATGATGACTCCAACAATACGGAATGCCTCTTCGTGACCACCCAAGGAGAAACCCCATGGAGCGTGCCAACGGTATTGGATGGCGTCACACTGACGAAAGGATATGGTACCCACCATCAAGGTGTGGCGCTTCGGGTGTTGTTCAACACGTCTGTTTCTGTGAACCAATGCACTTTTACAGACAATTCAGAGGGATGTGTTTATAACGAAGGTTTACTGCGCATCAGCCAGTCCGATATATCGGAAAACGTGAACATGGATGAGGCTTTCGCTACCCAACCCTATCCCCCCGTTTACTATTACGATGCTGGAGCGATCAGAAACACGGGGACAGGCGTGGTTGACATTGAGGATTGCGTTTTCCAGTCCAACTATAGTATTCAAAACGGTGCGATTTGCAATCAAGGACTTATGCGTATTGAAGGGTCAGTTTTTGAGAATAACACCGCAAATCGGTGGGGTACGATTTTCAGCCCTGGAAAAATAAAAGTGTTCAATACGACCTTTGAATCCAACCGCGCTGAGAACCAAATCGCTGTCTTAGATGCTTGGGATTCGTTGGAGATGGTCAACTGTTCCTTGAATAACAACTACTCCAATTATTATACGGCTCATAATTCTCCTAATGTCTCTGGTGGTTCGGGTTCAGCCATTTTTGCTGGTTACAGGACATCAGGTGTCAGTGCTGGCGGCTATTGTCGTGTGGTGGGTTGCTCGTTTGTCGAGAACAACGCCGGCACCTGCAAAGGCGGGGCACTCTCTGTGCTGCGAGAGGGAGATGTGGAGGATTGCTTGTTTGTTGGGAACAAAGGAATCGCCTCGTGGCATACGCCGCCCGACCCCAACGACCCTGGCTCTGGAGGTATCACAATAGGTGTCAATGTAATTGATGCGTTTCCTGACGGCGGCGCGCTGTTTGTGGGAGGCGTCGCTCGGGTGACCAACTGCGTGTTTAAAGGCAATGAAGGCTATACGGGGAATACCATCGCGCTTGATATGGGCGCCTCCTTAACCATGGACCGTTGCAAGGTCGTGGAGGGAAATCAAACCATGGGTTCCTCCCAGGGAGCCGTCGCGGTAATGATGGGCTCCACCTTGACGGTGCGGAATTCCTTGTTCGCCAATAATAACACCAGCGCACTTGTGAATCGTGAAAATGCCAGGTGCTATTTCGAGAACACCACTTTTGTGAACAATACGGCTCAAGCCTTCTTGTTCAATTCGGGTTCATCTGAACAAAGTTGGATGGATTTCACCAACTGCATCATCTCAGGATATGAGGAATTGACCTACGTGAGCGGATTAACAGATCTCAATGGCGAATGGTTGGAGGTACAACCCGTGCTTACTTTTGACCACACGGTGCTGAACGACGTGAACCCCATGTTCGTGGCCCCCACTACCGTGTTGGGCGTTGACCCGAACCTCTGCGCCTTGGATGCCGATTTTAGGTTGTCGGAAGGATCTCCTTGCATCAATGCGGGAGTGCTCACTGATCAAGACCCCTTGGGACAGGACCTCGGCGGCGAAGTCCGTGTCAAGGACTGCGCCATTGACATGGGTGCTTACGAGTTTGGAGCCATGCAAACCGTCGTCATCACCGATGATTGGTGCGAAGGAGTGCCTTATCAGGAAAACGGTTTCGATATTCCAGCCCAGGAAGCGGGTGTTTGGACTTTTGAGCGAATCTCCGACTGCAATGTGCTGCAAACCCTGGAATTGACGGTGAAGCCTGCCTCCCTCAACACCATTTACGAAGTGGTGTGTGACTCTTACGAATTGAACGGAGTGACTTATTCGGAATCCGGCACCTATACGCAACATCTTACCAACCATTTCGGTTGTGATAGCATTCTCACCCTCAACCTTGTGGTGAATCCTGAAGTGGTGATGAACGACATCGAAGATATCACCACTTACCATGGGGAGCATGTGCATGTCTCCTTTACCTCTCCTAATCCTCATGGCGTTTGTTACCATTGGACCAACGATGACCCCACCATTGGCTTGGGTGCCGAGGGCGATGGCGACATCTCGTTTGATGTGGCGTTGCAAGATGAACAGATTCATGAGGCGCATCTTACGGTGACACCTTCTCTGGTTTTCGATGGAACAGTCTGCAATGTGGGCGAGTCCAAGACCTTCACGCTTATCCTCATCCCCTACGAGGGCTATCAGCTTGCTGTGTCGGCGGCTTCCAATGACGAGATGAAAGGCTCGGTCTCGGGCGCTGGTGCCTTTGGCATGGGAGAGGAGTGTACACTGACCGCGTCTCCCAATACCGGCTATGCTTTCTATTACTGGGCAGAGAACGGGGAAGTGGTTTCCATGGACGCGGAGTATCATTTCCCGGTCACAAGGAACAGGAATTTGGTGGCATGTTTCATGGAGGAATCAGCGCTTTGCAACTTGAATTACCACCTTTCCATTCCTACTTGGTTGGGGTGGCAGGGCAACAATTTAATCGTCCATTACGAGGACATTGACTTTACCGAGTATTGTACAGTGGAGCATCCAGATAGTGAAAAGAGCTTTGCAAGGCGGGTCATGGAGGGCAGTCATGTGGTATTGGATTGGATTTGCGGCCCGGATGTCAGTCGTTGCACCTTCTCCATCAGCTATGATAATGGTATTGTCGAATACGAGAATTCTGACATAGACTGCTTCTTCCATCATGAGTTTGATGTGGACTGCACGGATGCCTTCAAGCTCTATTATGTGCTCCCGTTCCCCAACAATGGGAACTATGGATATGTCACAGGCTCGGGAGGCTTTTCATACGGCACGCAATGCACTTTGACAGCGGTGGCCAACGAGGGTTACGTGTTCAAAAACTGGACTGATTTTGACGGTCACGTGCTCTCCTGGTCTCCCATTTACACCTTTGAGGTCTATGAAGACAAGAATCTCATTGCCAATTTTGTAGAGGAGGAGGGGATGTGCGGCATCACTTTCGATTTGTCGCATTCCTATCCTCAATGGTATGGCGTGGCGCTTACCATCACTTATGTGGATTATGGTTTTGTGGAGCAATTGGATAGGAATGGCCATTATGTAAGATATATGGAGAGTGGCGCTCCTGTTGTTGTTGGAGTGGTTGAAACGAGTTGGGCATCCGATTTTGGAAGCCACGGAGTGGTTGTCGGGTATGAAAGCGGGGCGGTGATATGTGATCAACCCACCCTTTACCCGGAATTCCAGTGCGAGTTTGAGGCGGACTGTGAGGGGGCGATGGCACTTCTCCACATCGAAGCAGTCGCGGATCCTCAAGATGCCGGAATCGTGTTGGGCGCGGGAGATTATACGAATGGCTCGACGTGCCAACTGACAGCGGTGCCCAATTCAGGATATGCCTTTCGCTATTGGACTGAGAAAGGGGAGGTTGTCTCATTGGATGAGGAGTATTCTTTCCAGGTGACGGAAGAGAGCTCCTTCGTGGCTCATTTCGTTCCTGCAGAGACCTTGTGCGGCATCGTGTTTAAAATGTATGACTCAGGTGAGAATGGATGGCAAGGCAATTCCTTGAAGGTACATTATCCCGACATTCCTTATTCAGAGATTATTACGCTGAATACTGGCTCCGAGGGCGAGATCCATCGAAAGGTGTCAGAATCGGAACACGCTGTGGTGAGCTATAGGAATTGGGGCTCTTATAGTGGCCAGTGCTCCTTGGAAATCGTCTATGAGAATGGGACACCATTGTATCCGTTGACGGAGCTCAATTTCATGGAGATACCTCTACCTCTTGAGACAGATTGCGCATCGGTGGGTGCGGGACTCGTGCATGTTACCGCAGCTTCTGAAGATGCGGAGAAGGGCAGTGTGACAGGAGGTGGAGTATTCAACTATGGTACGCAATGTTGCGTGTCGGCCATCCCCGAAGAAGGCTATGCCTTCCTCTATTGGAGCAGAAACGGAGTGGCATTTTCACGAGAGCAAAACTATTCGTTCGTTGCCACAGAGGATCTCGATTTGGTGGCGCATTTCGTATCTCAAGACATGGTCTGCGAATACAGGTTTGAACTGATAAATGGTTACCCCTATTATTACCAAGGCTGGGGCGGTAATGTTCTGACCGTGAGTTATGAGGATATTGGATTTGTGGAACAGATGACCTTGGAAACGGAATCTTCACATTGTTTTGTCCGTAACATCACTGCCCGAAGCAACGTGACGATGACACTGAATCAAGGCGGGAATTTGTTAGATATGTATTTGAATGTCTATTGTGAGGACGGTGACGGGATTTGTAATCAAAACCTTGTCAACATTTCTTTCCCAAGGACGTTTAAGGCGAATTGCAATTCGGCGCTGCCAGAGACGCCTGAGGTGGTTGTTGTAGCGAACCCTCCCGAGGCAGGAGTGGTGTCCGGAGGAGGCACTTACGAAGTTGGATCCGTATGCCATTTGGAGGCCGTCGCGAATGAGGGTTATAGCTTCGGCTTCTGGAGGGATGAAGGTTATGCGTTTTCCTATTCACCCGTGGTGGACTTTGAGGTGACCCAAAGCTGTACCTACACAGCATATTTCTATGTCGTCATTACTGCGGAGACGGATCCTTGGGGTGGGGGTTCCATTAATGGGTCCGGTTCCTATTATTCAGAAAACTGGGGAAAAACCTCTACCTGCTATTTGGATGTGACTCCCAACGAGGGTTTCGTTTTTGAGTATTGGACCAAAGATGGAGAGGTGGTTTCTTATGAACCCTATTATACTTTTGAGGTAATTGAGCCGGAACACTATGTCGCTCATTTCGCCAGTGTCCAAACTGTTGCCTTGAATCAGGGTTGGAACTGGTGGACTCCCACTGTGGCGACAGACCTCGCCACCCTTGAAACGGCCCTTGGGTCGAATGGCTTGCTCATCAACTCGCAGGATGGCGGCTTCGCCCGCTACGAGGACAACGTCTGGAGCGGCACACTGACCGAAATCCTTCCAGGACAAATGTACAAGATTCATACTTCCGACGCTTGTACCTTTACCCTCAGGAGCACACCACTTCCTGCGACTACGCTCGACATTGAGTATGGTTACAACTGGTTCGGCTATTATGGTGGCAACGACCTTACCCTCTCCGAAGCTTTTGGTAGTTTCACACCTGTCGAAGGCGACGTGATTATTGCAGAGAATGGTGATACCGCCACCTTTACCAACGATTGGAGCGGCACCCTCACCACACTTGTGCGCGGCCACGGATACATCTATGTCTCCCATGACAATCAAATCAAGGCCCTGTCTTTCTGACAAGGCCTTGGTTTGTAAGGTTGAAAAAAAAGAAGGCTGGGTTACATCATAAACTCCTCCAACGTGGAATGGAGGATTTCCTGTAACTCCTCGCGGTGTTCTTTGGGGGTCTTGGTGAAGAGGAATCCCCAGATGCTCATGGCGGGGTTCATGATGTCGCGGGTCTCCAGCACCCCGTGGAAATGACGGCGGATGCGCTCGAAGTCCAGGGCGCGGTTGGTGTCGTAGGGCTTGTCGAGCACCACAAAGCTGAACACGTCCTCCTCGATACCGTTCCACATCGTGGCGTAGTCGGGATGGGTGCCCTCGAAGAAGGCACGCACGGGCAACAAGCCGCAGGTGTGGCGGGTGAGGTCGTTGAGACACATGCCGGCGAAACGCAAGGGGTTCACCTCGATGGGAATGGCGCGACCCGTGTGTTTATCGACACGGAACTCCACATGCATCGGGAAGTTCTTGAGCTGCAACACCCCGTTCAAGTCAATGCAGAACTGGTTGAAAGCCGGATAGTTGGCTTCGAAGATCTGCTTGCTCATGCAATAGAGACGGTCGCTCACGTCGGTCTCGCTCTTGAAGATGTGGTGGAAGATGTTGATGATGTTGGGCCGGCCTTCGGCGTCGTAATAGGCGTCCACGGCGTACTCCTCGCCTTCGATGAACTGCTCCAGCACGAACTTTTCGCTCCGCACCACGGTCTCGGGAAACACGGCGCACTGCCTGGCGAAGTTCTGGTCGATGTCGTCCAAGGCGGCCTGCCATTCTTCCTTGTTTCTGACGATATACACGCCCACACTCAGGAATCCCACGGCGGGTTTCAACACCAAGGGCAAGGGCAACGTTTCGGGATTGAGGCTGCGCAAGGCTTTCATCTCCACCTCTTTATAATAGAAGTCGGGATAAATCTGCTGGCAAATCCTGCGGAACTCGGCCTTGTCTTTCAGAATTTTGACTTTCTTCACCAACTCCGACTCGGGCAGCTGCGCATAGAGCCACACCAAGGCGTTTTCCGACACGGCGTAGAGCTTGCCACTGTTTTGGTATTCCTCCACAAAAGCCTGGTCGTCCAATAAATTCAGGGAATGGCCTTGCGCTTTCAGCACTTCGGCCATGTCGTTATGCAAAACGGGAATCTGTTGTTCTTCAAGGTAAGCCACCAACGGGGCTGACACGTATGGTTTTTCTAAAATAATCACTTCGATTGGAATTAATAATTGATAATTAGGAATTTTGAGAGAGCTTATCGAAGGATGTTCTGGGTCCGGTCCGGTCCGTAGGACACGAACTTGATCGGCACCCCTACATAATCCTCAATATATTTAATGTATGCTTCTAACTTCTCCGGTATTCTGTCTCCTGCCTCCTGTCTTCTGTCTTCTGTCTCCTGTCTCCTGTCTTCTATCTTCTTCCTCCATCCCGGAAGCTCCGTGTAAACGGGTTCCATGGTCTCCGTGCAGGCGGCAAAAGGCAGATGCTGGGTTTCTTGGCCTTGGTAGCGGTAGGCGGTGGCCACCTTGATGGTCTCGAACTCGTCCATCACATCCGACTTCATCATCATCAGGTCGGTGACGCCGCTGAGCATGACGGCGTATTTGAGGGCGGGGAGGTCGAGCCAGCCGCAGCGGCGCGGGCGGCCAGTGGTGGCCCCGAACTCGTGACCGTTGCGGCGAAGCGTCTCGCCAGTCTCATCGAAGAGCTCGGTGGGGAAGGGACCGGTGCCTACGCGGGTGCAGTAGGCCTTGAAGATGCCATACACCTTGCCGATGCGGCTCGGGGCGATGCCCAACCCGGAGCAAACGCCGGCGGCGACCACATTCGAGGAGGTCACGAAAGGATAGCTGCCGAAGTCCACGTCCAGCATGGATCCTTGGGCGCCCTCGGCCAGCACTTTCTTGCCAGCGTCGAGGGCCTCGTTGAGGTAGTACTCGCTGTCAATGAAGGAGAACTGCCGCAGGTATTCAATGCCTTCGAACCAGAGTTTTTCGTATTCGTTGAAGTCCACACCGTCCAATTGGAAGCCGGTCATATCGAATCCTAAACCTTGAATCTGTTGAAGGTGTGCTTGTTTTAGTTTCTCATATTTCTCCCGGAAGCCGTCCATCGCAATGTCGCCGATGCGCAAACCCTTTCGGGCGGTCTTGTCGGTATAGGTGGGCCCGATGCCTTTCAGCGTGGAGCCGATTTTCATCTTGCCCAAGGCTTTTTCGTTGGCGGCGTCCAGGGCCCGGTGGGTGGGCAGGATGAGGTGGGCGCGGTTGGCGATCTTCAGGGTGTCTTTCAGGTCGAAACCAGCTTGCCGCAGTCCTTCGATTTCCCCCTTCAGGATGTGGGGGTCGATGATGACGCCGTTGCCGATGACGTTGACGCATCCTGGGGTCAGCACCCCTGAGGGGATGTTGTGCAGCACGAACTTACGGCCCTCAAACTCAATGGTGTGGCCGGCATTCGGTCCGCCTTGGAACCTTGCCACAATGTCGTAATTCGGGGTGAGTGCATCGACAACCTTGCCTTTCCCTTCGTCACCCCATTGCAATCCTAATAAAATGTCTATTTTGTTCATGATAAATCAGTTTTCAGTTTTCCTTTTTCTTGTGTCCATAAAAGATGAGCGAGTGGTGGGTCACTTCCACCCCCAACGTCTCCTCGATGGTTTTTTGAATCTCCAAGAGCCTCGGGTCGCAGTATTCCAGCACCTCGCCGGTGTCCAGATCCACAAAATGGTCGTGTTGGCGGAACTTGTAGGAGCGTTCGTACTGGGCGCAGTTGTTGCCGAACTGGTGTTTGATCACCAGCTCGCAGTCCAGCAGCAGCTCGATGGTGTTGTACAAGGTGGCGCGGCTCACGCGGTACTTGTGGTTTTTCATCCGGTTGTACAGCGACTCGATGTCGAAATGTCCGTTTGTTGAATATATTTCTTCCAAAATCGCAAAACGTTCCGGGGTTTTGCGTAGGTTGTGTTGTTGGAGATATTCGGTGAATATCTTGTTGACTGTGATGGCGATGCTTTCGTTAGTGTCCTTCATGATTCCGTATCACTTTACAATGCGGGTCACTTTCTTCACATCTTTCAGCTTGTTGAGCTTCTCGATGAGGAGGTTGAGTTCGTTGATGGTGTGAACATAGACCGAGAGGTTGGCTTCCACCAGGTCTTGTTTCGACTCCATCTGCAATGCGTGGAGGTTGAGTTTCAATTCGTTATAGAAGAGGTCGGTCATCTTGCTGAGCAGTCCCACGCTGTCGAGGGCGACGATTTTCAGTCCGGCGAGGAAGGTGATGTCGCCTTTGGGTTGCCATTTGGCTTTCACGATGTTGTTGCCGTAGCGCGACATCAGCTTGGTGGCTTTGCTGCAGTCGGAGCGGTGGATTTGCAGGGGTTCGCCGGGGAAGTTGAACGCCACCACCTCGTCGCCCGGGATGGGGTTGCAGCAGGTGGCCACGTTGAAGTCGAAGTCGCCCGACGACTCGATGACGGCTTCTTTGGGTTTGGTGTCGTTGCCCAAGAGTCCGAAGGTCAGCCTGCGCCAGATGCCGCCGTTGCCGCCTTGGGGCTTCAACGCACCCTGAATCAGCTGCTCGTTGATTTTGCCCTCCGCCACTTGGTAGAAGAAATCGACCACGCTCGAGATCTTGGCTTCCTCCATCACCTTGGCCAGGTTGGGCTTCGAGGGCTCCAGGTTGAGTTTTTTCAGGATGGCGTTGTATTTCTCCTCGCCCTGCTCGCGGAAGGTCCTTCGGTATTCCTTGATACCAGCTTTCAGCTTCGACTTGGCAAAGGCGGTGTGCAGGAACTCGAACCATTTCTCCTGCGGGTGCTGCGACTCGGAAGTGATGATTTCCACTTGGTCGCCGGTCTTGAGCTTCTGGTCGAGATGCGCCAGCCGGTTGTTGATGTTGGCGGCGATGCTGTGGTTGCCGATCTCAGAGTGGATGTTATAGGCAAAGTCCAAAACGGTGGAGTTCTTGGGCAGGGTGATGGCCTTGCCTTGCGGGGTGAACACCTTGATCTCGTCGGAGAAGAGGTCGTTGGTGAAAGTGTCCACAAATTCGATGGACGACTCGTTGTCGGAGCTGATCAGCTCGTTGACGCGTTTCAGCCATTCGTCGAAGCCGCTCTCCAACTGGTTGTCGGTGCGATGCTGCCAATAGGCGGTGAAACCCTTCTCGGCGATTTCGTCCATGCGCTTGGTGCGGATCTGTATCTCCACCCAATTGCCGTCCTTGCCCATAAACAGGGCGTGGATGGACTCGTACCCGTTGATTTTGGGCGTCGAGATCCAGTCTTTCAGCCTTGAGTTGTTGGGGGTATAGACATCGGTGAGGATGGCATAGATCTTCCAGCACTCGATTTTCTCGTCCTCTTCGGGGCAGTCGATGAGAAACCGCAGATAATAGGTTCCATACAGCTCGTTGAATGTCAGCTGCTTGGATCTCATTCTTTTCCAGATGGAGCAGGTGGAGCGTTCCACGATCTTTGCTGAAACCTCCAGGCCTCTTTTCTTGAAGGCTTCCATCACGGGAACCAGGAATTGGTTGAGCTGTTCGGTCTTGGGTTGCCGTTGGTCGTCCATCCGCTTCTTGATGCTGTTGTAGATGGCGGGGTCGGTGTATTTCAGGGAGAGGTCTTCCAGCTCGGTTTTGATGGCGTGGAGGCCTAGGCGGTAGGCCAGAGGGGCATACACGTAGGAGGTCTCGGAGGCGATTTTCAGCTGCTTGTGGGGCGGCATCGAGTTGAGGGTGCGCATGTTGTGCAGACGGTCGGCCAGCTTGATGAGCACCACGCGGATGTCGTAGGAGAGCGAGCTGATGATTTTCTTGAAGTTCTCGGCCTGCATGCTTTGGGCGTCATCGACCTTGTCGAGTTTGGTCAGCCCGTCGATGATGTGGGAGACCTTCTCGCCGAACAGGTCGGTGATGTCCTGCAAGGTGTAGTCGGTGTCCTCCACCACGTCGTGCAGCAAGGCACAGGTGAGGGAGGTCCTTCCCAGACCGATGTCCTGCGCGGCGATGGTGGCTACCGCGATGGGGTGGTAGATGTAAGGCTCCCCCGAGCGGCGTCTTTGCTTGCGGTGGGCGTTGGCGGCAAAGTAGAAGGCTTTCTCAACCATCTCTAAGTCAGAAGCTTCCTTACGGGTATGCCAAGCCGCCAGCAACCCCTCATATCGTCGGAGAATCTCTTCCTTCTCTTCGCTTGTATAATCATCGGGTAGCGTATGTTCCATGTTGTTATTTTTTTAGAAATAGAATACCGCAAAAATACTGATAATTTTTTTTTCGTGGGTCGAGTTTTTCACTTTTTCTTAATTTTGCGCTTCAAATCGATCGGATCATGCGGAAAATACTCTGTTTGTGCCTTCTCTTCGCGCTCGCGTTGCCTTTGTGGGCGACGCATCAGCGCGCGGCGGAGATTACCTACACTTGGAAAGGGGGCAACACCTACGAGTTCACCTTGACCTGTTACACCTATTCCCCGAGTCTCGCGGGCGTCCAGCGCGACTCCCTGCTGATGCAGTGGGGCGATGGCTTCGCGGAGTATGTGCCTCGTGTGGTCTTTCAAGACCTGGGCGACGACTATACCCTCAACGTGTATCGCACCACCCACAGCTATGCGGCTACTGGCACCTACTTCATCAGCATGGAGGACCCCGACCGTAACTTCGGCGTGGTCAACGTGCCCAACTCGGTCAATGTGCCGATGTATATCGAGTCGGAACTGGTCATCAACCCCTTCCTCGGCTATAACAACTCCCCCCAGCTGCTCAACGCCCCGGTCGATAAAGGCTGCGTGGGGAAGCCTTTCTATCACAACCCCTCCGCCTACGACCCCGACGGCGATTCGCTGAGCTATCGCCTGGTGCCATGCAAAGGCCTCAACGGCGAGGACATCCCCGGCTATTCCTTCCCCCAAGCCTCCAGTCTCTTCGACATCGACCCGGTCACCGGCGAGCTGCAATGGGAGAACCCCGTGCTGCAAGGGGAGTTCAACGTGGCCATCCTCATCGAGGAATGGCGGCACGGACAGAAAATCGGGGCTATCACCCGCGACATGCAGATCCTCATCAACGCCTGTAACAACAACGTGCCTTCGATCTCCAGCCTCACCGACACCTGTGTGGTGGCCGGCACCTCCTTGTGCTTCACGGTGTCGGGCTCCGACCCCGATAACGACGTGGTGACGCTCACCGCCTCTGGCGCGCCTTTCGAGATGGCTTCCAACCCCGCCGCAATGAATCCCGCCACGGTGACGGCCTTGCATCCTTCCTTCACGTTCCAATGGGACACCGAGTGCGGCCATATCAGAAAAGCTCCTTATCAGGTGGTGATTCATGCCAAAGACAACTCGTTCCCCATCCCGCTGACCAATGTCCACAATATTAATATCAGTGTCATCGGTCCTCCCGTCGAAGGCTTAACCGCTGAGATGGGTCCCAACGGCGTCGCCCTCGCCTGGCAGCCCTATTCCTGCCCCAACGCGGAAAGTATCCGCATCTATCGCAAAACGGGTGGAACCCCTTATCAACCAGAGGTCTGTGAGACAGGGGTGAGACCCGGATATCAGCTGCTGGCCGAACTCTCCGACCTCCAAGCCACTTCGTTTGTCGATGCCAACCAAGGTGCTGGCTTCGAGCAAGGGGTGGACTATTGCTATCGCTTGGTGGCGGTGTTTCACGGCAACAATGAGGGGGTTCCCTCCGAGGAGGTCTGCGTGAGGCAGAAAAACGACCTCCCGTTGATGACCCAAGTCTCCAACGACCCTGCCGACTTGTCGGCGGGACAGGTGCTGACAAGTTGGGCGAAGCCCCGTGAGATGGAGCCTTGGTTCACCGCGCCTTTCTCTTTCCGGCTGATTCGTAACCTCGACGGCGTGGAGACCACGGTCTATCAAGGGACCGACACGGTGTTTCCCGACCGGCAGGTGAATCTCTATGCGTTGCAGTCGCTCCGCTATCAGGTGGAGATGAGAGACGCCAACCAGCAGGTGGTGGGGATGAGCAGTCCCGCCACGTATCTGAAACTCACCGGGGTGGGTGGCGACGCCACGGCCTCCCTGTCGTGGACGGAGTCGGTGCCTTGGTTGATCGACAGTACGCAGGTATTCAGAGAAATAAACAACCGTTTTTTGCGTATCGCTACCACCACGGCCATGAGCTATGTGGATCATGGCTTGGAGAATGAGCAACCCTACCGTTACTATGTGCGCACCTTCGGCCATTATGCGGTGGAGGGCGTGCAGAAGCCACTGGTGAACTATTCGGCCATCCTTGAGGTGACGCCTACTGACAACGAGCCGCCCGAGCCGTTGATCCTCACGGTGGAACCCGACTGCGATGAGGTGGAGAATGTGCTTATCTGGCGAGGCCTTGTGCCTGACGACTTTGCGGGATTCAAGATTTATTACACCGCTTCCTCCACCGATGAATTCACTTTGGTGGAGACTTTGACTAATCCCATGGACACCTCGTACCGCCATGAGGGTTTGATGAGCACGATGGGGTGTTACTATATGGTGGTGTTCGACGACAAGGGGAACCATTCCCTGCCATCCGACACTGTGTGCATTGACTTGGATGCCTGTCCGGTGTATGAGTTACCCAATGCCTTCACGCCCAACGGCGACGGCATCAACGATGTGTTTGTCCCCATTCATGTCTCCAAGGTGGCGGTCGAACAGGTGAAGATGCACATCTTCAACCGCTGGGGACGCACAGTATTTGACACTACCGACCCTTACATCAACTGGGATGGACGCGCCTCTGGCACCAAACTCGAGTGCCCCTCCGGCACTTATTTCTATGTCTGCGAGGTGACAATAAAAACCCCTGAAGGACCGGTTACCCAGCGCCTACAGGGAGTCATTATGATAATTCGGAATTAGGAATGCGGAATGCGGAATTAGGAATGCGGAATTAGGAATGCGGAATATTTTTTTCTAATAAGGTATTCCGCATTCCGCATTCCTAATTCCGCATTAAATTAATATTTCATCATCTCGATGAGGTCCACCATGCGGTTGGAGTAGCCCCATTCGTTGTCGTACCACGACATGATCTTGACCATCTTGCCCATCACCATGGTGCTTTGGGCATCGAAGATGGAGCTGTGGGGGTTATGGATGATGTCGCAGCTCACGATGGGATCTTCGGTGTATTCGAGGATGCCTTTCATGGGGCCTTCGGCGGCCTCTTTCATGGCGGCGTTGATTTCCTCTTTGGTGGCTTCGGTCTTGAGGGTGCAGACGAGGTCAACCAGCGAGCCGGTCGGGGTAGGGACGCGGACGGCGATGCCGTCGAGTTTGCCGTTCAGGTCGGGAATCACGATGCCCACAGCCTTGGCGGCGCCAGTGGTGGTCGGGATTTGCGACATGCAGGCGGAACGGGCACGGCGAAGGTCGCTGTGGGGACCGTCGAGGATCACCTGGTCGTTGGTGTAGCTGTGGATGGTGGTGATGTAACCCTGCTCGATGCCGAAGCGGTCGTTCAACACCTTGGCGACGGGAGCCAGGCAGTTGGTGGTGCAGGAGGCGTTGCTCACGCACTCGATATCATCGGTCAGCTCGTTGTTGTTCACGCCGACCACGATGGTGGCATCAATGGCGTCCTTCGAGGGAGCGGAGAGGATGACTTTCTTGGCACCGTTCTTCAGGTGGTCGCCGTAGCCGCCTTTGCTGCTTTCCTTGGAACGGAACACGCCGGTGGACTCAACCACCACGTCGGGAGTCTTGCCCCACTTGATGTTCAGCGGTGAACGCTCAGCCGTGACAGGGACACGCACGCCGTTGACGATCAAAGCCGTCTCGTCATATTCCACTGTGCCGGGGAACTTGCCCTGGGTGGAGTCGTATTTCAACAGGTGGGCCAGCACCTTGGTGCTCGTCAAGTCGTTGACACCCACAATCTCTAAGTTCGGACGTTCGCAAATGATGCGGAACACGTTGCGGCCAATACGGCCGAAACCATTGATACCTACTCTAATCTTTTCCATCTTTGTAAATTTATGATTTCTAATTAATTACGTTCAATTTAGTTATAAAAAAACATGCAAAGTTAGTCATTTTTGAGTTGTCCGTGTATTTCTTCTATCAAAAAGGTATAAATGTAGGCCGGACTTTGCAAATACAAACCTGTTTTTATGTATCTGATGACTTCCATTGGATTATTTTTTGCAAAATTACAATTTCTTTGCGAAATAGGTTGCTTTATTGCGAAATTTCCTGTTTTTTCATTCCGATTTGGTTTTTTTTTTCGTATTTTTGCGGCCTTAAAATGGTTGAAAAATAACGAAAAACAGATGTAACTTGTTGAATATAAATGAATTATGTGGATTAATGGGGGTAAATCTCCTTTCCATGATGCGGCATACCCTTAGTCCAAGACAGGCTGGAATGGCTTGTCTTGGATTTTTTTGTACCTGGCGGGCAAACCCCTCAAATCTTTAAATAATACTAAACCCTTAAATCTCAACTAAATGAAAACAACCAAATCTTTGAAAACTGTCGCGTTTGCCCTTGGGCTGGCGGCCATGGGGCTGACAGCGGGCAACCTGAACGCCCAAACGGGTGGAGGGTTGTTTGGCAAAGGCGCAGAAACGGAG
>CACZQL010000063.1 GCA_902783365.1 uncultured Bacteroidia bacterium | reverse complement strand
TTCTTCGACATGGCAAAATCCTGGGCAACTTTTTGTTGCTCAGGTACTTAAAAAGTTATATTTGTAATAGTGTTGCGGAATTAAGGAAAAATACTATTTTATTATTTGAACGAAATCCTGAATCCTTAAAACTCTAACGTATGGGAATCCGATGTCTTTCAAAACATTGAAGTGCTTGTCGTTTGAAACAAGTAATTCTGCTCTTCCGCAGATTGCGCAATCAACAAACTTGTTGTCGTCAGGGTCTGCCACAATATAACCGAAACGCCAAGTAGGATAGACCCTAATAAAATTAGGCTTGTTTATCAGCGTTTTGATGATGGCTTCAGCGAAGGCAGGTGATGTCTTTTCTGAAATGATTTCCTCGTATTCCATCAAAATTTCGTTGGACACGCATATTTCTAACTGCTGCTCTAAAAAGTCAGTCCACACTTTGTGATACGGGCTTTTCGAGGGCAGTATGGCAATCAAACAGTTAGTGTCGATGACGATTCTTCTCATCTCGCCTCAGGATAAGGAGTTCTCCAATGCTCATCAAGAATGCGCTCAATGGCTTCACCGTTTAGAGTGCCTTCATCCCAAAGACGGTCGGCTTCTTCTTGAACTTGTTTGGCATAAAAATCTGCCAAAACTTCTTTCAATTCAAGCATCATCTTCTCGCTGTCGCAATGGTTGAACATCTCGAGCAGGTGTAACTGTATTGGATTCAATGTGGTTTGTTCGGCATACATGGTATTATTGTTTTCAATGTGCAAAAATACAAAAACGAACCTTTCTCCGCAAGATGATGGGAAAAACATTATTTTTGCATCCACGTAATAACTTATTAGCATCCCCATTCCTAACTCCCAACTTCCAACTGTAAACTTCCAACTGTATGAAAGTCCCCTTCAAGCCCGGAACCCTAATCTATCCCTTGCCCGCCGTGATGGTCACCTGCGGCGACTGCGAGGAAAACTACAATATCATCACCATCGGCTGGACAGGAACGATCTGTTCCGACCCGCCCATGTGTTACATCTCCGTGAGGAAAGAACGCCATTCGCATGAACTCATCATGAAAAACATGGAGTTTGTCATTAATTTGACCACGGAGGAGCTGGCCGCCGCCACCGACTGGTGCGGGGTGCGCTCGGGCCGCGACTACAACAAGTTCAAGCAGATGCATTTGCACACTGAGCCTGCTCAAATTGTGAAGGCACCTTTAATTAAGGAGTCGCCGCTGAGCATTGAGTGCAGGGTGGTGGAGGTGAAGGAACTTGGCTCTCATGATATGTTTATCGCTGAGGTGGTGGCCATCAACGCCGAGGAAGGCTTAATTGACAAAGGTACTGGGGCTTTCCAACTCAATCATGCGCGGCCTTTGGCCTATTCCCATGGCAAATATTACGGGCTGGGGGAGAAGATTGGTGGATTTGGGTTTTCGGTGAAGAAAAAGAAATAACATAGACGAAAAGACACATGAGATGATGAAAAGAGTGGTATCAGTGGTTTTGTTCCTTGTCATGTGCATGGGAGTAAAGGCTCAAGCCCCGACCAATGTCAATGCTGGTCTGGAGAACGGGCATTTTGTTTTGAAATGGGATGCTGTAGAGGGAGCCGTCCATTACCAAGTGTATCATAAAGAGGCAACGATGCCTTTTCGATTAGTTGCCGATACGGAAGATACTAATATATCAGACAATGCTTACTATTGGCCATGTTTGGATAATTATTACTACGTGGTATCTTGTTTTGCGGATGGCTCGGAATATGAATCGGATACGGTGTCGCTCAGTTTACAAGCACCGGATTTTTTAGCAACGGATTGTCATGGCAATGAAATCCATCTGTATGATATTTTAGACCATGGGCAATACGTTTTCCTTGATTTCTTCCATTATACTTGTGGTCCGTGTCGGGAACAGGCCCCCTTTGTCGTTGAATCCTATCGTTATTATGGTTGCAATCGCCATGATGTTTATTACATGGAGGTCTCTTATATTGACAATGACGAAAGATGTTTGCTGTGGTGCGAAGAATTTGGCATTGAGTATCCGACGATAAGTAAGAACGGAGGAGGTGATGAAGTGCAGCTAGCATTCCATACACAATTCGATCCTTTTGTTTTGCTGATAGCTCCCGACCATTCAATTGTTTTGAATTCATGGGCTAATTCCTTTGGCTATGAAGGGATCAATAGCCTTCAATCGATTATCGATGCTTTAGAGCCTTTTGAGATCGAACAACATCAATGCGATTATAACGTCACTGATCCTGTGTCAATAGTGGATGTCTATCCCAATCCAGCCGACGGCTTTGTGAATCTTTCTTTGGAAGAATATGGTGTGGTCCGGGTTTACAATGTCATGGGGAAGCTGATGGATTCGTTTGTTGTTGATAACGGACAAACCAAGTTGGTTACAGAGCGCTACCCCAATGGTATGTATTTTATTCAAGCTGACGGAAAGTATGTAGGTCGTTTTGTAGTTCAACACTAGTAGAATATGAAAGAGCTGAGCGGCAAATTGATCCTTGCGTTGAGTGGCGGCATCGATTCCATGGTGCTGGCTGATAAGCTACTGAAAGCCCATGCGGATTTCGTGGTGGCGCATTGTAACTTCCACCTGAGAGGGGAGGAGTCCGATGGCGATGAGCGGTTTGTCCGTGAATATGCTGATAATAATGGCTTGACGCTTTATGTGAAGCACTTTGACACGACTGGCTATGCAAAAGAACATAAGCTTTCCATTGAGATGGCCGCCCGGGAGTTGCGTTACGCCTGGTTTGAGGAACTTCGGCAACAGTTGGGCTATGATTATATCGCCGTGGCCCATCATGCCGATGACCAACTGGAGACTTTCTTCATTAATTTATTAAGAGGTGCAGGAATAAAAGGCCTGAAAGGGATGCAACCTGTCAATGGTCATGTGATCAGACCGTTATTGGACATCTCCAGAGAAGAAATCCATCAATATGCCCTTGAAAACGGACTGACGTGGCGCGAGGACCACACCAATGCCGAGACCCAGTTCCTGCGCAACAAAATCCGTCATGAACTGCTCCCCGTAATCGATGGCATCTCCAAAGAGGGGAGGACTTCCATCCTGAAATCCATCCGCCATCTGGCCTCCGAAAATGCGCTCTATCGTGAATTGCTTCAAGAAAAGCTGTTCCAAATTGTGAAACAAGATGGTGAAACGCAACAATACCAGTACGATAACTTTCCACTTTCCACCCTCCATTCTCCACTTTTATTTGAGTGGCTCCGGGATTATGGCTTCAACACCGACCAAGTCCAATTCATCTATGAAGCCCTATCCGGCCAACTCGGTAAATCCTTCTTTTCACCTACCCATCGAGTGACCATTGAACGCGATGGACTTGAATTGACTCCGATTTATAATAATAACAATATTTCTATTGAACTTTCTTATCAAACCATCGATAAAGACGACCGTTTCGTGATCGATCAATCGCTCAAGGTAGCCCAATTGGACTACGACAAGTTGACATTCCCTCTTCAACTCCGTCCTTGGCAAACCGGCGACCGATTCCATCCTTTGGGGATGAAAGGCTCCAAATTGTTGAGTGATTTCTTCGTGGATCAGAAGATGACCACCCGGCAAAAGGAAGAATGTCAGGTGCTCACTACGGCTGACGGCCAAATCGTTTGGGTGGTCGGAAGAAGAATCGACGATCGCTTCAAAGTTTCTGAAAACACAAAAACAATATTTTTGGTCCGACTATCTTGATTTTTACTATTTTTGCAAAAAAAAGCCATGGAACAGAATCTTCCGCGATGGGTGCAGAAACTGAATAGCTGTTTTCAAAGAACAATAACAAGTAAATCAATATGAGACGCTTTCTTACCGCTTTTCTACTGGTGCTAGTCACCACTTTTTCGTTGAAAGCCCAGGTGATGGATCCCGTAAAGTGGGCTTTCGCCATCAACGACTTGAACGATGTGGAGTTTGAACTGGTGGCCACGGCCACGATCGAACCATCGTATCACATTTATTCCACCAAGATGCCCGACTTGGCCCCGCTGCCCACCGTGTTCAACTTCGAGGGCAACGAGTACTACGAGCCTGTGGGTGAGGGCTATGACCTTACCGAAGTGCCGCTCTTCCACGATGACATCTTCGAGGTGGATTATCACCAGTTTTCCGGAACGGCTTCGTTCGGACAAAAGTTCAAGAAACTTAAAGACGGTCCCTTCCCGTTGACGGGCGAGCTGGATTACCAGGCCTGCAAAGACGGGATGTGCGTCTCCCTTACGGAAGATGTGAACCTGACATACGGTGACCAAACTGTGCTGAAAGCCGCTGATGCCGATGCGAAAGACAGTGTGGGAGGCCATGCCAAATCGAACATCTGGGGCATGATCCTCGAAGCCATCCTCTGGGGTTTCGCCGCCCTGCTCACCCCCTGCGTGTTCCCGATGATCCCGATGACGGTGTCGTTCTTCATGCACGGCGAGGGAGAGACCAAGGCGCAGGGTCGTTTCAAAGCGTTCATGTACTTCGTTTTCATCGTGTTGCTTTACACCTTGCCCATCGCTATCATCATCTTGGTGACCTGGCTCGTGGGGGGCAACAGCGTCACTGCCGACATCTTCAACTGGCTCGCCACGCACTGGCTGCCCAACATCCTCTTCTTCCTGGTGTTCATGATTTTTGCTGCCTCTTTCTTTGGCGCTTTCGAGATTACTTTGGGAAGCAACATGGTGAACAAGAGCGATAGCAAGCAGAACGCCAAGAGCTTGGGGGGCATCTTCTTCATGGCCTTGACCCTGGTGCTGGTGTCGTTTGCCTGCACGGGTCCCATCGTGGGTACGGTGCTCATCAAATCCACTTCGGGCGAGTTCTGGGCGCCTATTGTGACCATGTTCGCTTTCGCTGTGGCGTTCGCCTTGCCCTTTGCCTTGTTCGCTTTCTTCCCGAATCTGCTTCAACGTCTGCCCAAGAGCGGCGGCTGGCTTACTTCCGTGAAGGTGGTCCTGGGCTTCATCGAAGTCGCCCTCGGCTTCAAATTCCTCAGCGTCGCCGACCAAACCTATCACTGGCACCTGCTCGACCGCGAGGTGTATCTCGGCATCTGGATCGTGTGCTTCGCCCTGTTGGGCTTCTACCTGCTCGGCAAGATCCGCTTCAAGGGCGAGAAGGAAGTCAAGGAGCTGGGCGTGTTTCGTTTGGTGCTCATCATCATCGACTTCACCTTTGTGATTTATATGATCCCCGGCATGTGGGGCGCTCCGTTGAAAGCCCTCTCCGGTTATCTTCCCCCCAAGCAAACCCTCGACTTCGACTTGAACCGCATCATTGAGGAAAACAGCGAGAAAGTGATTGAATACGTGGATGCTAAGTTCGCCAATATGGCAGTGGCGCCGCAAGAGGGGGTAAAAACCGCTCCGGTCACCGCGCTTTGTGAGGAACCTAAATACGCCGACCTCTTCCACCTGGCCCATAACCTGAAGGGCTATTTCGACTATGACCAGGCCCTGGCCTGCGCCCAAGCCCAAAACAAGCCCATCTTCATCGACTTCACCGGCCACGGCTGCGTGAACTGCCGCGAGATGGAAGCCAATGTGTGGAGCGACCCCCGAGTGAAGGAGATGCTGCGCAATGACTTCATCCTCTGCGCCTTGTATGTCGATGACAAGACCTCGTTGCCCAAGGAAGAATGTTATACCTCCTCCTACGACGGCAAGGAAAAGAAGACCATCGGACGCAAATACGCCGACTTCCAAATCTCCAAGTTCGGCACCAACGCCCAACCTTACTACTGCCTGATGGACCATCATGGAAACCTGCTGATGAAACCCCGCGCCTACGACCTCGACAAGGACGCCTTCGTCAACTTCCTTAAAGAAGGCATCAAGAACTTCCAAGAGGGCAGTTACTATCAACATGTGTTGGATTAAATACTGATCAAAAGATGACTGAAATCCTTCGCGTCGAGGGCTTGAACAAAACCTTTCGGCTCTCGCGCAAACAACAGAAAATCGAAAAGACCGACCGACAGGAAATCGTCGCGGTGAACGACCTCACGTTCACCGCCAACCAAGGCGAGATCTTCGGGCTGCTGGGCCCAAACGGTGCCGGCAAAACCACGACGCTGCGTATGCTGGCCACGCTAATCGCCCCCGACAAAGGCGACGCCTTCATCGACGGATGCTCCATCGTGAACCAGCCTGAACAGGTGAGGGCTAAGATTGGCTTCTTGACCTCCGAACTGAAACTGGAGGACTTTTTCACCCCTAACTATCTGTTCGACTTCTTCTCGAAACTCTATGGGATCGCCCCCGATGTCGTCGCCCAACGGAAAGAGAAACTGTTCAAACGTTTTGGCATCGACAAGTTCGCGGAGGTGAAGGTGGCCAACCTCTCCACCGGCATGAAACAGAAAACTTCCTTGGTGATCTCCCTGGTCCACGACCCCGAGTTCGTCATCTTCGACGAACCCACCAACGGCCTGGACGTGCTGACGGCCCGCACGGTGACCGACTATCTTCAGGAATTGCGGGGACAAGGCAAGACCATCATCCTCAGTACCCATATCTTCAGCCTTGTGGAACGCCTGTGCGATCGGGTGGGCATCATCATCGATGGCCGCATGCAATCTTGCGGTACCCTTGAGGAGGTATGTGGAGACATGAGTTTGGAAGACCGTTTCTTTGAATTGTATAAAGAAGTGAAAGGAGGTGAGGAATGAAAAGCAATACCTTGACCATCATCAAGAAAGAGTTCGCGCGCTTCTTTGGCGACCGCCAGATGCTGTTTACCACCGTCATCATGCCCGGCCTGTTGATCTACCTCATCTACACCTTCATGGGTATGGGGATGGAAAAGATGGCCACCGAAGGGACCGACGAGTTGGTGACTTTGCGCGTGGAAAACCTGCCGGAAAGCATGACAACCGTTGTGGAGAACCTGCCAGCAACCATCGTGCTGCAACAACCTGTTGCTCAAGATGATATAGATCGTTTGGAAGACAAGGAACTCAATGAGGTACTCCTGCGTTTCCCTGAGGCGTTCGACGAATTGGTGGCCACATACGACCCTCAAAGTGGTTTGGCGGCGCCCAATGTGGAAATCTATTACAACTCGGCCAACAACGCCTCCTCGCGGGTGTATCATATCCTGGAGAGCTCCCTCTCCGCCTACGAGGACCAGCTGAGCAACCGTTTCGACATCAACCGTTCTGACAAGGAGGACGCTCACTTCGACATGGCCAGTAGCGACGATGTGTTGGGCAGCATCCTCTCCAAACTTATCCCGATGCTCATTTTGATGATGCTTTTCAGTGGTGTGATGGCCATCGCCCCCAGCTCCATCGCGGGTGAGAAGGAGCGTGGCACCATCGCCACCCTGCTCGTCACCCCCCTGAAGCGCAATGAGCTGGCCATCGGCAAAATCGTCTCGTTGAGCAGCATTGCCTTGCTCAGTGGCATCTCCAGCTTCATCGGCATCGCCCTGTCGCTGCCCAAGATGATTCATGCTGATGAAGCGGGTGTGGAACTTGGACTCAACTACACGTTCAACGATTATGCGGTCATCCTGATCATCATTCTTGCCACGGTACTCATCATGGCCTCGGTGGTCAGCATCCTTTCCGCTTTGGCCAAAGACGTGAAAAATGCGGGTACGATGATTACCCCCTTCATGCTGGTGGTGATGTTCTGTGGCTTGACGCCGATGTTCCAAAGCGGTTCACCTGTGAGTTTGGCGGCTTATTTGATTCCCTTCTACAACGCTGTGCAGGTGATGACTTCGGTGTTTGCCCATGAGATGACATGGATGCCCGTCATTGTGACCTTGGCTGCCAATGTGGCTTACACCGGCCTCGCCGTTTGGGTGCTCACCCGTATGTTTAACAGCGAAAAGGTGATGTTCTCGAAATAGCGGCGAATTAAAAAAATCGGCGAATAAAAAAGATCGGCGAATTAAGCGAATTTAACGAATTTAATAAATAATTCGCTTAATTCGCTTAATTCGCCGACTTAATGAATATTCGCCGATTCTATTCGTTTAATTCGCCGTAACTTACTCAGCGAAATGGGTATAGAACTGGATGATGGTCTCGATGCCTTTGTAGAAATGGTCGAGGCGGTAATTCTCGTTGGGCGAGTGGATGGCGTCTTCGCCGAGGCCGAAGCCCATGAGGATGGATTTGATGCCCAGCACTTTCTCGAAGGTGGAGATGATCGGGATGGAGCCTCCGGAGCGCATCGGGATGGGCTGTTTGCCGTAGGTGTCCATATAGGCGGCCTCGGCGGCTTTGTAGGCCGGCAGGTCGATGGGGCAGCCGTAGGCTTGTCCGCCGTGTAAGGGGGTGACCTTCACGGTGACATATTTCGGGGCGTTCTTCTCGAAGTAGTTCTTCACCAGCTTGGCGATCTTCTCGTGGTCTTGGTTTGGCACCAAGCGGCAGGAGAGCTTGGCGTAGGCCTTGGAGGGCAACACGGTCTTGCTGCCTTCGCCGGTGTAGCCGCCCCACATCCCGCAGAGGTCGAAGGTGGGACGGATGCCCACACGCTCGATCTTGGTATAGCCTTTTTCACCGCGGAGGGCTTTCACGTTCAGGCTTTCCTTGTAAGCCTTTTCGTCGTAGGGTGCCATGTTGAGCAGCTGACGCTCCTTGCGGGAGCAGGTGATGACATCATCATAGAAATGCGGGATGGTGATGTGGTTGTTTTCGTCCATGCACTTGGCGATCATCTCGCAGAGCGTGTTCAAGGGGTTGGCCACGCTGCCGCCGAAGATGCCCGAGTGCAGGTCGGCGTTGGGACCGGTGACTTCGATCTCCCAGTAGGCGAGGCCGCGCAAACCGGTGGTGATGGAAGGCACGTCGGAGGCGATCATCGAGGTGTCGGACACCAGGATAATGTCGGCCTTCACCAAGTTCTTGTATTTCACGATCCATTTGGCGAGGCTGCCCGAGCCAATTTCTTCCTCACCTTCGAGCATGAACTTCACGTTGCAGGGCAGGGTGCCGGTCTTGACCATGGTCTCGAAGGCTTTGGCGTGCATGAACGACTGTCCTTTGTCGTCGTCGGCGCCGCGGGCCCAGATGCGTCCGTCTTTCACCACGGGCTCAAAGGGGTTGGTGTTCCACAACTCGATGGGGTCCACGGGCATCACGTCGTAGTGGCCATACACTAGCACAGTGGGTTTCTTCGGGTCGATGATCTTCTCGCCATACACGATGGGGTTGCCGTCGGTGGGCATCACCTCCGCCTTGTCGGCACCGGCCTTCAGCAGGTGCTCGCGCCAGCATTCGGCACAGCGGATCATGTCGGGTTTGTGTGCGGCCTCCGAGCTGATAGAGGGGATGCGAATCAGTTCAAAAAGTTCCTCAAGGAAACGGTCTTTGTTTTCTTTGATGTACTTGTCGGTGACTTTCATATTTAAAGATTTAAAGATTTAAAGATTTAAAGATTTGAAGATTTGAAGATTTGAAATTTAAAGATTTAGGAAGAGGCATACCTCTTTAAGGCTACCGTCTCCCCGTCGAATACCGCGTAGGTGAAGTCGTAAATCCAGTTGCCCACCACGGTGGTCAGGGCATGGTCGCCACTGGGGTATTGGGCGGGCTTGTGTTGATGGCCGAAGACGAAAAAGTCGATGGAGGGGTCCAGGGCGGCTTGCTCCTGGGCATATTGGTAAAGCCGGGTGTGGGGGAGGTCGTCGTAATAGCCGCGTTCCACTTCGTTTTTCAGTTTCTTCAGGCGGTGCTTGTGCGAGCAAAGCAGCGCGAAACGGATGCCGAAGTCGGGATGGATCAACCTGTAAAGCCATTGGTTGAGCTTGCTCTCGAACACCTTCTTCAAGAACTTGTAACCCTTGTCGCCTGGCCCTCTGCCATCGCCGTGGACCAAAAAGAACTTCTTGCCTTTGAGGGTCTTGACCACGGGCTCCCGGTGCAACTCGATGCCGATTTCATCATGCAGGTAGCCGAAGTTCCAGAGGTCGTGGTTGCCGATGAACAGATGCACGGGGATGCCTGCGTCGCAGAACTCGGCCAACTTGCCTTGGATGCGCACGAAACCCTTGGGAACCACCGACTTGTATTCAAACCAAAAGTCGAAAAGGTCGCCCATCAGGTACAACTCCTCGCAGTCGGGCTTGATGCCGTCGAGAAACTTGATCAGCTTCAGCTCGCGTTGGTGGCTCTCCTCTAGGTTGGGGATGCCCAGGTGGAAGTCGGTGACGAAATAAATGGCCATCAGAACTGGATTTCTGAGCTGCGGCGGATCAGCTCGGTGATGAGCGTGATGAGCTTCGGCTCGACGGCGTTCACCGCCTTGATGACCTCTTCGTGGGTGATGGTGCTCGTGTGGTTCATGCCGTAGATGTTCCCCATGTCGGAGACGATGCTCAGGCCGAACACGGGCAGTTTGCCTTGACGGGCGATGATGACCTCTGGGGTGGTTGACATGCCGATGGTGTCGGCCCCGATGATACGGAAGTAACGGCACTCAGCAGGTGTCTCGTAGGTGGGACCGGTGGTGGAGCAATACACGCCGTGTTGCACCCAGATATTTTTTTCCATGGCGATCTCGTCAGCTAACTTGATCAAACGCTTGTCGTAGGGCTCGCTCATGTCGGGGAAACGCTCGCCGAAACGGTCGTCATGCGGCCCGATCAACGGGTTGGGCATGGCGTGGATCTGGTCGGTGATGATCATGATGTCGCCAACGTGGAAATCGGGGTTGAGCCCACCAGCGGCATTGCTGAGGATGAGGAAGTTGATGCCCAGCTTCATCATCACGCGGATGGGGAAGGTGATCTCGCTCATGGCGTAGCCTTCGTAATAGTGGAAACGGCCTTGCATGGCGATGACGCGCCGCCCGGCGATGGTGCCGAAAAGCAGCTGGCTCTGATGTCCTTTGACGGTGGAAACCGGAAAGTTGGGTATTTCTGAATAGGGGATGGCGCATTCTACCTGGATGCCGTTGGCCAAACCTCCTAATCCCGAGCCTAACACAATGCCGACTTCGGGCTGGAATCCGTTGGTTTTCTCGTTGATATAATCAACCGTGTTGATGAGCTTCTCGTACATAGTCTATGATTTCTTTGTTGAATTCTTCTTGTTGATGGAAATGGATGCTGATGGGTGCCACATACAGCGGAACCGATTCAAACTGACAAAAATAAGGAGAATTTTTGATTCTCGCATAATCTTTTTCGGTGGTGACGACGATTTTCTTCCTTCCTTCCATGTCTTGGTGGCGTTTGAGGATCCCCTCCACGTCGGTTTTTGAGTAAAAATGATGGTCGGAAAATGCCATGACTTCCACGTGGTATTGCTGCCTCAACTGGTCTGCTAGGGGCTGAGGGTGGGCGATGCCGCTGAAAAGCAGCACCGTGTCGGCCTCTTCGGCGTCGAGGGTGTCGGCAGCGTCGCTGACGGCCTCCAAAGGCTCATACTGCAAAGAGGAGAAAAACACCTTTTGGCGGCGAATTGGATGTAACTTGTTGATGGCCAGTTTTCTTTGCTCGTCACTTAAATCGCCGGGCGCTTTGCTCACCACGATGAGGTCGGCGCGTTTGGCGGCGTTTCTCACGTCGCGCAGGGTGCCGGCGGGTATCAGATAATCTTCGGTATAGAGCAAGTCGTAGGCCGTGAGCAGGATGTTGAGGCCGGCCTGGGTGGCGCGGTGCTGGAAGGCGTCGTCGAGCAGATAGACCTCCGGCGGACGGTCCATGGTCTCCATCAGCTCGATGGCCCGGTTGCGGTTTTCATCGACCGCCACCATGACCTCGTTGAACTTGCCGACATATTGCATTGGTTCGTCTCCCACGGTCTCGGCATTGCAGCTCGCGTTGGCCAACTGGAACCCTTTGGTTTTGCGCCCATAGCCCCGGCTCACCACACACACACGGTACGAGGCGGTAAGCAAATCGATGAGATACTCCACATGGGGGGTCTTGCCCGTGCCACCCAAGGCCAAGTTGCCCACGCCAATCACGGGCATCTCGAACCGTTTCGATTTCAAGAGATGCCAGTCATATAGCTTGTGTCTGATACTCAGGATGATATGGTAAATCCACGCAATGGGTAGCAGTAAAATTTTCATAATGGGGTCAAAATTAGACATTTTTCCCTAATTTTACGGCGAAATTAACAAGAAAAATATGACAGTAAAGGACATCATGACCTGCATCACGGAGATTGCGCCGTTGCAGTGGCAAGAGCATTACGACAATGCCGGCATTCAGGTGGGCGACCTCGATGCGGAGGTTCACAAGGCGCTGATTGCCTTGGATGTGACCGAGGAATTGGTGGAGGAGGCCGTCGCCAGGTCGTGCGACATCATCATCAGCCACCATCCCTTGATTTTCCACGGATTGAAACATCTGACGCCCGACACCTATATCGAGAGGGTGGTGGTGAAGGCCATCAAGCATGACATTGCCATTGTTTCCATGCATACGAACTTGGATAACAGTTATTTGGGAGTAAGCCGCGTCTTGGCGGAACGGCTGGGCCTCGTCAACCTGAAGCTGCTTCAGCCTTCTCCCTCCGACCCCGAAGTGTGCGGTGCGGGCATGTTGGGCGAGTTTGAGACCCCTCTCGAAGAGATGAAGTTCCTGCATTTGGTGGCTGAACGTATCGGTTCGCCTTGTTTGCGCCACTCCGCCCTGACGGGCAAGAAGATCCGTAAAGTGGCTTTGTGTGGTGGCTCGGGTACCCCTTTCATGCCCGATGCCTTGCGCCAAAATGCCGACGCCTACCTTACCGCCGACATCAAATACCACGACTTTTTCGTCCCGGAAGGCCGCATTCTCCTGGTCGATGGCGGACATTTTGAGACAGAACAATTCACGAAACTATTAATTAGGGAGTTGATTCAGAAAAAATTTCCTAACTTTGCAGCCGAAATCGCCGACACCAACACCAACGCGGTTCACTATTTTTGTAAGTAATCAAACATTCATACCATGGCAGAGAAGAAAGAAGTCAAGATTGCCGCGACCCCTGAAGAGCAGCTCGAGGTCAGCATCGAACAGAAGTTGGAGGCTTTATACACCTTGCAACAGGTTGATTCCAAGATAGATAAGATTAGAGCCTACCGGGGTGAGTTGCCTTTGGAAGTGCAGGACTTGGAGGACGAGGTGGCAGGTCTGGAGACCCGCATCCATAATTTCCAAGACGAAATCAAGAAGTTCACTACCGACATCGCCAACTACAAGATTAAAATCAAGGAGGCTGAGGCCCTCATCAAGAAATATGAGGAGCAACAAAACAATGTCCGTAATAACCGTGAATACGATTCATTGAGCAAGGAGATTGAGTATCAACAACTTGATATCCAATTGAGCGAGAAACGCATCAGAGAGGCCACTGCCAAGTCGGAGGACTACAATCAAAAGATCGCTGTCGCCCAGCAACGTCTTGAAGAGCGCAAGGCCGACCTCATCGCCAAGAAAGAAGAGCTGAAGTCCATCATCGAGGACACTCAGAAGGAAGAAGAAGCCCTGTTGATTCGCTCTTCAGAGTGTGAGAGTGTGATTGAGGACCGTCTGTTGGTGGCTTACAAGCGCATCCGCAAGAACGCCCGTAACGGTCTTGCCGTGGTGGGCATCAACCGCGACGCCTGCGGAGGTTGCTTCAACAAGATTCCTCCCCAACACCAGTTGGATATCTGCACGCACAAGAAAATCATCGTCTGCGAGTACTGCGGACGAATCCTGGTCGATAAGGCCATCATCGAAAACTACCATGAATAAAAAAAGGGGCTGCGGCAGCAGCCCCTTTTTTTATTCGTGGTAGTTTTCAGTTATCAGTTGACAGTTGACAGTTATCAGTTAGATTTTGACTTTGAGGGTGACGATGAACTTGTTTCTGAGTTGGCGTTGCATGATGTCGCCGGCGATGTTCACCCCGTCCACGTAATAGCTGTAAGGAGTGTATAGGGTACTTGTCTCGGTGAGTTCGTAGGCGAAATCCCAATAGGTGTCGTCGTGCGTGGCATAGCCGATGCCGAGGGCGAGTTTCTTCACGCTGCCGTCGTTCTCCCCGAATCCGTAGGGGCTGCCGTAGTAGGCGAGGCCTCCACGAATGAAATATTGTCTCAGTCTCCATTCGGTGCCGACCCTGATGTTGAAGGTGCTTTTCAGCAGGCGGTCGAGCTCGTTGTTGGTGTTGTTGAAGCTCATGGTGTTGCTATAGAACCTTGAACTGCCGTAGTTGAGGTATTCCACGTCGGTGGTGAGCAGACCTCTGGAGCCGAGGAAGAACGCCAGGCTGCCGATGAAGGTGTGGGGCGATTTGAAGTCGTAGTCGTTGTAGGCGGTGGGGGAGAGGTGCTTGTGGTAGTCTTCCTGATGGTTGCTGAGCAGTCTGGCCTCGGTGGTGGTGGACCAGGTCTCGTCGAGGGCGTAGCGGGTGCGGGAGTGCCAAGCGGCGCCGATGCGGAGCCAGCGGGCGGGATGATACACGATGCCGCATTTGAAGTTGATGCCCCAGCCGGCGATGTCAAGCTCCTCCATGAACGACCATTCATTAAAGGTGTTGTCGGGGGCGTTGGGGTTGCCGGGCGTTTCGGTATAGGTGCGGACGAGGCTTCTTTTCAAGTGGGTTAGTCCCATGCTGGCACCGAGATAGAGCTTGTCGAAGTAGTTGGCGCTCAAGGCGAAGGTCCATTCCTCCGAACGGCCTTTCGAGTTGACTTCGTTGCGTTGGTGCAGGTTGCCTTGGGGGATGGGGCTGTTGTAGTAGTATCCGGCGGAGTCGTGGAACCGGTCGATGAGGTAGGTCTCCCAGGCGGGGTGCAAGTCGTAGGGATAGTTCTCGCTGAGGTAGTCGCCCGGGTTGTAGAGGCTTGGGTCGAACAGCTCGTCGATGCCGTCGATGGTTTGGAGGTAGGCGTCCATCATGGAGCTGTTGGGGTTGAGCCCTTGGGCGTCGGCATGGTAGCTGTAGTCGTTGGTCCGGGTGAGGCCGATGGCGAACTGCATGTAGCGGAGGGGGCGGTAGTTGCTCCATTGTATGGTGCCGACATAGCCGGTGTTGGGGATGGAGACGTTGGCCTTACCTCTGAGGGTGTTGTTGCCGAAGTCGGAGGACAAAGACAGGTTGTGTTGCAGTCCTGTGGAGAACGTGAACTCGCCTTTGCGGTACAGGCCAAGGCCGGCGGGGTTGACGCACATGGCGGTGATGTCGCCGCCGAGGGCGCCCATGGCGTTGCCCATGGCCATGCTTCTCCCCGTGCCTTCGTAGGTTTTCCGGGCATTGAAAATGGCATCATCCACACCTTGTGCATAAAGTGTGGATGATACGAGAAGTGAGAGTGTTACTATTGATTTGAGTAGGTTGGATTTCATCTTTCAAGGTTTAGCGTCTTCCGCCGCCGCTGCTGCGACCGCCGCCACTGCTATGGCTTGAGCTGCTGGAGCTTCCGCGGCTGCTGGAGCTGCTGCTGTGGCTGCCGCCGCTGTAGCTACCGCCGCCACGGCTGCTGCCGCTGTTGTAGCTCGGGCTGGAGCTTCTCGACGGGGTGCTGGTGCTTCTCGGGGTGGAGGTGCCGCGGTTCATGTTGCTGGAGCCGCGGTTGGTGTTGCCGTAGCTGCGGTTAGTGTTGCCGGAGGAAGCGGGTCTGGTGTTCGACGGGTTGGGCCTGACATATTCGGAGCTGGAGCGCGAGGGGTGGCTTTCGGTAGGCGAGGTGTAGGTCTTGCGGCCGGTGGAGTTGCTGCCCGTGGCGCTGGGGCGGTTGGTGTTGCTGGTGCTAGGACGGGAGGCCGTGGCGGTGTTGCCGGTTCTTCCGCTCGTGCCGGGGGTCGGGCGGACGCTGGTGCCGGTGCCGGTCGAGGGTCTCACGGAAACGCTGCTGTTCGGTCTGGCGGTGCCGTTGTTGATGGTGGGACGGGTGGAGCTTCCACCGTTGACGCTGTTGGTCCTGCCGGAGACGCTGGCACTGTTGGCGCCGGTCCTGCCGGAGACGCTGGCGTTGCTGGCACTGGTCCTGTTGCCGGGCTGAGCAGTGGTGCGGTAGCTCATGGAGCCGGGGGTGTTGTTGCGTTGCACGGTGGCCACATAGTTGCTAAAGTCGTTTTGGTGTCCGCTGTTGTAGCCTCCATAGCCGCCATTCCCGAAGTGGTCGTGATGATGGTGGTGATGGTGGTGCCAATGAGGATAGTTCCATCCCCAGTAGTAGCTGCTGTACCAGTAGTAGGGACGATACCAGTAGTAATCGTAGTACCAGGGGCTGTAGAAGCCGTAGTAGTAGCTGGGATAGAAGTAGTAATCATAGTAGAAAGCCGGGCGGTAGGGATAGAAGCCCCAGTTCCAGCTGTCGCCTACATAGACGTAGGTGTTGCCGCCGCCATTGCCTCCGGTGTAGTAGTCGTCGTAATAGTCCAGGGTGGAGGTGGCCTCGGTGCCGAAGCGCTTGATGCGGGCGGCGAAGTCGGCGTCGTAGTAGGTCTCGGTGGTGGTGTAAACCACGCCGTTGGTGTCAGTCACCGTCTCAGTGGTCTGATACACAGGATCCACATTCGTTTCAAAGTTCCTGCTGTCGGAGTAGTAGGTTTGATAATCGTAGGTGGAGCTGCTGCTGATCTCGGGGCCGACATTGCCTCCGTTTCTGCCGGCGTTGCCTCCGCGCGGGGCGTCGTAGGGCGAATAATAGGTGTCATCGTAGGCCATCCTCTTGTTGGAGGAGCATCCGACGACTGCCAAGGCAGCCAACAGGACGGGAATGATTCTCATTGCTTTCATCGTTTGTTATGTTTTATGTTTAATTTACTATCTTTTTTCTATCTTTGCAGTCGCAAAGCAACCCAAGAAATTATACAAATATTATACCAAGATGGCAAAAGAATTGACAACCCGAGCAGAAAATTATTCGCAGTGGTACAACGACCTTGTGGTGAAGGCCGATTTGGCGGAACAGTCCGCCGTGAGAGGCTGTATGGTGATCAAACCTTACGGCTATGCAATTTGGGAATTCATGCACGACGCCCTTGACAAGATGTTCAAGGACACCGGCCATGTGAACGCCTATTTCCCGCTGTTCATTCCCAAGAGTTTTTTCAGCCGTGAGGCCGACCATGTGGAAGGCTTCGCCAAAGAGTGCGCCGTGGTGACACACCATCGTCTGATGAACGACCCCAACGGCAACGGTGTGGTGGTGGACCCCTCCGCCAAACTGGAAGAGGAGCTCATCGTGCGCCCCACCTCCGAGACCATCATCTGGGACACCTATCGCAACTGGGTGAAGAGCTATCGCGACCTCCCCATCCTCTGTAACCAATGGGCCAACGTGGTCCGCTGGGAGATGCGCACCCGCCTCTTCCTCCGCACCGCCGAGTTCCTGTGGCAGGAAGGCCATACCGCCCACGCCACCATGGAAGAGGCCGAGGTGGAAGCCAAAAAGATGCTCGGCGTCTATACCGACTTCGCGGAGAAATTCCTGGCCATCCCCGTCTATCAAGGCGTGAAATCGGCCAACGAGCGCTTCGCAGGCGCCCTCAACACCTATTGCATCGAAGCCTTGATGCAGGATGGCAAAGCCCTCCAGGCTGGCACCTCCCACTTCCTGGGACAGAACTTCGCCAAGGCCTTCGACGTGAAGTTCCTCAACAAAGAGAACAAACTGGAATACGTGTGGGCCACCTCCTGGGGCGTCTCCACCCGCTTGATGGGCGCCCTCATCATGTCGCACTCCGACGACGACGGCCTCGTGCTTCCTCCCAAAATCGCCCCAATCCAAGTGGTCATCGTGCCCATTTACAAGAACGACGAGGAGAAAGCCATGACCTTCGCCCGCTGCGAGGAGATGAAACAACAACTCGTTGACGCCGGCCTCCGCGTGAAGTTCGACGACCGCGACACGCAGAAACCGGGCTTCAAGTTCCACGAATGGGAACTCAAAGGCGTGCCGGTCCGCCTGGTGGTAGGCCCCCGCGACGTAAAAGAAGGTACCGTCGAACTGGCCCGCCGCGACACCATGACCAAGGAGTCGGCCCGCTACGAAGGCATCGTGGAAACCGTCAAAGGCTTGATGGAGACCATCCAAGCCAACATGTATAAAAAGGTGCTCGACTACCGCAACGCCAACACCTACGATGTGAATACTTGGGACGAGTTCAAGGACCAGATCGAGAAGGGCGGCTTCGTCCACGCTTTCTGGGACGGCACTACCGAGACCGAACTGAAAATCAAGGAGGAAACCAAGGCCACCTTGCGTTTCATCCCCTTGGAAGTCAAGGAAGAAGACGGCTTCGACGTGTATTCCGGCAAACCCGCCAAGATGAGGGTCTATTTCGCAAAGGCATATTGATGGGACGTTGCCTCGTTTTGCTGCTTGTCGCGCTCCTGCCGCTGTTGGGTAGGGCGCAGATGGGAAAGGTGTCTTTTTCCCATCCCGGCGGCTTTTATGAGGAACCCTTCACGCTGGAGCTGCAATGCCAAGACCCGCAACATCGCATTTTCTATACGACCAACGGCGCTACGCCGACCGCTGACGCTCATCCTTACCTCGGTCCCATGAGGGTGGATGAGCGTCTGCTTTCCACTTCCTCCATCTATCGTGTCGCCATCGCGACGGACGACATGATGTTCGTCCCGGATTCGGTGCGCCGCACTGTGGTGATCCGCGCGGCAGCGTTCGACGACGAAGACCGTCGGGTGAGCGAGGTGGTGGGAAACACCTATTTAATATCCTCCATGGGCGTGGATACCCATGGACTCCCCGTGCTCTCCATCTGTGCCGACTCCCTTGCCCTGTTCGACGCCGACACGGGCATCCTGGTGCCTGGCACCCATTTCGACCCCGACGACCCCTTATGGTCGGGGAATTACTATCAGGAAGGACGCGAATGGGAACGGCTGTGCAACGTGGAGTTCTATGAACTCGACAACACCGGGTTCAACCAGCGCGCCGGCTTGCGTACCCAAGGCAATAACGCCCGACGCATCCCTCAAAAGGGACTGAAACTCTATGCGCGCAAGGAGTATGGGGAAAAGCAATTCAAGCACAAGCTGTTCGCTGAACGGGAAGCGACGCAATACAAAAGACTGGTGGTCAAGCCCTTCTGTGACCCTTGGAGCGAGACCTGCATCACCGACTATGTGTGCAACAAAATGGCCCAACGTCTCCGGGTGGACGCCCTGGCAAGCCGCCCCGCCGTGGTGTTCCTCAACGGGGAATACTGGGGCATCTATTACCTGAGGGAGAAACCCGACGAACGTTATCTGGAATGGTATTATGACGTGGATCCCGACGATTGCGACATCATCAGCTCTTGGGAGGGACAGCTCGACGCGGGCGACAGCCTGGAGTTCCTGGCCTTGAGGGACTGGGTGCAAACCGCCGATTTGTCGGATTCGTCGAACTATGCCTATCTGTGTGGACAGATTGATTTGGATAATTTTATTGATTATCAGCTATTTGAGATTTTTATTGGGAACAAGGACTGGCCGGGCAACAACATGCGTTGTTGGAAAACCCCGGGGAGACCTTGGCGCTGGATTTTTTTTGACGGCGACGCGGCTTTGCTGTACGGCGACTTGGATGTGTTTGCCAACGCCACCTGCATCGGCCATTATGAGTGGCCAGCCACTCCCATCGCCACCCTCTTTCTGAGGAAATTGTTGGAGAATCAAGGATTTGTGGAGCTTTTTGTGGCACGATTCAACAGCTTGTTGAGCGGTGCGCTTTGTTATGATTCCATCCATCCGTGGGTGGAAGAGATTCGCGACCTGGTGCGGGAGGAGGTGCCTGCGCAAATTGAGCGTTTCGACCATCCCAAAAGGGGCGTGGAGCGTTGGCTGGTCTCGGTGGAGCATGTGGATGACTTCCTTCGTGTCCGTTCCGACCGGATCAAACGCGACATGACGGCCTTTTTCGCGGTAGGGACCGAGGAATTGGTTGACATTGAGGTGTTTCCTAATCCCTTCGTGGACGAGTTGACCTTGAAGGTCCATTCCGATCGGGTGGGGTTGCTGCCAGCTTTCCTCATGGATTCCAGAGGACGGCTGGTGGAGATGAGGCTGCTGAGATGCGGACAAGGTGACAATGAGCTCACGATGCGTGTGCCCCTCCCTTCAGGCCTTTATTTCCTGTGTGTCGGCGACAGGGTGTCGCGGGTTATTCGGGCTCGGTGATTTTTTGGAACTGCGACACTTCGTTGTGGTATTCCAGGGTGTTGTAAGCCGTGTTGTTGTAAGAAAGTACTTCGGGGCAAGTGATGTCGATGAGCGTTGGAACACTGGCATGCGACAGGGAATCATACTGATAAACGGTTTTCTTTCCGGTATATTCCACATAATAGTTCACACCGTTGTTATGGTTCTCGATTTGCACTTCGTGGAAGGCCTTGGTTTTGGTGATGTTGGTGCCGCTGGCATACACGTAGTGGATGTTGGTTTCCAGGCGCGAGGCGTCGAAGAGGCCGTGGCTGTTGTAGCTGGTGGTGGTGTAGGCGATGGCCGCGTTGCCCGCGACGGTCACGGCGGAGGTGCCGAACTCGTAGTTGGTGTGCAACCGGTCGCAACAGGTCAGCAGCTTGATGTCGCCGGAGCCTCCCTCCACCCGGAGGTAGAGGTGCGAAAGGTATCGGTTGATGGTGTCGGTCATGGGTTTGTCGTAGCCTCTCAACGTGTCGGATTTCAGGTTGCCGTTGGAGTTGAACACTATTTTATATAAGGTGTCGTAATACACTGTGACTTCCAAGGGGTAATCGTAGGGACGCAGCCAGTTGAGGACGTTCTCGTTGCGGATGACGAGAGTGTCACCATGGATGACGGTGGTGATGGCCGGGGTCAGGTTCTCGCCGGTGACGATTTTGACGACGGTGGCGCTGTCGGGGCTTGTGCCGTCGCTATGCACCAGGTTGACATCGACATTGTCGTGCAACTCGATGAAGCGGAACTTGCCGTGGATCGTCCGGACGGTCTGGGTGGTCGGCCCGTTGGAGAAGAAGATGTCCTTTTCGCACGCGCAGAGCAACAGACTAATCAAGACCAGGAGGACGTTGAGAACTCTTTTCATGCTTGTTGAGATAATACTTGTTGTTGAATCGATAGCCGATGCCGAGGCAGAGGAAGTCGGCACGGGCGACATGGGTGGTGAGGGCAATGCTGGCGAAGATGTTTTCGTGGACCTCGTAGCGCAGCATGACCTTCTGGTAGAAGGAACCCTTACGCATGTCGGTGGCCATGTTGAGGGGCTTCAGGAAGTATTCGTTGAAGAAGTTGCTTTGTCCGGATTTGTACTTGAGGTCGAGATGGGCGCCCAATTCGAAGATGTAGGAGAGCTTGTCCATGGTCATGGAGTAGCAGATTCCGATGTTGGGCTTGATGAGTTGGTATTCTTTCTCGTATTGTGGAGGGTTGGGGGCCAGGGCTTTGTCGGAGTTGTCCTTGGTCCACGACAGGCTGATGCCCGCCCGGCTGCAAGTGGTGAACTGCGCCAGGAATCTCACGGAGAGGTCGTGCACGAGATATTGCTCGTTTTTGCCGAAGGTCTGCGACACGTCCTTTACGCCGATGGCGTAGTCCAGGTCGATGCAGTACCATTTCTTGCCGTCGAACTCGAACTGGTAGTAGTCGGGCCGGCTGGCGGGGGTGAAGGGGAGTCGCGGCGCGTTGATGTAAAAGGCCAGGCCCAGCCCGCCGCTGAAGATGTTCAAGCCGTAGTTGGGCGACTTGGTGGCGCCGTTGGAGAAATGCGTCAGTCCGAAAGAAGCCACCGTCATCAGCCTCCGCGTCAGCAACTGCCGGTACTCGAACGAGAGATTGACCGCCCCGTTCAGATGCGAGCCGATGGAGAAGTTGTAGGGATTCTCAAGATGGTCGAACTTGTTGGTCAGGTACGACAACCCCGCCCCGAACTTGAACGTCAGTTCCGAACGGTCGTTGAAAAGCAAAGGATAGTTGATGAACGGATACAAAGCCACCACACTGCCAATCTCGTCGAAACCGCCCAGCTGTGAAGTGTAGAAGGTACACCCCACGTAGGGATAGTTGTAGAGACTGTGCCAGTCCTTCTCGCCATAGGTCTTCTGGTACAGCGACATCTCAAAGGCGGGAAACTTGGCGTTGAAACGCTCCATCTCGAAATGATGGTGGTAAAAAAGGCCATAATGCCCCCGGAACTCCATCATCATGTTGCTGTTCTGAAGCCAATAGTATTGCTCCTGCCCGTCCATCCATTGGGCGGACAGCAGCAAAAGCAAGAGGAGGACGATATGTTTGAAAGGGCCTTTCATCACAAAACATTATAACGGAAGTTGGTGGGTTTTATGATAAAACAACGCCTTTTTTTTAAAATTAACTATCTTTGCGGCCCCAAAACAACGGATATGGACAAACGACTTGAAGCTTTCAAGCGACTGCTTGACATCATGGACCAGGTGAGGGCAAGGTGCCCCTGGGACAGCACACAAACCATTGAAAGTCTTAGGCATCTCACCATCGAGGAGACCTTCGAGCTGAGCGAGGCCATCCTGGCCGACGACCTGAACGAGGTGAAGAAAGAACTGGGCGACCTGATGCTCCACTTGGTGTTTTATGCGAAGATCGGCTCCGAGAAAGGGGCTTTCGACATCACCGACGTGCTGAACGGCATCTGTGAGAAGATGATCGTCAGACACCCGCACATCTTCGGGGACGAGAAGGTGGAGAACGCCGAGCAGGTGGAGCAGAACTGGGAGAAGATCAAGCTGGAAAGGGAACACAACCGCAGTGTGTTGGGCGGGGTTCCGCAAGGGCTTCCCTCCATGCTGAAAGCCTATCGGATGCAACAGAAAGCCGCTGGTGTGGGCTTCCGATGGCCTAGCAGCGAGGAGGCTTGGGACAAGGTGGAGGAGGAAAGGAAAGAACTCTTCGATGAGCTGGAGAAGCCTGACAACCAAGAGAATATAGAGGCGGAATACGGCGACTTGCTCTTTGCCCTCGCCGCCTACGGCATCTATATTGGCGTGAATCCCGACGACGCCCTGGAGAAAACCAACCGCAAGTTCCGGCAGCGTTTCAACTACTTGGAACAGCAGGCGCGCGAAAGAGGGAAAGGCGTGCAGCATCTCAGCCTGGAGGAGATGATTGCCATCTGGAAGGAGGCCAAGACGGCTTCTTTGCCGGAAAAATGAAAAAAATCAAGAAAAAAATACGGGATATCAAATTCTAATCGTATATTTGTACCCCAAATATAGAAGGATTGTTTATCTTAACTTAATTCAATATTATTAACTAAATTATTCAAACATGAAGAAAGTCTCTTTACTCCTTGCGATGATTGCCTTTGTTTGTGGCAACGCTTTCGCACAGATGAGCTTTGATTTTAACGACGGTGTGGCCGGCGCTAAGATTGCTCAGACCTATGGTGATCCTTGGACCACTTGGAGCAATGCTCCTGGCGGCGCTGAGGATGGTGTTTTTGGTGAGGCTGGTGGCTCCATGGCCGCCCATTTCACCTATGGTAACGACCAAGTGGTCATGCTTGGCGACCACTCCACCGGTGTTTATGACCTTGAGTTCGACGCTTACGTTCCTCAGGGAAAGAACGGTTACTTCAATGTGCTGCACCACTTCGCTGGCTCCAACAGCACTTGGGCCATGCAGGTTTACATGCATGAAACCAACGACGGTCAGAACAGCACTGCTGCTCCCGGTCACGGCACTGTCCACGCCGGTAGCACTGGCACCTGCGACCTTCCTTGCGTTTATGACGAGTGGATGCACTTCCGCGTCCATGTCGATGCCGACAACGACATTGCCCAACTTTACTTCAACGTGGTGGGCCAGCCTGAAGTGATGTATGCCGAATGGCAATGGAGCATGGACAGCTTTGGTGAGAATGTCACCGACCGCGTCCTGGGCGCCATGGACTTCTATCCGCCTGAGAATGCCGCTACCTCCGAGTACTACATCGACAACCTCACCGTCACGCTGCAGAGCAACGACCAGGTGTTGATTTTCGACCCCTTCGAGGAATACACCGTGGGCAACAAGATTGCCCAGGAGGCTCTCAACGCCGGTCATGACTGGTGGACTACCTGGAGCAATGCTCCCGGTGGTGCTGAGGACGGCGTGGTTGCCGACTTCGACGGCACCCAGTGCGGCCACCTCACCTACGGCAACGACCTCGTGCTGCTCCTCGGCGACGAAGAGAACGGCAACTATGACCTCGAGTTCGACATCCTTGTCCCCGAAGGCAAGAACGGTTACTTCAACATCCTGCACCACTTCGCTGGCTCCAACAGCACCTGGGCCATGCAGTGCTACCTCCACCTGACCAACGACGGCTCTACCTCCACTTCCGCTCCTGGCCACGGCACCATCCACGCTGGTAGCAACGGCACCGCCGATGTGGCTTGCGTGTATGACGCTTGGATGCACTTCCGTCTGAATGTTGACACCGACACCGATGTCGCCCGTTACTACTACACCGCCCCTGGCGAGGAGGAAGTCCTCGTCTGCGAATGGCAGTGGAGCCTCGACAGCTTCGGCAACGAAGTGGTGGGCCGTACCCTCGGCGCCATGGACTTCTTCCCGCCCCAGAACGCTGCCACCTCCGAGTACTACCTCGACAACTTCAGCTTCAAGAAGATCGGCGGCGAGTCCGCTCCTCATCTGGTTCTCGACACCGAGTCCATCGAAGTGGAACTCCTTGCTGACGACATGACCACCATGGACATCAACATCGACAACGATGGCAACTCCATCGGCGACTGGTCCGGCTGGCTCGACTTCGGTCAAGGCGGCAACGGCACCCAAACTGCTGAACTGTATTACCACAACGGTGAAGAAAGCCAAGGTATCGGCTCCAGTGACGCCTATACCCGTAACATGGCCATCCGTCTGCCCGCCAACGCCTACGCCGGCGCTGCCATGGGTATGAAGATCACCAAAGTGAAGTATCTCGTCGGTTCCGACTATCAGTCAACCGACCATAACTACATCTTCCGTGTCTATGGCCAAGGCCTCCACAACCAACCTGGTGAGGTCCTCGCCGAAAAGACCATCAACTCCACCGCTGCCGGTACCTGGATCGAAGCTGACTTCAGCAACGATAACATCTATATGACCGGTCAAGCCATGTGGGCCGCTGTGCAGCTCGAACAAACCGCCGGTGAATACCCGCTGTCTATGGACGGTGGTGAATATGGCGAAGATCAAGACGGCAACTGGCTCAGCACCAATGGCAACAGCTTCAGCCACTGCTACAGCGCCGGTAGCTTCGGCGGTGCCTGGCTGATCACTGTGGACTGCCAAGGCGAGCGCATCCCCGCCACCTGGGCCACTGTTGACAAGACTGAAGGCGCCATCATGGGCGGTGCCAGCGAGACCATCACCCTCACCCTCAACACCATCGGTATGGCTCAGGACGGTACCTACCAGGCTACCATGATCATCAACACCAACGACCCCGATGTCGCTCACGTTGAGATCCCTGTCACCCTCATCGCCGACATCACCGCCGTGGCTGAGACCAGCAACGAGCATGTCAACATCTTCCCCAACCCGGCTACCAACATGGTGACCCTCCAGGGCGAAAACCTCAGCACCCTCGCCATCTACAACGTGGCTGGCCAGCTGGTTCGCATCGTGAAACTCGACAACGTGATCAACAACATCGACATGAATGTTGAATCCGGTGTCTATTTCTTCAGCGTCTATGACAACGAAGGCAACAACTTCGTGCAACGCGTTGTCATCAACAAGTAATCCTACGCTGTAGGAACTAAAAAAGCCGTCCTGAAAAGGGCGGCTTTTTTTTGTTGGTTTGAAAGATATTTTCTATTTTTGTCGGTCAATTGTTAAAAAATGAGCAAACTGCCTGGAATCCTTTCCGCCCTCTGCGCTGTTATCTTCTTTTGCTCCTGCAAGGAAGAGGTGGATCTCTACGCCGATTACAAGGTGATTCCCGCCATCTATGCGCTGTTTGACGCCGAAGCCGACACCAATTTCGTGAGAATCAACCGGGTTTTCTCCGCCGATGGCGACCCCAATGCCATCATGCAAGACCCCTCCGAGGTGTATTATCCCGAGAAACTCGACGTGCGTCTGGTGGAATACCGCAACGGTGTGTGGACGCGTGAGATCCTGCTCGACACCATCACCGTCCACAAACAAGATGGCCCCTTCGCGGGTCCTACCCAGCGACTCTATTACACCGACGAGAAACTGATGCGTAACTATCCCGATGCCTCCTACAGCTATGAGCTTCAGGTGTTCATCGACCGGAGGATCATCTCCACCTTCGTGGATATGGTGGGCTGCCCCGACTTCGAGATCCTTTCCCCTCACCTGAATTTCTCGGAGGAGTATTTCGGGATGACCCGATACATCCGATTCAAACCCGCCACCAACGCGGCTTTCTACCAAGTCATCGTCAACTTCCTTTACAAGGAGCAGCGAACCCCTGGTGGCGATACCACCGAAGTGATGTTCAGTTTCATCAACGAATACCACACGGTGGCCGAATTGGCGCATTCCATCGATGACCAGGGCTATGTCTGCGTGGGTTTCCGTCCCGAGGAGTTCTATACGGGATTGGCCTCGTTTTTGGGGGCTGACACGTTGAATCTTCAGGTGCAGCGTTACATCATTGACTATCCCCTTGAGGTCCGGGTGGAGGCTGGGGGCATCAATATGCTCAACTATCTCGTTTGCCACGACGCCAACATCGCCAACACACAGTCGATGCCCGAGATACAAAGTGTGGGAGAGGGGGCCACGGGCCTGGTGTCGTCGCGGGCGGCCTCTTACAAGCCGGGACGACTCGCTGGGCAGTCGGTGCCACAGTTGATGAAGAAAAAATGGAATTTCACATACATGGGAGGTAGAGAATGCGAGAATTGCTGGTAAGAACGGTTTCAGGTGCCGTGTTGGTAGCGGTGCTGCTCACGTGCGTCCTTGTGTCACCTTGGGCTTGGGCCGCGCTGGCCTTGTTTGTGGTGACGGTCGGGACCTTTGAGATGGGACGACTGCAACAAATTGAGCGTCCCATGGCGCTGGTGGTTGGCGTGTTGCTGGCGGGAGTCGCCTATCTGATCGCAGCGATGGTCGGTTTGGAGATGATAGCTTCGCGTTGGCTGTTGTTGGAGTTCTTGCTCCTGCTGCTGCCATTTCTGCTGGCGTTGTTCTCCACCACATCCAGTTTCAAACAGGTGGCGGCTTTCTGCTACGGGTCGTTGGTGTATCTTGCCATGCCTTGTGCCATGACCGCGTTCATGTACCAGAAAGCGCTGTTTGGCGACATGGCGGGGGCGAGGCTGGTCATCTTGGTTTTTGCCTTGCTTTGGACCAACGACACCTTTGCCTATTTGACTGGCAGGCTGTTGGGTCGGCACAAGCTGTTTCCGCGCATCTCTCCCGGCAAGACCATCGAAGGCAGTTTGGGAGGCTTGGTGCTGACGGTGGCGGGGGTGGTGGCTTTCAGCCATTATGCCTCGTGGCTCCCGATGAAGGAAGCTGTCGGCATGGGCTTGATTGCCGTGGTGTGCGGAACCTTGGGCGACCTCTGCGAGTCGATGATGAAGCGTCAGGCAGGCGTGAAGGACTCGGGCAAGCTCATCCCTGGGCATGGGGGCATCCTCGACCGTTTTGACTCGGTGATGTTCACCGTGCCGTTTGTTTTTGTTTATTTGCTATTATTATGAAAAGGATTCACGAAGAAGGAAACCGGGCGATTATGATCAACCTTGCGATATGGGCAGTGTTGTTGGTGGCCATGAATTGGATTTGGCCGCATCAAACGCTGTGGCATCTCCTTGTTTATATATGGGCATTTCTTTTTTGCGCTATCATTATACGTTTTTTCCGTGTTCCCATTCAACGCAAGACCACGGTGATGGAGGATGCGGTGCTGTGTCCCGCCGATGGGGAGGTGGTGGTCAATGAGTTGGTGGACGAGCCGGAGTATTTCCAGGGGAAGCGTCGGCAGCTTTCCATTTTCATGTCGATTTACAATGTGCATATCAATTTCTTTCCGTTCGACGGGGAAGTGACTTATTATAAATACCATCCTGGGAAGTTCATCGTGGCGTTCAATCCCAAGTCGTCCGATGACAATGAGCATAACACCATCGTGTTGAAGGACAAGAAAGGGCGCGAGGTGTTGGTGCGTCAGATAGCTGGTTTTGTGGCGCGGCGCATCGTGTGCGACCTGTTGCCTGGCGACGAGGCCGTGGCCGGCGAGGAGTTGGGCATGATTCGCTTTGGTTCGCGGGTGGATGTGTTTTTGCCCGTGGATGCCGAGGTGAAGGTGAAGATTGGCGACAAGGTTCGGGGCAAGGAGACAGTGTTGGCGACGCTGCAGTAGGTCACACAGATTTCACGGATTACACGGATTATTGTTCCTTTATCGGCTGGACGAGGCGGACGGCAAACCCCATGTACCGATAAGCAACTTCATGTTCGTCATAAGCGATGCCGCCTTTCCCGAAGGTGAGCGAGTAGATGAAGTCGTTGTCGTAGGGAGTGGAGGACCAGTAAATGCCTACGCTCATGTTTTGGAATTCGATACCTCCTTCATTAGTCAGAGACCTCCAGTAGGTGATGGGCAGGAAAGCTGCGCCGTTAGGCTCGAAGGCACTGCTCCAAGTGGAGGCGCTGATGGTGTTGATGCCATAGCTATAGGCTCCGTTGTTGGTGTATTTAAGTTCGTAGTTCTGAGCGTCCCAGTCGTCGGGGAGGAGAATCACACCTTCCACGCCGTTCACCTTGGCTTTGGCGAATCTTTCACCCGAGTTGGTGTTTCGGTTGTGGAACACATATACCCACTCGTTTTTGGTGAGGGTGCGCCATCCTCCTTTGAAGTGCTTTCCCCAGTCAATAAATTGGGTATAGTCGGAGTTTCTGGAGACCTTAGTCGGGTCGTCGCCGGTGCCATATCCGAATAAATCGATCCAGCCGCTGTAGGTGGGGGTGATGTTTTTGTTGTCCACGCCGATTACGTCCCAAGGGTTGGGGGCAAAACGCCATTGGTCGGAGGAGGGTTTGTATTGCACGTTGCCCGACGCGAATTTCACTTTTTTGGAGGAGGACACCGAGAACACCCCCTTCACGACGGGTTTTGAAGGTTCTTGGGCTTGAGAGGGTTGTTGAGTGGTGGATTGATTGGTCGCTGGTTGTTCGGTGTTTTTCTTCAGTTCGGCCAACTGTTTTTTCACCTCTTTCACGTAGCGACCGTCGGGATAGGTGCTGAGATAGCTCTGGCAGGCAGCGATGGTGGTACATTCCTTATAGGCTGTTTCCTCTTTCTGCTCGGCTTCCGCCTTGTTCTTTTCGGCTTCCGCCTTGGCTTGGGCGGTACTGTCGGCCACATAGTTTTCCACGAATTGCTTCGCCTCGGTGTAGTAATGGGCGCTGCGACCGTATTCCGCAAGGTATTCCCTGTAATCGTTGATCGTTTGGCAAGCGAGATACGCCTGCTCGTCAGGGCTTCCCTCCAATGGATTGGGTTGGGGTTGGGATGGGGTCTTGGGTCTCAGAAATAGTAGTCCCAATAGCACTGCAGCCGCTACTGCGGCGATGCCGATCCACAAGCCCTTTTTGCTTTTGCCTTCTTTTTCGGGGGATTCCTTCAAGGAGGGTTTCACCGAGGAATTCTCGTTTGAGGAAGCACTTTTGGAGGGATTCTCTTTTGAGACAGGCTTATTTGGGGAAGGGCTCTTTGAGGAAATTCCTGCTGGGGAGGAATCCTTTTGGGGAGTTGTTGGATGGGATGTTTTTTTCGGCTCCATGACGATTGTCTCCTCCTCTTGGGAATCGGTTTCTTCCTTCTGGTCGGCGGGGAGGGGAATATAGGAAGTCGTTGTGGCTTCGAAAGGTTGCAGTGGTGGGCGTTGGGAGGGTTCCTTGTTGAGATAGGGGGTCAGGAATCCCTTCCAGGAGTCGGGCACTTGGCTGAGGTCCACGGGTTTGGTGACGATGCTCACCTGGATGTCGTAGTCGGAAGAGGTGGTGCTGTCGTAAGGGACCTTGCCCGAGAGCAGGTGTACGAAGGTCACGGCGAGGGAATACAAGTCGGACGGGGTGCCTACGCGTTTGGGGTCTTTCACCTGTTCGGGGCTCATGTAGATGCGGGTGCCGAGGGTGGAGCCGGTCATGGTGCCGGAGGTGGTATCGACCACCTTGGCGATGCCGAAGTCGAGGAGTTTGGCGTTGCCGTGCTTGTCGATGAAGATGTTCGACGGCTTGATGTCGCGGTGGACGATGTTGAGCCCATGGGTGTAGCTGAGGGCTTCGGCCAGTTGGTTCCACCAGCGTTGCAGTTCCTCTTCGGAGAAGTGCTCGCCGCGTTTCATCTTTGCTTTGAGGTCGTCGCCTTCGAGGTATTCCATGACGATGGCGGGGCGCCCGTCGATGTCGCCGTAGTCATACACTTGGCGGATGTTGGGGTGTTCGAGCTCCACCATCACCTTGGCTTCGGTGAGGAACCTCGCCACGATGCCTTCGTCCTGGCACAGTTTGGGCAGGAGTATTTTCACCGCCGCCCGTTTGCCGATTTTGTTTTCCGCGTACCAAACCTCTGCCATGCCGCCTTTGCCGAGCAGGCACTGCAGGGTGAAGCTGTTGATGGTTTTTCCTTGCATGAGACCTTGATTTTTAGAGGCAAAGATATGAAAAAACCGTTATTTTGTACATTTTTTTTATTTTTGCATTTTATTTAAAAAAAATTGACATGATGAAAAAGTTAGTGATGTTTTTGGCCTTTACGCTGACGTTGCTGGTTGGGACCCCTGGGGTTTATGTATATCCGGAACCAAAAGGAGCATCACAAACACTTTTCGTTTCGGGAGGAGTATCGTGCATTTTTGGTTGAGAACGGGATTTCCTTCAAGGAGGAATTCTTCATGAAGGATTGATTCTCGAGAGCGCGTGCCTCCGGCACGCCCATCATCCTAGTGCCGTCTGTCCCCACACTGCGCCCTGTCGGGCTTGTGCGTCCACCCCACACTGCGCCCTGTCGGGCTTGTGCGGGGTTATTGAGAGTGAGCCTCTCCGAGGCTCCCTGCTCTAAACAAAATATCACCATAATATAAGGATGATTAATTTGGTGTGATTTGTTTGAAAGGTCCCGAGTTTTTTATTGGAAAAAACGAAAAAAAATGAAAAACACTTGATGTTTTTGTAAAAAGTTGTATCTTTGCAAATGAATCCCCCTTAGGTGGAATATACTAAGGCTTGCCCACTCCTCAAAAGTGGGCTTATTTTTGCATATTATGAAAAATCAGAAAGTTATAATATATATTGATGGTTATAATTTCTAACTTACGAAGAGAAAGAATCCGATGTCAGAATAGCAACTCAAATTGTCAATGACGCTAACAATCACAATTGTGACGTTGCCATTGTTGTCTCTGCTGATAGTGATATGGTTCCTGCTGTCGAATTGGCTTTGGCGGCAGGAATTAAAGTCTATGTTTACTTTCCTCCTTTTCACACTTCTAATAGCTTGAAAAACACTGTCACTTCTCATGTGATACATTTGGAAAGATACGAAACGAGGTTCAAGAAATGCGTCATGCCTGATACAATATACTTGCAATCGTCAAATTATAATTTGAGTATTCCTTCCAAGTGGAAAGCCTATCAGTAATAGAAACAATCTCGCATACCACGTGGACTTTTACGACAGTGGCCTCAGCACTGAATACTTTAGCTACCGACACTTCCAAGAAATAAAAAGGGCTGTCATTGTGTTTTGATTTCCAGTTGTAAGGGTGACAGCCTCGGAGAGGCTGACTCTCAATAACCCCGCACAAGCCCGATAGGGCGCAGTGTGGGGTGGTCGCACAAGCCCGATAGGGTGCAGTGTGGGGCAGCGGCAACCCGTAATCCATGGCGTGCCGGAGGCACGCGCTCTCAAAACAAGCACAATAATTACCCTATAACTGCGTTAAAAGGATTATGAGTTACGTGCAGAATCTTTATCATATTGTCTTCAGGACATACCGTAGTGAGCAGACGATCAACTCTGAGCATGAAAGGGAACTCTATGGCATTATCTTGTCACAATCCCAACGATTGAGAGCAAAAATCTACCGCATTGGAGGTATGCCCGACCATGTACACATCCTGGCAGCTTTACCCTCCACCTTGGCCTTGTCCCAATATGTTCAGGAAGTGAAGACGTTCACCAGCAAATGGTTGAAGAGCAATCCTTCTTTCCCTCATTGGAGAGGCTGGGGGCATGAGTATGCTGGTTTTTCACGCAGTTGGTCTGACAAGGATAGTGTCGTGGATTACATCCGGAACCAAAAGGAGCATCACAAACACTTTTCGTTTCGGGAGGAATATCGTGCTTTTTTGGTTGAGAACGGGATTTCCATCAAGGAGGAATTCTTCATGAAGGATTGATTTTCGAGAGCGCGTGCCTCCGGCACGCCCATCATCCTGGTGCCGTCTGTCCCCACACCGCACCCTGTCGGGCTTGTGCGTCCACCCCACACTGCGCCCTGTCGGGCTTGTGCGACCACCCCACACCGCGCCCTGTCGGGCTTGTGCGGGGTTATTGAGAGTGAGCCTCTCCGAGGCTCTCGGCTTGAAAAAAATAATAGTTGCCTGTAGCTTAAAATCGAGATATCATGGTAATTAGGTGTGAAAGAAATGAAAATCTGGTACTATGGGTTGCGCCATGTTTAAAATACTGTTATCTTTGCAAAAAAAAGCGAAACATGTTACAAGAAACCATTAGCTTGAATGAAGCGCAGTTAAGTATCCTGCGTTTGTTGGCTCGGATGAACACAATGGAAAAAGTGAACGAGTTAAAGCAAATAATTTCGAATTATTATGCTCAAAAAGCCACAGAAGAAATGGATAGGTTGTGGGAAGAGGGAATCTGGAGCGAGGAACAAAATGAGGCAGTGTTGAAAGAACATCTGCGCACACCTTACCGTGATGAGAAGTAGAATTGTTCTTGACACGAATTGCCTGCTGGCCAGCGTTTCCTCAAAAAGTGAGAGTTTTTGTGTTTGGACTGGTTTCCAAAAGGGGAAGTTTATCCTTTGTGTATCAAATGAAATACTTGAAGAATACGAAGAAAAAATGCTACCTATATTGTTTCTGAAGATAAACATTTTGATATCCTAAAACACATATCTTTCCCAAAGTTGCTTGTCATTAAATTAAAAGAGTTTGTTGGAGTATTATCGGCAAATAGCTGAAAATCTGATATTTCTCAAAAAAAGACACAGAAGACGTCCCTCATCATGAATTAAAACTCAATATCATGAAAACATATCAGTCGATCATTCTCTCTGCACTGTTTTTGCTTCTGGGACTCACTAGCTGTCAAAAAGAACCGAGCATCGAGACCTTCAAGGTTTTGGAAGAACAGATGACTATAGGCACCACTACGGTGAATGTGACGGGTGCCTACTCCTTCGAGGGTTCCATCAACGGCATCAAGATGTGGATGTCGGACGACGAGTCCTATCTCGACAAGGAGCTGTTTCCTTGCAGGTTAAACGGGAAAGACTTTTCGGTGGAAGCCACGGGCCTGAAGCCCGGAACCACCTACTATTACTGCTATTCCATCGATTATGGAGCCAAAGAGGAATACCAAACAGAACGAAAGACCATCACCACCTTCGACTATTCGCTGCCTGTGGTGACCACGGCGATGGTGAGCGAGGTGGGACACGATAGCGCCATCTGCGGCGGGGAAGTGACGGATGACGGCGGAAGCGAGGTCACCGCCCGTGGCCTCTGTTGGGGACAACAGCCCAACCCCAGCCTCAGCGACCACCATAGTGTGGATAGCTGTGGCACGGGACCCTTCACCCACCTCATCACAGGCCTGAAACCGGACACGAAATACTACGTGAAGGCCTACGCCACCAACGAGAAAGGTGTCTCTTTCGGCAACGAGAGGGTGTTCACCACCGCATCGATGAAACCGACCGTGAAGACGGTGGAGGTGACGGACATCGACATGGTTTCGGCCGTCGTGAAGTGCGAGGTGACATCCGAGGGCGGAAGCGCAATCTCGGAACGCGGCGTGTGCTGGAGCAGGCACCCCGAACCCACTCTTAACGATGCGAGCTTGGCCGGCGGTGAAGGCCTTGGACCTTACGTGTGCGGCCTGGTCGGTTTGGATGCCAACACCATGTATTATGTAAGGGCCTACGCTACCAATGACTACAATACTTACTATGGCAATGAACTGAGTTTCACTACCTTGAAACAGATGGGTCCCCCTCCAGGTGCGGTGGTAGGGTTGTTTTCGGTGGGTGAATCGCAACAGGTGTGGTTCGCCCAAGGCAACTTGCAGTACCAGGCATCCACCAACACCTGGCGCTTTGCGGATCACCAATATGTCGCGTTGGGAAACAAAAACGAAAGCGTTTCCCCAACTTACAACGGATGGATAGACTTGTTTGGTTGGGGGACAAGTGGTTACGACCAAGGGGCAGTGTGCTATCAGCCTTGGAGTATCAGCAACGACTACAGCAATTATTTTGCCTACGGACAAAACACTTGTCATTTATATGATCAGACGGGCCAAGCGGATTGGGGCTACAATCCGATCAGCAATGGCGGCGACGTGGCCCACATCTGGCGAACATTGACGTACGACGAATGGGGCTATGTGTTTAAGATCCGCAATACCACCTCGGGCTTCCGTTATGCCAAGGCCAACGTGAACGAGATGAACGGCGTGATTTTGCTGCCCGACGATTGGAACCCAGCTACTTTCACGTTGTTCAGCGTCGATGTGGAAGGCGCGGATTTCAGTGCGAACACCCTCACTGCCTCCCAATGGGTTACTCTGGAGGAGGCGGGGGCCGTCTTTTTGCCTGCCGCGGGAGGTCGAGACAGGACTGAGTGCAACGGCTTGGGTTCCCATGGATGCTACTGGTCGGCGTCGTCCTGTTTTGATGTCGGCGCTATGAGCGTGAACTTCCTTTCGAATTATCTTGAGACGGACTACGTTTATCCTCGATACATGGGCCTCTCGGTGCGTTTGGCTTGTGACAACTGAGAAGTGTCTGGATTATAGTATTGCCTTGATTTCTAATAGATGATGAACTTCGTAAGTGCATGGCCCCGAGGCAGGTAGGCCCGTGGGGTTGAAGAAGAGCTGGTCGATGCCCGCCGCTCGGGCCCCGTCGATGTCAACCGCCATCTCGTCGCCAATCATCAGACTGTCCTCAGGGGCAGCGCCGGCCTTCCTCAAGGCATAACGGAAGATCTCGGGGTCGGGCTTCTTCACCCCGACTTCCTCGGACACGGTCAGGGTCTCGAAATAGGGCTCCATGCCCGAGCCGCTCAGCTTGGTGTGCTGCACCTCCTGGAACCCGTTGGTAATCAGATGCAGATGGTATTTCGGCTTCAGATACTCCAAGAGCTCCATGGTGCCTGGCACCAGCCTCACGATGCGGGGCGACCAATACACATAATCCTCGCTCAAATGGTCAGCAAGTTCCACATCATGGATGCCGTAATGCTCCAAAGGTTTGAGGAACCGGGTGCGGTTGAGGTCATCCTTGGTGATTTTGTTCTCCCGATACAACTCCCAAAGCTTTTCGTTCAGCGGATGATACACCTCATGGAACTCATGGGCGGAGGGGATGCCTAATGCATGAAGGTGGTATTGTTCATAAATCTTCTCGAAGGCCACCTCGGCGGCGGCGTCGAAATCCCAAAGGGTGCGGTCCAGGTCGAAGAAAAGATGATGGTATTTTAATGCGGAATGCGGAATGCGGAATGCGGAATAATTTTCTTTTTCCGAAAAGCATAATTCCGCATTCCGAATTCCGCATTCCGCATTCCTCATCTGCCTTTGCCACTCAAAGAGGGCTACCGCGGCGGCATGGCTCACGTTGAGGGAACGGGTGGGACCCGGCACGGGGATATAGACGATCTTGTCGCACTGCCGGAGCAACTCCTCACGGATGCCATGGCGTTCGCTTCCCACGATGAAAGCCACATCCTTAGGGAGTTGGGTGTCGTAAATACAGGTGGCGTTGTCGGCGGTCTCGATGGCCACAAGCGATTTGCCCTCGGGAACGATTTTCCGGAGGTCGGTCTCCTCGGTGAAATACCACCGGATGTTGTCGCGGCTGGAGGCGGCGGCGCGGCGCACCTTGCTCAGATGGTGCTGGCTTTCCTCGCCGAGGAAACACATCTCGGAGGCCCCGATGTTGTCGGCAAGCCGGATCATCGCCCCTAAGTTGTCGGGCGTCATCAGTTGGTCGGCAATAAGGATGGGGCGGGGAACGCTTCGGTAAAGGTCCTCGGTGGGGATTCTCTCAAAGAGGTCGTTCGATTTGATATAGGTCATTTTGAGGGTTCGTTAGGGATGAAGGAATGGTCGGTCAAGGTGTTAAGGAAAGCTTTGAGCTGCGCTTTCTCGTCGTCGGTGAGGCGTACGCCGCCCTGCATCACATGATGCATCAAGGGACTGATTTGCTCGGAGTACTGCACGCTGTCGGAATAAAAGTCGATGACTTCGTCCAAGGTCTGGAATCTTCCATCGTGCATGTAAGGGGCGGTGAGGGCGATGTTGCGCAGGGTAGGGGCCTTGAAATCGCCGTGGTAGGCGGCATCCAAACCGTTGTTGTATTTTAAGTTGGTGGTAAACAAGGCGTTGGATCCTCCGCCGTGGCAATGGAAACAGTCGGCACCCTCCTCGGTGACGAACAGCATATAACCGTTCAACTCGTCCTGGCGGAGCTGCTCCTCACCCCGGAGGTAACGGTCGAACTTGCTGTCGGCGAAGACGAGACTCCTCACGTACTGGGCAATGGCCTTCTCCACCCGCTTGAAATGGATGTCAGGCGTGCCAAAAGCCTTCTGGAATAATGATGGATAGTCGTTGTTTTGTTTTAAATTCTGAACTATTTGTGTGGTGTCTGTGGCGATTTCCAAGGGATGGGTGGTGGCGGCATAGACCATCTGCTCAAGGGTGGGTACGGAGCCGTCCCAGCCGAGGCCGGTGGTGTTCCAAGCCAAATTGATGAGGGGGAGCATGGTGTGAGGGGTGCCAAGATGCTCCAAGCTGCCTTCGGGACCAAACTCGAAGCTGTATTCGGGTCGGTGGCAGGAGGCGCAACAGGTGGGGAATGCGGAATTCGGAATTCGGAATTCGGAATAGTTGGGGTCGTGGAAGAGTCTCTTTCCCAGGGCGACGCCTTCTTCGGTCATGGGGTTGTCGGCGGGGATGTTGGTCTTTGAGGGAAAGAACAGGGGGGTGGGCAACTCGTAAGGCGTGGCTTGTTGGGGCTCAACCGGGGTGGGGTGGCAGCCTGCGAGCAACAGGAAGATGAGGAGGAAAGGCATCAGGCGTCCGGTCATGGCCTTTCCCCTTTCCTTGAAGTGATTTCCGAGAGCAATGCCTTCATGTTTTTCTTGGTATAGAAATGGGGTTTGGGCGCGGCCTTGTGGAAGATGCTTTTCAAGGTGCCGGCCATCTTTTCCAGGGGAGTGCTTTCTTCGACGACGGAGAACACGTCGTGTCCGTTCTCCCTGAGGAGTTGCTGGGCTTCCTGATTTTGCATGATGGCGCTTCCAAAGGTTTGGAAATCATAGCTATGAGGGCTGCGGAACCAGTTGTCGATATTCATGTTGAGAGGAAGGATGTTTTCTTCGTTTTCGAGCACTTCTAAGTCGATGGGCAGCTCCACGGTGAAAGCGTTTTGGTAGAAGGTGGTGAGGGTGGAGTCCTGGCCGATGCCGAGATGGATGTTCAGGGGGGCGAGCTGTCCGTTGCCGTCGAGGTACTTCCCGTTGAGTTTCATGTAGTGGTAGCCGCCGCCCAAGGGTTCCGGCCAGAACATGTTGCTCTCGGGCGGGTTGGTGAAGAGGCCGGTTTGGTTGTCCTGCTCGTCGAGTCCGAAGGTGAATCTCAGGGCGACATACCTTCCGCAGGGGATGGGAGCCATGGCGAGGGTTCCGGTGCCGGGCAGGTTGGTGTCGATATAGAAAACCCTTTCCAAGGGTGAATTATCGAGGTTTTCGGCCTCTCGATGGGTCAGCGTGTAAACTTCTCCTTGTTCGTTTTGGAGGGTGATGTTGGAGAGAAACCATTGGATTTCGGTGACGAGATACTGGTTGCCTGCCTCGTTGGTATAACATAAATCATTGGTTACAAGTGGTTTCCCATTGACGGTATAGCTCGTCTGCATCTGCAAACGGCCATAGTCCTTGGGTTTTTCGCAGGAGGCGTTCATCATCAAGGCGATTAATAGGATAGGAATCAGGTTTTTCTTCATGGCAAGAATAATCCGGTGCAATGATACAAAAATCCTTCCAATTATGTATCTTTGCAACCAAAAATTGAACGATATGGCAACATTTAACATTGGCGACAGGGTGAATTTCCTGAGCAGCGTGGGTGGCGGCAAGGTCACCAAGATTATTGATTCGCGGATGGTGATGGTGGAAGTGGAGGACGGTTTTGAGATCCCTACCATGATCACTGATTTGGTGCTGGACTACCGTTCGCAACCGGCGGCGTCGCGGCAGCAACAGGTGGTTGACACCGTGCAACGAGAGATCAAGGAGAAGGAGCTGATGCAGCAGCAACAGGAGGAAGACGCGCGTCATGGCGGCTTGCGGCGTTTTGCCAAAGAGGCGGAGAAGGAAGGCGTTTACCTGGCTTTCATCCCTCATGAGCAGCAGTGGCTGTTGACGGGTGCTTTGGACGTGGTGCTGGTGAACCATACGCCTTACGAGATGCTTTACACCTTTACCATCAAGGAGGAGGACAAGTTCGTCAACGTGGATTACGGTCAGATGGAGAAATACGAGAAGGTGGTGGTGGAGACCATCTCGCGCGATGACCTGGAGTATTGGTGCAACGGCATCGTGCAGGCCATCTTCACGGCGGAGACCTCCGACACGGTGTTGCTGCCGCTGAATGCGCCTTTCTCGTTGAGAACCAATCGTTTCTTTAAGGAAGGCAGCTATCTGATGTCGGGCCTGTTGGGTGAGAAGGCGGTGATGATCAGCCTCTCGGACCTTGTCTTGCTCAAAAGCGGTGATGGCGACTTCACCAAGATTTTGAAGGAGGGGGTGGGTTCCCAAGCCCCCAAGAAGGACCTTATCAAGCAGGAGGCGCCCATCGACAAGCACAAGACGGCTCCCGGCGAGGCCACCGTCGATCTCCATATTGGCGAGTTGGTTGACAACATCCTCGGCCTTTCGAGCCACGACATGTTCAAGATCCAGATGGACTATTTCAAGAAGATGCTCGACAGCGCCATCGCCGCCGATTACACCAAGGTCACCTTCATCCACGGGGTGGGCAACGGTGTGCTGAAAAACGCCATCATCGAAGAGCTCAAAAACTACCACAACACAGAGAACCGCATGGCTTCCATCGCCAAATTCGGGGTGGGAGCGATTGAGGTGATCATTAGATAAGTGGAGAGTGGAGAGTGGAAAGTGGAGAGTGGACTTTGACTCGTCAGTCCGTTGGGCGATGTGACGGATAAATGTGAAAAAATTACATTTTTTTTACTCATGCCAAGGCTTTAACATTGTTTTTCCTTTTGATTGCGTTTAATGCCTTTGCCCAAACGACCCAATACGGTCGCGTAGTGGAGCAGAATTCAAATGGGCGAAGCCTCGCGGGTGTCATGAACCTGAATTCCATAATATCAAAGATGGGGGTGAGGTTCTCTGTCGTAGTATCCGAATTTCGGATGGTATGACATAGGGCTGTTTTAATATCTCATAGAGGTCTCTGCAAAAGTATCAGGTTATTGCTGGAGCGCATCGAAGAAGTTGAGTTGCTTTACTCTTGCATTGGCTTTTTTACTCTTGCGTTTCTCTTCTGGATTAGCTTTCTCCATAGTCTCGCGGTTCAATCTGCGACCCATCAGTTTATACCATATAGAACGGGCCATCTTGGTTTCTGTCTCAGAGAATCCCATGCCTTTTCGAAGCAGCTCCCTGTCTGTGAAGTCGAGTATCTCATCAGCCGTTTTCTTCTCACGAACCATCTGATCAACTTGCTCAAACAATTTGGCATTGTCTTCGCGATAAGGTAGATAGACGCCTTCAACTTCACTCGGCATCAATTCTAAAACGCCACCACCAAAGTTGCGGCCTAATATCTCGGCAAAAGCAAATGATAGCGAATTGTAGTAACTTACCACAAATGCCTTGCGGTTCACACCTTCTTTGATAAAAACACGATGCATGGTGTCCGTAGTGTAAGCCTGAGCATCATTCAACACGAACTTGGGATACAGATTATTTCGACGAAGGAATAGAGCGTCAGATAGTTTGATGGATGGTATCACATACCAGTCATCACGGATGCTTGTCTTGTAACCCTTATTGATTCCTCGCTGTTCGCCATTCTCAATATATGCCTTGGTTCCCTCATTGCCATTCTCTTTGGCATCTGGGGTAAATACCAGCAGATTAGCTTTAACACCATTCGCAAGATTCTGTTGCCAGTCAGCTTTTGTAAAACAAAGGCTATTTACCTGCACGCTACGACCTACCATAGGACGAGCATATTCATGTAACTGATACATATCTACTACGCTTTGTGGCACAGTGAAATAACCATTTGAACCTGTCGTGATACCAACCTCGACATCAGCATAAGTTCCGATCTTTGGCATACCATCAATCCTGACTTTATTAAGGAAGTCAAGTTCCTCTTTGTCAAGGAAGTAGTAAGTCCACTTGTCTGCATGGAAATCTATCTGCTTAGTGGGAAGTTTCAGCCGATGAGGGTCAAGTTGTTGCAATGTCTCTGCATCTTTCACCTCGATATGTTCGATCAGGTGTTCTCCTGTGCCGGTACGTTCGCACAGCAAAAGCACCACCTCTTGTTGGATTTCCTCAAATACCAGGTTCTCGAATGAAATGATGTTAATCTTATTGAACGATGTGGCCAGATACTTTCTCAGTTGTTGTGCATAAGTCACTTGAAGAAGTTCAGATGGAATAACGAATCCCATCTTGCCATGTTCTTTCAGCAGCAAGCTACATCCTACAACAAATGTCACCCAGGCATTGGTCAGCTTAGAGCGTTTTAATCCTGCTTTCTTGAATATCTCGCCTGCCAATATCTGCTGTCCTTCATCATAATATTGATAGCGGATAAACGGCGGATTGCCAACGACGAGATTGAACCTATGCTCTGTATTTAAACAGAAATGATGGAAGTCAGAATTAATCACTTCGGAATCATGAAGTCCTATTGCACGAGCCTTTTCTGCTTCTACGGTTTCGTATTCAACAGCTGTGGCATGATGGAACAACATGTGCTCTTTTGCCATTTGCTCCAAGAATACACCATCACCACAACTTGGCTCCAATATTTCAGCATCAGTGCTACCGTTTATGCCCCAGTGGAGTATAAACGAAGCAATTGCTGGCGGCGTGTAGTATGCACCACGCAATTTTTGTGCGGAAGCGTCCTCAATCAGCTGCATATTGTTCCTTGATTTTGGGGATTAACAAAGCTTCTTCCTCAGTCATTCCATAAAGAGCATTAATGGCATTCTGTTGCTCTCTCATCAAGTTGGCAAAACGTCTCTGCAAGGGTGTAAGTTTGCGTTTGTTTCCAGATGCCTTAGAAATCTTATCTCCAAGACTAATCAATTTCTTCTGACGATCCACAATGTCGTCATGCATACTTTTCTCCTCTGCATTGGAGAAGTCTATAGTCCTCACAGGAATTTGCTCAAGTACCTTAGTCCCACGCGAAATAAAACCTCCCCTGAATATTTCACCATATAGCGATGCTAGCCATTCTCCTTGTATAGAGCCAAGAACAGCTTGTATATAGTATATTGAATATTGTAAATCGGACGGAATACTGATGACGCAATAACCGGCTGTACCTCCAGATGACACAATGGTACCATTGTTATCTATTGCATATTTGTCCCCTTGAGACATCACACCAACAATTAGTTTTTGTTTAATCTCGCAAGCTGTCAAATTCTGGCTCCTGCCATATCGATACCATTCATCCGGCGTTTTGGGTTTGGGTGAGATGCTTCGATGCTCCAAGATCTCTTTGAAATCTGAAAGGTATATGAACAGATGGGGATATTTTCGCCGAATCTCTTTCAGCGGGACAAGCGTAACCCCATTTCTTCTTTTGTTTTTCTTGTAGGGAAATATTACATGTGCATTGGGCTCAAAATCTTTATACGTTTCAAATCTGTCACCACCTCTATCCGTTTCATAATATGCTTTGGTAAGTCCCTTCTCTATCTTATACTCCTGCTGGTTACTTGCCTTAAAATAGAAATAGTCTTCATCTTCGCGTATAGGCTTAAAAACATATACAGAGTTTTTGCTTGTCTGTATTCCATTAAATATGTAATCCTCGCCAAGAATATCAACAAGTGGTTTGCTGTTTTTAGTCAACTGTTCAAATAAATGACGTTTATCCTCCGTAAATAACACCCATGTGTTTTTTGAAATATAACTTTCATTCCATGTGTTAGTTTGACTAGCCTCTTCTTTGCGAGCTATCCAATTTTTCAAATTATTTACTTCTGTATAGCTAAATTCCGAGCAATGGCCTTTTTTCAAAACCAATAAGCATGTATAGGTTGCTTTCGCCTTGGAAGCAAATACTTGATGAGCGCCAAATGATGTAATGCTTTTCAAAGCATGGTTATCAGCAATGAGACTTCTGATTCCCTCCGCGGCAGCAACTTTCATGAACTTATTAGGCACAATATACCCCAAGTGTCCTCCATCTTTTAGAAGTGATAAGGCACGCTCAATGAAGAGAAAATACTTATCGTATTGTTTATATGCTCCATGGGGGTATTTTTGTGGATAAATCTTATGTTCTAACGGAGTAATAGTCTTAATATCCTCCGTTTTCATGTATGGCGGATTACCAACTATATAATCGAATTTTAAGTCACCAAAATCAAAAGGATTGATTTCGGCCACATTAGAATCTAGTACATCATCTGGTGAGAGCAAACTATTCCCAAAGAAAATATTATTATCAAGATCCGGAAGAACGGGGTGGTATAACGCTAGCGTATTGGCGTCTTCTCCTTCTAACAGTTTCAGCAACAACCCAAACTTACATGCTTCAACCGCATTGAAATCTTTGTCAACGCCGAAGATACACCTAGTTAGTATTTGTTTTTTTGTCGCGAAATCCAGTTTATATGTGTCAATGCTTGTCTGTATCAATTGGGATCGATCTTTGATTATTAGATAGTCTGTCATCAAGTCGCAAAGGGTCTGAAATACTTCTAGCAGAAATGCTCCAGAGCCACATGCTATATCTGCACATTTTAACGCTAGAATATCAGACTTGCTTTTCCCTGTCGTTCCTTCTTTAATAGTTTGCCGAAGAAGTTCACTAATGATGAAGTGCGGTGTCGTAACAATATCTCTATCGATGTTATCTGGCTTATCTACAATAACAAGATTCCCGTCAATCAGGGCAAGGCGTTGTGTTAGGAATATCTCATATATACGTCCCAAAATATCCGAAGACAGAACGGAAAAAGAATAAGGACTTTCTGGAAAATATAGCTGTCGTATTATCTTCCAAAAAGAAGAACTAATATTACAGATAATTTCACTAGACATTTTTTGCTTGAATAGTCCAGAATTATACTTTCTGTCTGCGTTTCTAAATTTCTTTACAAGCTCGGAGAACTGCTGTTCGTTTGCGATTCGAAACAAAGCCTGATAGGTCTCGATATTTCTGTCTTCACAGACACGCAGAAAGAGTATTTTATTGATATAGCTTTGAACAATATCGCCCAGTTCTTCTATATCAATAGTAGGCATCACATTCAGGATTTCATTTCCAAGAAGAAGGCGCCACTCGTTTATTTGGTTCAAAAACTCTTTGTCAACAGAAGATTTTTGAAGCTGCAATTCTATGTATTTCCATTCTTCATCAAACTGGCCAGAATACACGGAGTCTTTGCCGAGCAAACGATGTAGCTCCTCAAATTTATTTTCGTATTCTGTATAGTGGTACTTCTTGATGAGGGCCTTTTGATTGGAATCCGTTTCCTCCACTTTGACTGAGGTATCATATATCATCAGGTACTCGAAGTTCGAAAGCACAGAGATTTTTAAATTGGCCGTATAACCATAACGACGAACCTGACGTGCTGGTGCATCAATATCGTTGATATGCACGCAAGGTTTCTTCGCTTCGAGGAAAAACTTACGCTCTGAAAACAGGCGAAAGGTGTAGTCAGGCTTCTTAGTGTTTTCAGAGGCTCCTGCCTTCAAAGGCTCTTCCAAAACCACTTCACGCTCATTCGTCGGACGTCCAGTTGTATTCTTGATATCCCACCCGAGCAATTCAAATAACGGATCAAGGAAATCATTGCGTAGCAACGTCTCGTTATAATTGTCGGACAGGTAATTATCTCTATTGGCTTGATATTTTTGTACTAATCCTTTTAGGTTTTGATTCATAACGAAAGCTTTTTGCAAAAATACGGATTATTTCCGTTCCTATGGATATATTTGTTACTTTTGCCCTCAATTAACATCGCCCTTACAAATCATATCTTGAGTATGAAACCAAACACTTTGTTATTTGCCGGCCTCTTTCTTTTAGGCCTCTTGGGGATGACCTGCGCGTGCAGTAGCGTGAATTTTGAGCAGATAAGAAGCCATGCGTGTTACGTGGCGGTTGATACCATTGACAGAGTCGTCTGTGTTGACCAAGTGGATGGGAGAGAGGTCTCGGGGCGTTGGTACGTTGCCGGTGATGGTATGTCGGAACCGCATTCATTTCGTATTAAAGGGGGCTTGGGAAGCAAAAGCCTCTTGGTGTCTGACTCAACGGAGCAGGATGTCGTTGTGGAGATGAATCACGACACTTTGCTTGTGAAGTTTTCCCGTGGAGGAACCCATGAGTCGCTACGGTTTGCTCCATTGTCGGTGACGCCGTCTTCAGTCGTTGAAACGAGTTATCCCTATCGCGACAAGCTGTATCGCGTGGCTTGTGACAGCAACCTTGTCTATGCGACAGCATTGGGTTTTTGGGAAAGCTTTCCGGAACCAGATGATGAGAATGATTATCGGTCCATCGTGATGGAAAAATTGAATTTGGAGGATTTGACAAAGAAAGACCTGAAGTTGACGATGGATGTGTATTACCCTGAAAATGATGACCTTAAAAGCAGGCCTTTGCTGATGCTCATCCATGGTGGGGCGTTTTTCAATGGCGACAAGCGCTCGGAGGCCTTCGTCAAGTGGAGCGAGCACTTCGCCTCGATGGGCTATGTGGTGGCCAATATCAATTACCGTATCGGGTTTTTGCCAATAACGCCCTACAATGTGGACAGGGCGGGTTACTGCGCCGTTCAGGATGCGTATGCGGCTATGTGCTACATGCTTCGTCATGCAGAACAATACAAAATCAATCCCGATTGGCTTTTTGTGGGCGGCAGCAGCGCCGGGGCCATCACGGCATTGAACCTCGCTTTCATGAGAAACTGGAACCGACCGAAATGTACGTATGGCTATCTTCTCGATGTCCTTAACTTCTTTTACGATTTGGGCGACATTGAGACGGTGAACGCCAATACGGCGCCTTACGACCGCACTACTTTCAACATCAAGGCGGTGGTGAACATGTGGGGGGCATTGCATGATGTGAAGATGCTCGATAACTCAAAACAAACCGCCATACTTTCTTTCCATGGTGACGCCGATTCGATCGTGGCGTACGATTATGATTATCCTTTCCGCAAATTGTCCACCCCGATTTGCGTTTTTGTGGATTCAGTGGCCGATATTGTGTCAGCCAGGGCTCCGGAATATGCCGACTTGATGAGAAAGGCTCAAGACTGGACGAAAGATGTGAGGATTCCCGCAAATCAGTATTTGTGTGGCAAAATGTACGGTTCGCAATGCATTGACCAATATGCCAAGGGTTCACGCATCAGTGAGTTGCATACCAAGGTGGGTGGCGGGCATAGTCTCCACGTCAACGATGACGGGTCTTTGTCGGATTATTTTCAGCTGATTACGGATACTTCCACCCGTTTCCTCTATCGACAGATGGCTCCTCGACCTGAACTTGTGAAGCTTACAAAGGAGTATTGTTTCAAATTGAAAAATGCCGATCACACCCTGACTTGTCAGTGGGAAGCGGTTGGTGGCGTGGTCATGCAATCCGCGTTTGACAGCGCAAGGGTGCTTTTCTTTGCTGAGGCCCCGGAACACAAGATCCGTGTGTGTGGTCAATTGAAGAACGGCGCCAACTATGCGGAAACTTATGACCTGGCAGAGATTGAAGTTCAAGGTCAAGCGGAAAGCATGGAATTCCACAATTCGCCCTTTTACCAGAATTATCGTAAAACAAATCATCAATAGTTCATTTAGAAGTTGTGCCCGACACGTATTTAGGGATGTTGAGATGAAAAAAATGTTACTTTTGGCCGTTATGGTCTTTTCTTTGTTCGGCGCTGTGAAGGCCCAGGAACAGGAAATTCAACTCACAGCTGCGGATAAGCAAGAGCTTATGGACGATGTTACCGGTGCGTTAAAAGGATTGATCGCAAATTTTGGCGGGACCTATAAGCCGGGCACCTCCATTGACCACATGTATCAAGTCAGTGATACTGAGGCAAGGATTGAAGGTATGGTGAATTATATCGGTGAAAAATGTGGCGATGTCCGTACTCGATATGAGGTAACCATTATTGTCGAGGGATCCAATGTTTATGCGAGACCAGCTATTTACACCCCTTATTGCTGGCTTGGTCAGATTATAAGATATGAGTGGGATGATACAGGACGAAGACAGCTGTTGGGGAATGGAAACGGAAGAAATGCTGTTCCGGTAGCTCAGTTCATCCTGGAATTATTAATGAGATCCAGATGAAGTTTTTAGTTTTTATTTTTTTCATTTAAGAAATACTACTATCTTTGCAGCGCGAAAGCGCTTGGACCCGTAGTTTAATGGATAGAATAAAGGATTCCGGTTCCTTCGATCAGGGTTCGATTCCCTGCGGGTTCACTTATCCTAACTGATTGTCAGTCGGTTAGGATTTTTTATTCCTATTTTTGGTGTGTGTATTGAACGGTGACCTTGCCCAATGGGGTGGTCTCTTCGGTGATGAGACGGCCTTCTGAACATTGGGCGAAAGGTTTCCCGTCGATAAAGAGGGTCTGGCCGCGAAGGGAACAGCGGCTTGTCAGGGTGTCGCCGTTGGAGACCCACACCAAGAGGGAGTCACTCGTGATATCGATGCTGTTGTTTTTGTCCAGCTCCCCGAGCTGCCGTACCATCTCAGGGGTGGCGATGTTTTCATCAAAGTCCACATTCACCTTCTCGGCCGTCCAATGGCCCACCAACGAATCCTGTTGATGGCCACATGAAACGACCCCAAAAAACAACAACACCCCTATTATGGCTCTCCACTTTCCGTTTTCCGTTTTCATTTCCTTCTCAGTTGTTCCACGTAGGCGTCGATGCGTTGCATCTCGCTTGCGATGGCGATCTTTTGGGGGCAATGCGACTCGCACTGACGGCATCCGATGCAATGGTCGGCCTGTCGCAGGGGCGGCACTTCACGGTCGTAGCCCACGAGGAAGGCGCGGCGGTTGCGGCGGTATTCCTCGGCCTCGGGGTTGCCCGCAGGCATCTTGCCCTCAGTGATGCAGTCGTTGTAGTGGGCGAAGATGGCGGGAATGTTCAAGCCGTAGGGGCAGGGCATGCAGTAATTGCAAGCGGTGCAAGGCACGGTTTGAAGTTCCACGAACTCCTCGGCGACCTTCATCAGGAACTCGTTCTCCTCGTCGGTGATGGGACGAAGGGGAGAGTAGGTGGCGACGTTTTCCACCAGATGCTCCATGTAGGTCATGCCGCTGAGGACCACCAGAACGCCTTCGGGCGTGCCAGCGAAACGGAAGGCCCAGCGGGCCACGGGGGTCTCTGGCTCACGCTCCTTCATCTGCTTCACGATGAAGTCGGGCTGTTTGGCGAGACGGCCTCCCAACAAGGGCTCCATGATGACCACGGGGATGCCGCGGCGGTGCAGCTCCTCGTAGAGATAGCTGGCGTTGACGTTGTCCGCGTCGATGCGGTTGGCGTAGTTCCAGTCGGCGTAGTTCATCTGGATCTGCACGAAGTCCCAGTGGTATTTTCCCTCGTCGTGCCACTGCAACATGGTGTCGAACAGGTTTTTGTCGCCATGGAACGAGAAGCCCAGGTTGCGGATGCGTCCGGCCTGTTTCTGCTCCACGAGCCAGTCGAGGATACCGTTGTCCATGAAACGGGCGTTGAACATCTCCATGCTCGTCATGTTGTCGTTGGAGCCGCCGATGCTGTGGAGCAACAGGTAGTCGAGGTAGTCGGTTTGCAGCTGTTTCAGCGAGTTCTCGAACATGGCCTTGGAGGCTTCGGCACTCCAGGTGCCGGGCGAGAAGTTCGACAGCTTGGTGGCGATAAAGTAGCTGTCGCGCGGATGCCTTGACAGGGCGATGCCGGTGGCGGTCTCCGAGCGTCCACGGGTATAGACCGGGGAGGTGTCGAAGTAATTGACACCATGCGCCAGGGCGTAGTCGATTTCCTCGTTCACCATCTCCTGGTCGATTTGGGCGTTGGGGTTCTTACGCAGGTCGTCGCCGTTTTCGATGGGCAGGCGCATCATGCCGTAGCCCAGCAGCGACACCTTGTCGCCGGAGTTGGGGTTGACCCGGTAGGTCATCTCGCCCTGCCCGTCGGTGACGTTGGAGGGAACAATGGGTTTGTCTTTTGTGTCACAGGCGGCAAGCACCACCGAGGTTGCCACGGCAGCCCCACCTAGTTTTTTTATAAAATCTCTTCTTTTCATCTTCTTACTTCTTACTTCTTACTTCTGTCTTCTGTCTTCTGTCTTCTGTCTTCTTAACAATGGTGTACCCCAATCCCTTCCACATAAATCGCACTGAACGGTCTTGCGGGGCAGAGATGCTCGCAGGCGCCGCAGCCGATGCACTTGTTTTCGTCAACGGCGGGAATCATGACACTCTTGCCGTTGTGTTGATATTCCACCATCTGGATGGCACCGGTGGGGCAGTGGCGGGCGCAGTTGCCGCAGCTGACGCCGTCGGTGAGCACCACGCAGTTCTCTTTGACCCATACGGCGTGACCCACATGGATGCCGGTCTTTTCTTCCTTGGTGATGGGTTTGATGGCCCCGGTGGGACACACTTGGCTGCACCGGGTACACTCGGGACGGCAGTGGCCGCGCTCGAACGACATCACGGGTTGCATGAAGTGGCTCACGTCGGTGGAGGGCCGTAGCACGTTGTTCGGGCAGCTGGTCACACAGAGCTGGCAGGCGGTGCAGTGACGCTGTATATGGCGCGCCGAGATGGATCCGGGAGGGGTGACGGGTGTCTCCCGCTTGGGGGCTTTCTTGTCCTCGATGACGGCCAGGCCACCATCGACTTTCATCTGGGCCTTCGCGGTGGCCACGGTGCCGGCGGCGATGGCAGTGCCGATGAGGAAGGAACGCCGCGACGGGTCGGGTGCCGCTTCCGCTTTCTCGGGGACGCTCTCGGGAGTCACCGCCGACTTGCTAGTATAATGGAGGGCGTCGAACTTGCACTTCGCCAGACAGTCGCCACAGACCACGCACCGAGAATAGTCAATGGTACCTGCTTTGAAATCAATGGCTTTGGCCTTGCAACTCTTCTCGCACACACTGCAATTCTTGCACTTGCTCTTGTCGAAACGCACCTTGAAAAGGGAATATCTGGAGAAGAAACTCAAGGTGGTGCCTACGGGGCAGATGGAGTTGCAATAAGCCCTGCCGTCGCGCCAGGCGATGACCGCGAGGACGAGGAAGGTGAGCAACGCCACCACAAAGGTGGTCACACTCCGCATCCAGATCTGCACCTCGCTGAAACGGTAGCTCTCCTTGCCGGCTTCGGCGTGGGCGAGGAGGTTGTTGAGCCAGTCGAACAGGGGCTTGAACAGGTTGTTGACGATGCGTCCGTAGGCGCTATAAGGCGCAATCAGGGTGGTGACGGGGGCAAAACCGATGATCAGGCAGATGATGAAAACCGCCAATACGCTGTAACGCAGTATCTTGTGCTCTTTTTGATACTGGAAACGGTTTTTCCGGCCTTTCCCTCCCAGCCAGGTGAAGAAGTCTTGCATGATACCCAAGGGACAGATCACGCTGCAATAGATCCTTCCGAAAAGAAGGGTGAGTAGGATGAGGATGGCGATGACCACGAAGTTCAAAGCCAGCAGGGCAGGCAGAAACTGGATTTTGGCCACCCAGCCTGCCCAGAGGTTGATGTTGAACCCGATGCCGAGCAGCAGTAGGGTCACCAACAGCATCACGATGACGGACAGGCAGATTCTGATTTTTCGAAGCATGGTATTGAATGTTTATTGTTTGACGAATTGAAGGAGGTTGTTGCCGCAGCGTAACAGGTAGAGGCCTGGGGCCAGATGGCGCAGGTCAATCTCCTGGCCGGGCTGCACGGTAAAGCGTGAGATCAGAATTCCAAAGGTGTTGTAAATCAATATTTCGCATTCATTTTGAAGGCCTTCGATGTGGAGGCTTTCTGCGGCTGGATTGGGATAGAGGGAGCGCGTGGCGGGGGTTGGCTCGGGAGTGCTGTTGGTGAGGTGTTCTTCCACCAGCACATCGTCGAGGTACCAGCCGTGGCCGAGCTGTCCGCCGTATTTGAAGGCGAGATAGACCTCATTGCCTTGATATTCGGTGAGGTCGAGTTTGACGGTCTTCCACACGTTGGAGGCGGCATAGTCCTTTTGTTCCCACAGCACGGTGAAGCTCTCCGGACTCATGTCGGTGGTGGAGATCAGGACGCCTTCGTAGGTGCAGGGGCTGAGTCGCTCGCGGGTTTGGAAGCTTAGGAAGGTGCTGTCGCTGTTGGGTTGCAAATAGAGTTTCGGGCTGACCAGCCATCCTTCTTGGTCGAAGTTGGAGTTCCATTCATGGTAGGCGCAATGTTGTCCGGTGGCAGGTTGTGGAAGGGTGCCGTCGCCTTCGCCGGAGCGGTGCCAGTAGCAGCCGAACTCATAGTTGCCGTTGGCGCTGTAGTTGACACCCTCGTCGGCCTTCACCCAGCATTCCCAGTCGGTGGCCCCCATCTCGAAACCCTCGAAATAGGGGAGCGTGCGTGCTTCCTGACTAAGGCATTCTTCCTTGACCATCAAGTCGTTGACGCGTTCGCATCCTGCTGTTGCATAGAGAGGAGCGTTGTCTTTATATACGATGTCGGTGCCGAAATAAATGCCTCCTGAAGTCACATCGATACTGTGGAGCTCCTTGTTGCCTTGGCTCAAGGAGTAAAGGACAGTGCCGTTTTTCCATACTTTTTGTTCGTTGTCTTCCCAGCCGATGACATACACGTCGCCGCCATCGACTTTGATGCGGAGTCCTGCGGAGTTGTGCGAGGGTTGGGTCAGGGTATGCAGCACCGTGGCGTTGCGCCATACCTTGGTCACGAAATTGCCGGTGCTGTTGTTTTTCTCGACGCCGACGGTGTAGATGTCGCCATTATAATAGGTGATGTCGTAAGCATGGCTTTCGAGGTTGGAGAGGGTAAAGAGGCTCATGTCGTTGCGCCAGATGGTGGCATTGGGGATACCCGAGGCATTGTTGATGTGGCCGCAGGTGAACACCCTGATGGTGCTTGCCGAGTTGCGGATGAAGCAGATGCCATGCGCCTCGGCGCCTTTGCCGCTCTCGCCCAGCAAGGTCCAATGCGGGGTGGGGGACGAACCGTTCCACACGGCGGCGTGCCATTGCCGGTCGTTGCCGAGCTTGGAGCCCGCACACCACAAGTCATCTTCGTCGTGGAGGCATAGCCGGTTAATTTTTGTGTCGGCCTCGTTCTCCAAATACAGCTGGCCGTTTTTATAGACATCTCCAAATACTTGGCTACCAGATGGATAACGGTTGTTCACCCAATAGACATCGTGGTTGAAGGGGGAAATGGTCAAGGCACTGGCTTCATGGTCTTCCGTTGGGTTCCCGATGGAATACAACAGGGTCTCGTTTTGATACACACAAGCGGTTTTATGTCCTTCCGAAAGGCTATAACCTGCGTAATACACTTCCTGTGAAAATGCTAAAACATTGGATAACAATAAAATGGGTAATAACAAAAAGGCTTTTTTCATGACGGGGAATAGGCTTTGTCTTTTTCGTGTCAAAGATAAAGCTTTTTCCTCATGAATCAAGTTTTTTTCTCGATTTCGACCGTACTTCTTCCTTCGCCTTGCTTTTTGACTTTGATTTTCACGGGGATGCGGTCCTCCAGCTCTTCGCGGTGGGAGATGATGCCCACGCGGCGGTTGTTTTGCCCGGCGATGTCTTGCAGCTTCTCGAGGGTGGCCATCACCGAGTCGAGGCAATGTTCGTCCAAAGTGCCGAAGCCCTCGTCGATGAAGAGGATGTTGACGTTCATGTCGGGGCGGTTGAGCGAGGAGAGGGCGAGCGAAAGTGCCAGTGAGATCATGAACCGCTCTCCGCCGGAGAGCACGGTGACGCTGCGCACTTGGTTCTTGTTGTAGCGGTCGAGGACGAGGATGGCCAGCTGCTCGTTGTCCTCGCTGCACGTCAGGGTGTAGCGGTCGGTGATCTTCTGCAGATAGATGTTCGCGTTATTGAGCAGGGGGCGCAGGATGTAGGTCTGCACCAGGACACGGAAGCGCTTTCCGCCGAAGTGACGGTTGAGCTTCTCCCATTTGTCATACACCTTTTGGGCTTGATCCAGCTGAATCTCGATGTCCTTGAGCTGTTTTTCAAAGGCTTCATAGTCTTTGAGTTGCTGCTCGATAGCGGCGATGCGGCTCACCAATTCTTCAAACTGTTTTTGCAAGGCTTTTCCAGCTTCTTCCAAGGCCGTTTTTTCGGGTAGTTCCTCGCGTTGGGTGATTCCCAATTGCGTCATGCCTTGGGTGATTTGCGCCGTGTAGCGGGCGATGGCGTCGGTGTTCGACTTCATGGCGGCGAGGCACTCGTTGATGGTTCTGCGTGCCGGCTCGATATGCCCGGCCTGTTGCAGGAGGGTCTCCAGTTGCGCTTGCGTGGTCTCCGACTGCGTGTAGTAGTCGTCCAAGGCGGACTGGCATTCCCGGATGGTGGTCTCTCCTTCGGTGATGCTGCCTTTCAGGGCGCTGGTTTGTGACAGGAGGTTGGTCCACTCGACAAAGATGTTGGGTGAAGGGTAGGTCTTGGCGTTGAACTCGTTCTTCCACTCGGGCTGGAGCTCCAGGATCTTTAACTGGTTTTTCTGAAGGGTGGCGTTGTTGGTTTGCAGGACTTCAAGGTTGGCTTTGTCTGTCTCGTGCTTGGTCTTGTTGGCGAGATAACGCTCTGCTTCTTGGCGCAATTGGGTGCAGGTGCTTTCCCAATGGGACTTCCACTCGGAATCGTAGTTGGTCAAGGTGGCCGTCAGCTCTTTGTCGAGTTGTAAGAGGCTGGTCTTGAGCTCGTCGTTTTGTTTTTGAAGGTTCTCGATGTCGCGTTGGTTGTTGTCGAGGTCGTGTTGGGCTTGCTGAAGGGCTTTTTCCGCCTTGCGCTGGACCTCGTCCAAAGGTTTTTTCTCATTCAAGAGGCGGTTGATGTCTTTTTGCAGGTCTTCAGCCTCTTTTTGGGCGGCGCTCAAACGTTGGATTTCTCCTTCGACGGCTTCTTTTGCGGCGGGGATTTGCTCCTCAAGGGGTTGGGTGGTGTTGAGGCCTGCGGCAAGGGCGTCCGTCAGTATCTGTTTCTGTTCCTGGGCATGTTGTTTTTCCCCGGCTTCAAAAGCCTTTTGCTTGGCGGTCAGTTCGCCCTCGGCTTGATGGTAGGCACTCGTCGATTGGTTTTTCTGTTGTTCAGATAACTTTAACGCTTCTGTGGTTTTCTGTTGCTCTTTTTCCAAGGGGGTGAGCAGGTGTTGGAATTCCTCGTCGAGATGGAGCTGCTGGATGGGTTGTCCGCAGAGGGGGCAGGTCTCGGAATGCTCGTTTTGCAGGCGTTTGCGAAGTTCCACCAGGGTGTCGCTCACGCTCATTTTCAGGGTGTTGAGGCGTTGTTTGGCTTCGTCATCGGCTGTTTTTTTCTTCTGGTAGTCCTCTTCGGCGGCTTTTTTGCGGGCCTCCAACTCGTTCAGGGTTCGTTGGGAACGGTTGATTTCCTGTTGGAGCTGTTGTTGGTCCTGTTGGTGTTTGGCCAGGAGTTCCATAGATTTGACGAGCAGGTCGAGGTTGTTTTTCCGGTGCTGGGCTTGGGTAAACAGGCTGTTGATGCCATCGGGGTTGAGGCTGGCGCGCCGTTGGGTTTGGGCGTCGATAGCCTGTTGTTTTTCTTGGACGGCTTGACGGGCTTTCAGTACGTTTTCGTTGGCTTCTTTGAGGACTTTGGAGAGGCTCTCGGTTTTGTCTTGTTCTTCTTTCAGTTGGGTGACGAGTTGCTTGAGTTTGTCGGTTTTCGAGGCGAAGTCACTCATTTTGAGGAGGTATTCCCCATGTTTGGTATAGAGGGTGTCGCGGTCCTTCCGTTCGTCGAGCCATAGTTTTTGTCGGAAGAGGAGGTCGTCTTGTTGCTGCGCTTGTTGGATGCGGTATGCCAGGTCTTCGGAGAGTTGGACGAAGGGAGCCCTCAGTTGGTTGAGCTGTTGGAGGGCGTTGGCTTTTTTCTGGGAGGCTTGTTTGAGGCGGTCGAGTTGTTGCCGTTGGGGGTGGGTGGCATCCCAGCGTTCCACGAGTGATTTTGACTGTTGGAATTCCGGGGAGTTTTGTTGTGTTTCGAGGCGTTGTCGCTCTTGGGTTGCTTTGGCTTGGTCGGCTTCGTTTTGGAGGATGCTCAGCACGAGGCTCAGGGTGTCGGCGTTTTTCTTGGCTTGTTGGCTGACGGTTTGTCGTTCTTCCACCAGTTTGTTCCGTTCTTCGGCGAGCTCGTTCGGGGCGATCTGTGCGAGGGGGTTGGCTTTAAAGCTGTCGAGTTGTTTTTGGAGGGAGGTTCGTTGTGTTTTGGTTTTTTCGTAGAGACGGCTGATGGCGTCGCCGTAGGCGGAGAAGTGTTGGGTGTTGGTGAGTTGTTCGAGGATTTCCGACCGTTCCGACTTGTCGCCGGTGAGGAAGGCGGCGAACTGGCCTTGGGCGAGCATGGCCATGCGACCGAACTGTTCGAAGGTGAGGCCGACGGCGTTGAGGATGGTTTGTTCCACGCTGTCGGAGGTGAAGTCGGCGTTGCCGGTTTTCACTTCCCATTTTGGGCTGCGGTATTTCAGGGGGCGTTTGCCTTCTTTGTTGGTGTTGCCTCGGAGGAATCCCAGGCTGAGGCGGGCGGTATATTCCATGCCGTCGTTGCCTTCGAAGACCACCATGCTGTAGGAGGGGGAGTTTTCGGAGATGCCCAGGCGGGTGTATTGTTCGAGGCAGCTGACCCTGACGTTTTCGCCTTCGGCGTTGGTGAACTCGTTGTTGTTGGTGTTTTTCACGCCGGTGAGTCGAGGGGTGGTCTTGTAGAGGGCCATGGAGATGCCGTCGAGGATGACGGACTTACCCGCGCCGGTGTCGCCGGTGATGAGGAAGATGGAGGCGGGGTCGCCGGTGATGCCGTCGTTGAGGCCTTTCTCGAAGTCGATGTCGGCGGTCTCGATGGAGGCGATGTTTCTGAGGTGTAGTTCTTTGATTTTCATGATGGTTGTTTTTGGTTTGTTTTATTGGCTTTCCTGGCTGCTTTTTCGGCTTCTTTGGCGATGAGGGCGGCTTTCTCCTCCTCGTCGTGGCGGCGGATTTCCTCCTTGATTTCCTCGAAGGCGTCGCGCACTTCTTCGATGTCGAGGTCGGGGTATTGGTCGCGGGTCTTTTCGATGAAGACCATGGGGTCGGTCATCTGTTGTAGCTCGGCTACCTCGAACACGAGTTTTTGGTGTTCTGCGTCGTCGTCGCCTTCGCCGGTCCAGAGGTGTTTGGGGTTGTAGCGGAGGCGGTTGTGGCACTGGGCGAGGAGGTCGTAGATCTGTTGGTTGAAGTTGTCGGGCAGGAAGGTGTGGCGGTCGATGCGGAGGCGGAAGTAGCATTCCTCGCCTTGGTCGGCCAGGTCGCGGATGGTTTGGAGGGCATCCATGTCGGAGAGGAAGGAGGAGCCATCGAGGGGCAGCACGTAGAAGTGCCTAAGTTGTTCGATGGGCAGCTGTTGGATGTTGACGTTGCCGCCGGCTTGGTCGATTTCCACGAGGCTGACGCTGTGGGGGTAGGTCTCGTCGCAGCTCACGTGGAGGGCGCTGCCGGAGTATCTTGCCGCGGGGGAGGGGTAGGTGACGGTGTCGGTGAAGTTGTCTTCGGGGTGGTTGAGGGTTTGAGGTTTATGGATGTGTCCGAGGGCGAGGTAGTCGTAGCCGGTGCCGAGGGATTTCAGATCGACGGTTTTTATTTTCCCGATCTCGAAGTCGTGGCCGGTGGCGTCGGAGCCTGTCACGGCGAGGTGGGCCATCAGCACGACGGGAAGGTGTTGTGGGTTTTGTGCGGCCACCCGGTCGAGGATGGACTGTATCTGTCGTTGGCGGTCGCCGCTCATGTAGGGGAGGGCGACGATGAAGCCGTTTTCGAGGCGGATGATGTAGTTATCTTGCCAGCCGTCGGGACCGTCGAGGAGGTCGATGCTGGGCGACACTCCGATGAGGTGGGTGTTGGCCAGGGTCCACACGGCGTTGTCGGCCTGGATGCGCGAGGCGGAGTCGTGGTTGCCGGCGGTGATGACGATGTGCATCGCGGGGCATTGGAGGTGGAGCTGCACGAAATAGTCGGTGAAGGCTTTTCGGGTGGAGGCAGAGGGTTGCTGGATGTCGAACACGTCGCCACTCACGACGAGGGCGTCGGGTTGGTGCTGCTTGCACCAGCATTCGAGTTGTTGGAAGAAATGGGCGTGTTCGTCGCTTCGTTCGTAGCTTTGGTAGAGAATTTGACCCAGGTGCAGGTCGGCGGTGTGGATGATTTTCATGGAGGTCTTATTGGTAGTTTCGGATTCTTACATCGATGTCTTCGCCTTTCAGCATGGCAGGGATGACGTTGATGTCAGTTTGGGAATAGTGGTAGGGGAAGAGCACCTTCGGCTTGATGGTTTTGGCGACTCTTACCAGCTGATCCGGGGTCATGGTGTAGGGTTGGTTG